>JAKVKY010000032.1 GCA_022484685.1 Acidaminococcaceae bacterium | reverse complement strand
CCGCCGAACAGTGCTTACAGAAACTCGTTCTGCACCTTTAGAATACGCCTTTTAAAGTACTCACTGAATAACTCTTTAGAATGAAGATTACTCCTTCTTACGGTCAAATGCATGTTTAGATATACTACTTTTGCTTTATTTTTTAAGAATACTACTCCCAAAAACGAAATTATAACTGTAACTTAATTTATTTTTTAATTATTTTTTGAAAAAAATGTTACAAGTCTGTAGCATGTTTATTAATCTTTCATTAAAGTACGCCTACTCCCTACCCAACGGCTCCACGCTCATGTTTTAGAAGTAGGCCGGCGGTATAAACATTAAAAAACCCCTTACTTGTTTGAGCAAGTAAGGGGCTTCATCAGAAAACATTAGAAAGTACTTATAGCTAGTGTGATGGACTAGATTATTTTACCGGAGCAGGTCCAATCATAGCCAGCATGGTGCCGGCTGCTACGGCCGTACCAATTACGCCTGCTACGTTCGGGCCCATGGCATGCATCAACAGGAAGTTACCAGGATTATACTTCTGGCCAACGATCTGGGATACACGAGCTGCCATAGGTACTGCGGATACACCGGCGGAACCGATCAGAGGATTGGTGTTGCCATCAACCATGTACATCAGTTTACCGAAGACTACGCCGCCGATAGTACCAAAGGCGAAGGCCAGTAAGCCTAAGCAAATGATCAGGATGGTCTTGTAGTTCAGGAAGCTTACAGCGTCCATGGTCAGGCCGGTACCGGTTGCCAGCATGATGGTGACAATGTTCATCAAGCTGTTTTGCGCGGTATCACTCAGACGGTCCATGCAGCCGGATTCCTGGTACAGGTTGCCCATCATCAGCATACCAATCAGAGCTGCTACAGGGGGCAGCAACAGGCTGATAACGATAGCGGACAGTACGGGGAATATGATTCTTTCAAAACGGGTTACAGGACGGAGCTGTTTCATAACCAGTTTCTTTTCATGATCAGTAGTTAATAACTTCATGAAAGGAGGCTGAATCAGAGGAACCAGGGACATGTAGCTGTATGCTGCTACGGCGATAGCGCCCAGCAGATGCGGAGCCATCTTCATGGTCAGGTAAATAGCGGTAGGGCCATCGGCGCCACCGATAATACCGATAGAAGCTGCTTCACGAATATCGAAGCCCAGCAGCATTGCGCCAATCAGAGCTACGAACACGCCTAACTGAGCAGCAGCGCCCAGCAGCAGGGTCTTGGGGTTCGCAATCAGCGGACCAAAGTCGGTCATCGCGCCGATGCCTAAGAAAATCAGCGGCGGGAAGATTTCGTTAGCGATACCATAATGAATTACTTGCATAAGGCCAGGGTCAGTCATGAAACCGGTTTTTGGGAAGTTAGCCATGATGCAGCCGAAGGCGATAGAGCCTAACAGCAACGGTTCGAAACCTTTTACAATGGCCAGATACAGCAGGATGATACCTACTGCCATCATGATCAGGTTGCCGCCGGTTAAAGCTGCGTAACCAGAGTCATTCCATACGGAAATAACCGCAGTCATAAAAACATCCATTTAAATTTCACTCCTATTAATTTTATAGTGAAGCTTTGTGTAAAACATGCTAAACCGCCAAAGCGCACAGGCGGTTTAGACGTTTCTGCGGCACTGCCAGAAACTACCTGGAAAGTTAACTGCCAAGTTTTTTACAAAACTTGAGGAGAGCTGACCACCCCGATTAGGGGGCAGCCAGCTGACTTAACAATTATTTGCCAGGGAAGAAAGGCCATACCATCGGGATGATGATGATGGAAACGATGAAGCTGACGATTACCAGACCGGTACCAGCTTTTACGTAGTCCATGAACTTGTAGCCGCCAGGACCAAGCACCAGAGTGTTAGGAGGCGTACCTACAGGAGTTGCGAAGGCGCAGGATGCGGCAATACCAATGGCCATCAATACTGCTTGCGGAGATGCACCTAACTGTTTTGCAATGGCGATACCGATGGGGCACAGCAGAGCTGCTGCGGCGGTGTTGCTCATGAACTGGGTCAGACCACAGCTGATGATGAACAATACGATCGTCACCGTCATCGGAGAAGGAGAACCGCCCATGATGCTGACTGCCCAGCCGGCGATTAACTTGCCGGCGCCAGTCTTATCCATTGCGGTGGACACAGGCATCATACCTGCGAACAGGAAAATCGTTACCCAGTCAATGGATGCATAAGCTTGTTTCTCGGTTAAGCAGCCGGTCAGGACGCAAACTAATGCGCCGGTGATGGCAGCCATTTCCAGGTTGAACCACTTAACATCCAGGGCCATGATGATGACGCAGATGATAAGGATGACGCCGGAAATGATTTGTTTAGTGGAAGAAACATTTTCGTTAGCATCAATTTCCTGTTGAATGTCCTGGTTGGCATCCAGTTCCCTCTTGGGGATCAGGTGCTTACCAATGAACATCATATACAGGATACCAGCTACGCTCAGAGGAATACCGATCCAGGCAAATTCGAAGAAACCAAAAGGTTTGAAGCCTGCAGCGGCCAGAGCGCCGGAAGCGATGATGTTAGGAGGCGTACCAACCAGAGTGATGGTGCCACCCAAGCCAGCCGCGAAGGCCAGAGGCATTAATTCGCGGGAAGCGGGAATATGAGCTGCAGCGCAGATACCTAATACTACGGGCATCAAGCAGGCAGCGGTACCGGTGTTGGACAATACGGAAGAAAGTGCGCAACCAACAAACATGATGCCAAACATTAAGCTGTTCTCACCGGTGCCGGAGAGTCTAACAACGCCCTGGCCAATCTTCTGTGCCAGGCCGGTGTAGAACATTGCTGCACCTACGACGAACATGCCGGCGAAAAGTACTACCGTGGAGTTGGACAGACCACTGAAGACTTCTTTCGTCGGGATAAAGCCCAGGACGCCACATGCAATGGCGCCTGCGGTTGCGGTTACTGCCAGGGGAATGATTTCAGAAATAAAAAGAACGGCAACAACCAGCAAAAGGATTAAACATTGTACAT
This sequence comes from Acidaminococcaceae bacterium, assembly GCA_022484685.1. GTDB lineage: Bacteria > Bacillota > Negativicutes > Acidaminococcales > Acidaminococcaceae > JAKVKY01. Next base: position 14,890 of record JAKVKY010000032.1, on the reverse strand, counting down.
CCTTTCCCATACTAATTTCCTCCTTTGTTGTGGGATACTTGACCGCTCCACCTGTGCGCCAGGCCTTGCGATCAGGGCAGTGCAATACAGAAACTTGTTCTGCACCTCTAGAATACGCCTTTCCGGCTCCTCACTAAATAACCCGTTTGGACGAAGATAAGCGCTTTTTTTGTTTTCTCTCCCACCAGCGGTACTACTTTGGCGGAACTCCTTACGTCGACTACGCCTTTCGGCGAGCTCCCTGGTGTAAACTTGGTACGCCGTTATAGCCGTATTTATAAAAATTGTAATTTTGAGAACTAAAAAAAGTTTTTTATACAAAAATTCTTCATGAAAACTACTTGTGGGCGCCGCCGGTCGGTGAGGGTCTCATCGTGTTTTCAAGTACTATATCTAAAGTATTACTACTTTAGATATTTTTAAAATATCCGGACAAGCAGAATAGTCAGGTTTTATCTTGCTTTTCCCTGCATTTAAAGCTATAATTTAGAAAGGTAAAGAATAGGTACATAATATTTAGGCAACACAATTCCTTGTGTAGTACTACTCACTGCACCGTCGTGAGGATAGTTTTTAAATTGCGGTTGCGTTTCGAAAAGTAGCATGTTAAGGATGGGGTTAAAAATGAAAAAAGATAATCTCACAACTGAACAATGGCTGAAGTTTATCGGCCTTGACAAACTGCAGACTTTCCAGGATTATTTTTCCAAGAATTTTGGTGGCAGCATGTGTTTCTATGATATCCAGGGCAAACCGTTAACCGTGTGTTCCCGGGAATCTTTGTTCTGCCTGGCCGTACAGAAAGATAATCTGAAACGCTGCCAGGAAACCGCCGCCGCCGCCATCGCGTCCCTGCCGGAAACTCCCACCAGGATCTCGGCGTGCCCCTTTGGCGTGACCTGCATCTACTGCACGGTGTTCTTTAACGATCACCCCATCGCCTATGCCTATTACGGCGGTATCACCACGCCGGACAGCCGCATTCCCGAAGCGCTGCGGCTCAAATACAGCCTGCCCGTGCTGACCAGGGAACAGATTGAAGACCTGGCTAAACTTTTGGACAGCGCCTTAAAACTATTAAATGTAGATTATTCGGCATTCACGCCTTTTAAATCGGCAGCAGCCACCAATCTTCCTTATAACCTGCGGGATGAACGTATCAGCAACCGGGAATGGGAAATTGTGGAACTTTTGTGCCGGGGCATGACCAACAAGCAAATCGCGGCCAGTCTCTTTATCAGCGAGACCACCGTCAAGACCCATGTCAGTAATATCCTGGCCAAGCTGGACCTGCACGACCGGATGCAGATCATCGTCCGTTACTACGGCAAGTTTGACCGGGCCAACCAAAGCGAAACCGATACTCCCCATGCCTGAGCGGCGGACTGCATTTAGTTCGTCCGGTTACCCGGGGTATTAACTGTAGAAATTCTTTCCTTTCTATGGTAAAATATCTTTGTAATGACGGGCATAAGGAGCACGCAAGTGACAACAAGATTACCTGACCGGCAGGCCGAGGTGCCATCTGATACCCAGGTACCGAGAGAGCACAAGCCGGCGCCGTTTTTCCAACATATTTTGAACTTTATCGACAAACTGCCCATTCACAAAAAGATGACGATTGTGGTGGTCAGTTTTGTTGTTATTCCCCTGGCTTTACTGATGCTGGTTTCCAGCCTGTATCTGCAGGAACAGCTGCGCAAGGACCAGGAGAAATACCTGTTAGCCTCTTTGACCATCGCCCGCAGCGAGATGAGCGAACGCCGCAACGATATCGTCAAGACCTGTTTTTCCATCGTCCAGGACGATGACCTGCAGAAGGCGGTGCGGGAACGTAACACCCCGCTCCTGGCCCGGAAGATTAAACCGATCCAGGTCAACTTTGACAAGGTGGATTACGCCGTGGTGGTAGATGCTCACAACCAGCTCTTGGCCAAGACGGATCCCAGCGTTATCTACAGACCGGGCAGCCCTTTGGGAGAACTGGTGCGGCAGAGCATGCAGACCAACAAATACCTCAGCAGCACGGAAGTTTTTCCTCTCAATGATTTATTTGAAGAAAACAGCGACCTGTATAAAAAATTCCAGGTCAAGTTAAAGGAAGGTTTCGCCGGCGAAGGCGAATATCTGAATAAAAGTTTGTCCGAGACCACCATCGTGCCGATCGTGGCTTCGGATAACCCCGGCCAGATCCTGGGCAGCATCGTGCTCATCGGCGTGGCCAACAGCGATTACTATTTCCCCCAGTATGTCAGCTCCCGGGCCACGGAAGGTTTCCTGGTCCTGACGGTAGACGGCATCAGGGTAGCGACTAAATCCACCGTGGGTGAAGAAAAGAACTGGATGGTGGGTACCACGGCCTTTCCCCGTCCCAGCAGGTCAGCCTACGAAGGTTATTACCTGGGTACCGCCAAGTTAAGCGGCGTGGACTACATGTTCATGGATGAAGCCCTGAAGAATCATAAAGGCGATGTGGTAGGTTACATCAGCCTGGGACTGCCGGAAGAGCGCCTCAACTTTATGGTGACGGATAACCGTAAGATTGGTCTTTTGATTTCCTTCCTGTGCATGTTCATCTTCCTGCCTATCGGCCAGCTGTTAGCTACGCAGTTAAAGCGTAACCACGACGAGCTGGAACGGATGGTCAGCGAACGTACGGAACATTTACAGACCGTAGTGGCCCAGCTGCAAAAGCTGAGCATCGCCAAAGCCCAGTTCCTGTCCAACATGACCCACGAACTCAGGACGCCGCTCAGCGTCATCATTAATGCCTGCGATATCCTGAAGCATGAGTACGTGGGACCTTTAAACGAAAAACAGATGCGCAACGTGTTAAGCGCCCTGGACTGCGGCAACCATTTACTGGTGCTCATCAACGATCTTTTGGATGTCTCCAAGATCCGTGCCGGCATGATGCTGCTGAACGTGGCGCCCCTCAGCGTCCGGGACCTGGTGGATTCTTCGGTGAACGCCCTCAAAGGTCTGGCCGAGGAAAAGAATTTGCATTTCACCATCGTCCGTGAGCCCGATGATTTTATGGTGACCGCGGATGCCAAGCGCATCAAACAGATTTACTATAACCTGATCAGCAACGCCATTAAATTTACCAATCCCGGCGGGCACATCAAGATTTCCGTCTACAAGCGGGACGTCTATATGGAAAGTATCGTCAGCGACGACGGCATCGGTATCGCCCCCGAAGATCAGGCCCGGGTCTTTCAGGAATTTGAACAGGTGGATAATTCTTACACCCGCCGTTATTCCGGCACCGGGCTGGGACTGCCCATCGTGAAACAGCTGGTAGAGCTGCACGGCGGCCAGGTTTATCTGGAAAGTACGCCCGGTAAGGGCACGGAAGTCATCTTTACGATTCCCCTGGAACAACCCCAGGCTAAAAAATGAGAGGAGATTATCATGGCAAAGATTCTGGTAGTAGACGACAATGAACAACTTAACTCCATGTTAAAGGACGTGCTGGAAAGCTGGGGTCATACCGTGCTGCTGGCCGGCGAAGGCCGCCTGTGCCTGGAATACGCCCGCAAAGATCACCCGGACATCATCCTGCTGGATGTGATGCTGCCGGGTCTGAGTGGTTACGAGGTCTGCAGCGAGCTGCGCAAGGATCCTGTGACCGCCTCCACCGTAGTCATCATGATCACCGCCCTGTCCGATGTGGACAACCGCATCCACGGCTACAAGCTGGGCGCGGATAATTTCCTGGTCAAACCTATCAATTATGATGAGCTGCAGGCCATCCTCAACAAATATCTGGAAAGCAAAAAGCTGACCGATACCATGGAAAAACGTACCGATGTGGTGGACAGCCTGCTGCATCTTATCGGCATGATCACCGACCGGCCGCTGGATGAAAACGAAAAACAGAAAGAGATCACGTACTGCCACAAGGTTCTGGATCTGCTGCACTGGGACCGGGAAACCTGTCACCGGGCCGTGATCGCTACCCTGCTCCGCCGCCTGGCTTCCTTAAAGAATATTTTCCGCATGCAGCAGGACCAGACCGATACCCTGCTGGCGCCGCTGACCATGAGTCACTGGCTGACGCCGGTGCTGCATTATCTGGCCGGTGCTGACGCCGCGGAGAACACCGAGCAGCTGCGGGCCGAATTAACCAAAAACGGCCAGGACCTGGAGAAGGTGGCGGACTTCGCCATCCTCATGGACCGGCTCTTTACCCTGAGCGTGGAACAACCAGACCGGGAACTGGTCATCGCCATGCTGAAACGCGAAACCGTGACCCGCAAATACAACGAGACCATCCTGGCTGCCATCGAGCAGTGCTTTAACGATGAAAAAGTTCTGGAAATGATGCAGAACCTGTAAGCGAAACATAAAATTGACAAACTAAATTCCGGCAGCGTAAAAAATTTACGCCGCTGGAATTTTTTTGCGCAGAAAAAAGGCAGTCCCCCGAAAGGGAACTGCCTTAGTAATTTTATTTCGCTTTCTCGTCGGCCTTGGCCAAATTGGGATTGGCTTCCCGGGCCACGCTGAGCATTAATTTTAAACGGTTCAGCTGGTTAACTTCGCTGGCGCCCGCATCGCAGTCGATGGACACGATGTTGGCCGTGGGATAGTTCTGCCGGATAATGCGGAACATACCCTTGGCAGTGATATGGTTAGCCAGGCAGGCAAAAGGCTGCAGGCACACGATATTGGGCACGCCTTCCTCGATCAGCTTCACCATCTCGCCGGTAAGGAACCAGCCTTCGCCGGCCATGTTGCCCAGAGAAACGTGACGTTTTGCTAACGCCGCAATCTTGTCGATAGGCATCGGCGGCGTAAAGTGTTTGCTCTTGGCCAGTGCTTTCACCATGGGTCCCCGGACAAAATCCACCATCTGGATGAAGAGTTCGGCTTTCACCTTATCCATGTACTTGCCGTCCAGGAGTTCGTTCTTGGTGATGGGATCGTAGGCCATGTACAGTAAAAAGTCGAGCAGGGAAGGCATTACCACTTCGGCGCCTTCGGAGGCCAGAACTTTTTCCAGGTTGTTATTGGCTACCGGATGATACTTGGTCAGGATCTCGCCCACGATACCAACTTTCGGTTTCCACAACTTTTCATCAATGGGCAGGGCGTCAAACTCTTGCACCATGTCCTTGAGGATGCCGCTGTAATGGAACAGGCTGGGATGATCCAGATCTTCCAGGCAGATATTAAGCCACTTGTTGAACAGCTCCCGGGTGCTGCCCTGCTTCAGTTCATAGGGGCGCATCCTGTTTTCCAGGGCCATCAGCGTATCGGCATAGACCAAACCTTTGGCCACATCCACGGCAAAGCCGGCCTTTAAATCAAAGGCATCGGTCTCACGGCCGTAGCAGGCAAAGACAGGCACCTGCGGATAACCTGCGTTGCGCAGGGCTTCCCGCATCAGGTTCATGTAGTTGGTAGCACGGCAGGCGCCGCAAGTCTGAAACCACATGATACTGGTATGGTCGGGGTCGTACTGGCCGGACTTTAAGGCCGCCAGCATCTGGCCGATGACCACGATGGCGGGATAGCACATATCGTTGTTCACATACCGCAGGCCCAGATCGATGGAAGCCTGACGGGGCACCGTCGGCACCACCATGTTGTAGCCGTACTTCTTGAGAGCCCGGCAGGCCATGGCAAAATGAATGGGCGCCATCTGGGGAGCCAGGATGGTATGGGTCTGTTTGCAATCTTTGGTAAAGTAAGCCCGGTCCGGCATCTGCACGTCGTGATAAACCGGTTTCTGCCGGCGGCTGAGCACGGCTAAAAGGGAGCGCAGACGAATACGGGCGCTGCCCACGTTGCTCACTTCATCCAATTTAATGAGCGTATAAATTCGGTTGTGACGTTCCAGGATGCTCTTCACCTGGCCCGTGGTAATAGCGTCCAGGCCGCAGCCGAAACTGCTGAGCTGGATCAAAGTAATATTGGCATGAGCCGCCGCAAAGGCCGCCGCATGATAGAGACGGGCGTGGTAGCTCCACTGGTTCACAATCTGCAAACTGTTTTCCGGGATGGGCAGATGATATACTGCATCCTCGGACAAGATGGGCAGGTCGTAGGACTGGATCATCTCCGGAATACCGTGATTGATTTCCGGGTCGATATGGTACGGACGGCCTACCAGCATAATAATCTGTTTGCCGGCTTTAGTAGCGTCCTCAAAAATTTTGGTGCCGTAAGCCCGTACGTCTTCCTTGTACTGCTCCAGCTCGGCATAAGCCGCATCCAGGGCCGGTTTAATCTCGCTGGGGCTGATGCCCTCTGCAGCCAGCTCTTTCTTTAAGCGTTTTTCCATGCGCTCAGGGTCGTTTAAAGGCAGGAAAGGTTCCAGAAACTTCACCTGCTGGGTCTTTAACACTTCCATGTTGGTGCGCACGTTTTCCGGGTAGGAAGCTACCACCGGACAGTTGTAATGATTGTCCGAAGGATTAGCCGTATCCGCCAGGTTATAAGGAATGCAGGGGTAGAAAATCTTCTGCACGCCCCGGCCAACCAAGTCCATGATATGACCGTGCACCAGCTTGGCCGGATAGCACAGGGAATCAGAGGGTACCGTGGTCATGCCTTTATAATACAGGCTGGCGCTGGACTCTCCCGAAATTACCACCTCGTAGCCTAACTTGGTGAAGAACGTGAACCAGAAAGGATAATCCTCGTACATGTTCAGCACCCGGGGCAGACCAATCTGACCCCGTTTGGCGCTAGCCACCGGCGTATAATGTTTAAAGAGGCGCTCGTATTTGTACGCGTAAATATTAGGCGCCTTATGTTCGTTCTTAGGCTTACCTTCGCCCCGCTCGCAGCGGTTGCCGGTAAAATACCTGGTGCCGTCGGCGAAACGCTGCACCGTTACCTGGCAGTGGTTGCCGCAGCCCTGGCAATGATAAGTGGAACTGGTGACCGTAAATTTCTCCAGCTCTTCCGGTTTCAGCAGGCTGGAATGATAATCCTGCTCCCCCGCGCCCACGGTTTCGAGAGCCAAAATAGCGGCGCCGTACGCGCCCATCAGACCGGCGATATCCGGACGGATGACATTCTTATTCAGCAGCAGTTCCATGCTGCGCAGCACGGCATCGTTATAGAAAGTACCGCCCTGGACCACGATATGGTCGCCCAGTTCGGCTACATCTTTTAACTGCATAACTTTAAAGAGGGCGTTCTTAATGACGCTGACAGCGATGCCCGCGGAAATATCCGCCAGAGGCGCGCCTTCTTTTTGGGCCTGCTTAACCCGGGAATTCATGAACACCGTGCAACGGGTACCCAGATCCACCGGGGCCTTGGAATTCTGCGCCTTGGCCGCAAACTCCGCCGGGGTCATGTTCAAACCCTCGGCAAAGTTCTGGATAAAGGAACCGCAGCCGGCGCTGCAGGCTTCGTTCAAGGTAATCTTGCCAATATTGCCGTCTTTAATCTGGAAACATTTCATATCCTGCCCGCCGATATCCAGCACGCAGGTGACCTCCGGGCAAAACTCCTGAGCCGCCCGGAAATGGGCAAAGGTTTCTACCTCGCCGGCGTCCGCATGGAGCGCCGCCTTGACGATGCCTTCGCCGTAACCGGTGGTCAGTACCCCGGCCACATAACTGCCCTGAGGCAGATGTTTATAAAATTCTTTTAGCTCCCGGACCACGACCTTCAAAGGCGAACCTTCGTTGCTGCCGTAATCCGTGTAGAGAATTTCCTTGCCCGTGCCGATAGCCGCAATCTTGGTCGTGGTAGAACCGGCATCAATGCCCACATACACCGGACCCCGGTAGCTGGCCAGGTCGCCCCGGCGTACCTTGTCCTGTTCGTGACGTGCTTTAAACGCCGCATACTCCGCCGGCATATCAAACAAACCAAACTCCGTGGTCTTAGGTTTAGCCGCTGCCGCCGCCGCGCCTTCCATGGCATCATACAGATCGCCGTAGGTCATAGCTTTGCTTTCTTCCGAAAGGGCCGCGCCCATGGCGACAAAATAGCAGCCTTCCTTGACGGGGACCACGCTCTTCTGCTGCATCTTTAAAGTTTCCACAAAGCGCTTTTTCAATTCCGGCAAAAAGTGCAGCGGTCCGCCTAAAAAGGCCACGTTGCCCTTAATCTGCCGGCCCTGGGCCAGGTTGCCGATGGTCTGGTTCACCACCGCCTGCAAAATCGACAAGGCGATATCCGCCTTGGAAGCACCATCGTTCATCAGGGACTGGATATCCGTCTTGGCAAACACGCCGCAACGGGAAGCAATGGTATAAATCTGCTTGCCCTTGGCTGCCAAAGCGTTGAGGCCGTCCGCATCCGTATGGAGCAGGCTGGCCATATGGTCGATAAAAGCACCCGTGCCGCCGGCACAGACGCCGTTCATCCGCTCTTCCGGGGCCGCGCCGAAATACATGATCTTGGCATCTTCGCCGCCCAGTTCCACCACCGTATCGGTCTGAGGAATTAATTTCTTGACCGCCGTAGCGGCGGCGATAACCTCCTGCACGAACGGCAGGTGTAATCTTTGGGCAATACCCATGCCCGCGCTGCCGGTCAGCGCAAAGGTAAACGGACGAGAACCCACCACGTCGTGGAGACGCTGCAGGTTATCATGGAGCGCCGCCGGGATTTCGGAGAAATGCCGGGCGTAATGCTCCGCCAGGATATTATTTTTTTCGTCCAGAGCGATCAGCTTGATGGTCGTAGAGCCCACATCAATACCAACCTTGAGTACACCTTCCACTGTTAGACACCGCTTTCTGTTGACTAGTACAAACTTTTATCTGAAAACTAAAAACAGCCTTATAAATCCGGAGCCGGACCCGCCAAGAATCATTCTCAAAAGGCTCTTCCCCCAGATTAATTTATTATACACCCAAACGCCGGAATTAACAACCTGGACGGAGGTGGAGAATCCCGTTCGGTACGGCTTTGGGACTAGTCCTAAAGTTGTAGCTACAGCAAGCCCTTCTTAATCAGCGCCGCTACCATTTCCTGTTTGCCTAAGAGCCACAGCATATCGCCTTTCTGCAACAGCAGGTTCACATCCAAATTGGTCAGCATGTAACCGCCGCGTTCCAGGGCCACGGCCAGACAGTGCCAGTCGTGGCGCACGTCACTCTGTTTCAGGGACCGGCCGATGAGACCGGACGCCTCGTTGACATGGATGACGCAGGGAATAAACGCGTCCGCATTCTCGGCGGGCAGGTTGGCAAAATAATCCTGCAGCAGCTGAGCCTCGCCCACCGGTTCCAGCAGCATCTTCTTGGCCTTGTTGGCCGCGGCAAAAGTAGCCAGCTGGCTCTGGGTGCCCAGGCACAAAATTTTAGCGCCGCCTTCTACCAGCGTTCCGGCCACGGGCAGGTCGTACTGTTTACCGTCCCGTTCGATACGCAGCACGTACAAGCCAAAATATTTATGCCAGGCCAAAAGACCCAGGGTATGGCCGCCCACGGCGGATTTGGGCGCCACCTGATAGTTTTGCAGATACAGCCGGGTGGCAAAGGTACCGGTGTTAGCCGCCGCCTGGAGCCCCACCTTTTCCCGGACCTTGCTGCGGTAGCGGAAATTTAAGTTCACGAAGAACTGCGTCTCGATGTGCAGATAACTTTGCAGCAGCCAGTTGGACCGCACGATGAGCACCGCCAGCAGCAAAGCCACCGCCAGGGCCAGCAGGCTGTGCAGACCGAAGAAATACACTTCCACGAAATAAAGAAAGCTAAAGGCCGTCAAAACTTTAAAGCCTAAGAGGAACATGAGGGGCAGATGGTTGCGGCGGCTTTTAAACCAGAGCCGGGCCGTCAGCTCCGCGCCCTGTCCCTGGGAGGACGTGAGCAGCATGCGCAAGAACGGCGCCAAAAGGAGCAATGTCAGACCGCCGGCCGCATACTCGCCGTAGATTACGCCCAGCTGCGTCTCGCACCAGGGAGCGATCAGGTATACGCCCAACAGGGAAAGGCCCACGCAGATGGCGCCGTACACCACCAGTTTCAACAAATAGATTTGCAAAAATTCCATCCAGGTGGAGTCCCGGTCCTCCGCCGCATCGGGCTGACCGTTGTGGCGCTCCATCCATTTTTTGCAGACCCGGGGCAGCCTGGGCAAAAGCCGTGCGCACACCGGGGACGCCGCCTTCATGAAGAGCGGCGTAGTAAAAATCGTCAGCACGGAAGCGGCCACGATCACATTATTCACATACTCGTCCAGCACGCCCAGGCTCACGCCTACGGAGGCGGCGATCATGGAAAATTCGCCCAGCTGGGTGAGACTGAAGCCGCTGCGCAGCGCCGTATCCAAAGTCTGGCCGGACAAAAAGATACCGGCGGAGGTGCCCAGGATCTTGCCCAGGTACACGGTAACGATGACCACAAAGATAGGCCAGGCATAGGTGATCAGGTTGGCCGGTTTCACCATCATGCCGATGGAGACGAAGAAAATAGCGCTGAACAAATACTGCAGCGGCTTCACCAGTTCCGGCAAACGTTTGAGGCCGATGGTGGCCGCCAGGATGGAACCGCTTAAAAAGGCGCCCAGGGTGGTGGAAAATTCCAGCTTGTCGCAGAGCACCACGGCGCCAAAACACAAAGCCAGCCCCAGCATCAGCGCCAGCTCGTCGTTAATATATTTTTTTACCGCGCTGTACAAGGTGGGCAGCAGGTACACGCCGATCACGACCCACAGTACCACGAACAAAGCCAAAGTTAAAGCCGCATGCAGGATGCTGAGCCCGGCGCTGCCGGAATCCCCCGCCGCCTTGGACACGGTGGAGAGCATGACCATCACCAGCACGCCGAACATGTCTTCCATGATGAGCAGGCCGAAGACCACGTCCGTAAATTTGCGGCCGCGCAGTCCCAGGTCGTCAAAAGTTTTGATGACCACCGCCGTGGAGGACATGACTAAGAGGCTGCCCAGGAACAGTTTATCCCTCAGGGGCCAGCCTAAGATGGTGCCGCTGCCGTAGCCCAGACAGAAAAAGATGCACAGCTCGAAAAGCTCTGCCATGATGGCCGTACGGCCTACGCTTTTAATTTGTTCCAGGCTCAGTTCCAGGCCCAGGGAGAACAGCAGAAAGATGACGCCGATCTCGCTCCAGAGGTTGACGTTTTCCATGCTGGACACGGTGAAGAAACCCTGGAAGTTAGGACCGGTCAAAAAACCGGCGATCAGATAACCCAGGATGAGCGGCTGGTTCAGTTTCTTGCAAATGAGCGTGGTAATACCGGCCGTGCCCAAAATCACCGCCAGGTCGTACACAAACTGCGAAAGACCTCCGCCCATTCTGCCGCCTCCTTTTACTTCTAAAACTATTATAGCACGGTCATGCTATTTTCCCATCAAGAGCAGCCCCACCACCCGCGCCTTGCGGGCCAGACGGGTAAGGGCGATACTGGTGAGCCAGGAACATAACAGTACCAGCACATAGTGCAGCGCCACCGGCACCGTGTTATAGGGAATGCCCCAATGCGGCAGCCAGTTGTAGATGCCGTCCAGATAAAAAGGATGCACCAGATAAATGATATAGGAATGTTTAGACAGGGTACCTAAAATATTAAAGTGATGTCCCTGGCGCTTGACCAGGAAGGCGCTGCAAAACGCCAGCGTGGCCACCGTATAGAACAGTCCCTGCCAGGTAAGCTGGGTTAAATTTTCCGGGATCTGCATGAGCTTCATGCCGCTGGCCGCGTACAACTGAAAGCTGCGTACCATCACGCCCACCGCCACGGCAAAAATGCCCAGGCAGTCCCAAAAATGCCGGCGCAGCACTTCCCGGAACTTGTCCGTGTGCAGCGCCGCCAAAGCACCCGCCACAAAGACGAACATGTAAAAGAAAGGCAGGTAGTTGATGCGCTCGTCTAAAAGCCGCAGCAAAAAAGTATGCCCCTTCAGCCAGGCGGGATAAGTCCAGAAAGTATCGCTCCACAAATAGAGTTTCACCTGCAGCGCCGCCAAAACGCCCAGCCCCAGCCATAAATTATGCCGGCTGATAAAGGCTACCAGCCAGCGCCACAAAGGCAGCGTCACGTAGAACCACCACAGGATCACCAGAAAATACAAATGGTAACTGGCGTCCCCAAAAAAGAGGGCGGCGCCAAATTTTTCCCAGTTCAGATGCAGCCAGTCCAGGCTGGGCAGGTTCCAGAGGTAAAAATAAAACGCCGACCACACCAGGTAAGGTACGATGACGCTTTTAGCCCGCCGCGCCAAAAAACTGCCGTAGCCCAGGGAACGCTCCATGGGATGCTGCAAAAATAAGCCGTAGCCGGAAATGAAAAAGAAAGCCGGTACCGCGTAACGGCTCAAAACTTCGCACAACACAAACAGGCTCACCCAGGGCGTGCTGGAATCCAGCACGTAGGAGCCCGCATGGATGCCGATGACCCCCAGCATGGCCAGGCCTCTTAAATTGTCGATGACTAAGTTGCGCGCAGACATCTTTCCCTACCCACTTTAGCGAAGCCGTCCGTCCGGACGGCGGCCAAAAATTATTCTCTAACTATACTACATTTCCCCGGAAATGAGAAGAGCGGCCCGAAAAATTTTGGCCGCCAGAAAGTTCGGCCGCTGCCAAATTTTGCAACCGCCAACTTTACCGCATAAAAAAACTCCGGAAACCAGTTCCGGAGTTTTCGCTTCGTCTAGAAGTTATTTCTTGGCAATAACTCTTTGATCAGCAGGAACCTGCAGGGATTTATGATAGCTCAGAACGGCGTTCGCAAACTTCAGATCGTCGCTCTTGCTGCCAACGTTCATGCTGTCCCACTTGTTACCAACGGTGTTGACCAGAGCTTCGGTCTTAACCAGGTTCCAGGAACCATCAACATAATCATAGTACAGTTTGTACTTCAGGGTGCTGGTCTCAACGACTGCGTCCTGCTTAGCAGCAACTGCTGCGCTTAAACGCTTCGGATATTCCTTAGCGACGCGCTGAACTTCCAGGATGCCGTAGTACGGTTTGGTTGCTACGCCGGTATCCTTAACGCTTACATAGGATACAGGTTTGAAATACAGGGTCTTGTAATACTTAGCCGGTTGCTGAGCTTCTACGTTACCAGGAACCAAAGTGATGCCGTAGTTGTCGGCAACTTTGTCACTGTAGGAAGCCAGGATGGGGGCCATAAAATCGTTGCGTACCTTGTTAAAGCTTGCATAAGCTTCTTGCTTGGTAGGAGCAGCGAAAGCGCTGGCACAAATAGCCAGTGCTACTACCAGGAATGCTAAAAACTTTTTCATGAGAAAATCTCCCTTCTATATTTGCTTCAAGAATAATTATAGCCTTTTTTTATTTTTAGCAATATCTTTTAAAAATTTTCTTTTGATAAAATTTAATCACATATCAATCCCTAAGACTTGTTTTACAAAAATGCCGATGACGAAAGAAATCAGAGCCACGCCCAGGCTGATAGCCGCCATCTCCAGAAACCGCTTTTTAAAATTCAGATCCTTGGCCACGGAAATATAATAAGTAAAGACCAGGATGATGAGCACCGCCAGCACCAGCATGGTAATCATGGCTTCGATGTACTGATCGTTGCCGTAAATTAAATAAGGCGCCACCAAAACGGCCACCGTCAGGAAATAGACCACGCTGGTATACATACAGGAGGTCAAAGCATCGTCGCGGCCTTCGCTGCGGCTGGACAAATATTCGGAACTGCCCATGGACAGCGTGGCGGCAATACCGGTGATGAGGCCCGCCATGGCAATCATGCCTGTATTCTTCATGGCCAAAGTCAAACCGGCCAAAGTTCCCGTCAGTTCCACCAGGGCGTCGTTCAGGCCCAGCACCATGGAACCTACATACTGCAGACGCTTCTCGTCCAGGATGGCTAAGAGCGCGTTCTCGTGTTCCTCTTCCTCCACGGCGATAGCGTGGGCCTCGGGCACTTCCTCCGCCAGCTTGGCGTAAGTTTTATCGGCAGCGTTCTCGCCGGACTCCATCAGCTTTAAAGCAAAAGTATAGCCGCACACCCGGGCCAGGAAATTATACCAGTGGATGCGCAGCGTGTTCGGTTCGCTGTGGACCCCGGTCATCGCTTCCCACATGCCGCAGTGGCGTTTTTCCGCCGCCGCCAGACGCAGCAGCGTGTTCTTGTTGTCGCCGCCCGGCAGCCGCTCGGCAATCTTGTTATAAATATAGTATTCGGTAATCTCGTTATTTTGCATGGTCAGGATCGCCGCCCGGGCTTGCTCGCTCATCGTCATCGTCGTGTTCTCCTCATCCTATCCGGCAGGCCGCCGCTCTCGCAGCCGCCCGCACAAAAGCTTCGTCATAAATTGCTGTCGAAAATTTTTCTTACACGCCAGCAGAGCCAAAACTGGTTCTTTCTTGTTAGTATAGTCAAACTTAGGGTTCGCGTAAAGTATTTTTTGGAGCACAGCTAAAAATTGCCGGCGGCAAATTTTTTATGGCTAAGGTCCGTGGTATGATAAGGAAAGAAAGTAAAAAAGAAGTTCGGCGCGGGCGCCAACATGTCCGCTGGCTAAAAACTTCTACGGGAGGTCAGGACGATGCGAAAACTTTTTCAGGTCTTAGGAATTTTGCCAGTACTTTTCATGTTAAGTATGCCGGTAAGCATAGCCGCAACCGTGCCGGCCAGCAGGAACCGCGCTACTTTCCCTGCCCCGCTGCTGCGTGAAAAGGCCTCAAGTCTGGCCACCGCCATCAACGCCGGCGGTTATTACAACGGCATCCGCCTGTGCGGCAAAGTAAAAATCGTCCCGTACAACGGGGACATCAAAGTAGAAGTGGTGAACAGTTTTCCCGATCTAAAAGTAAAAGTGGTGGAACATTTTCCGGACCGCATCGGCGAGTGGCAGTTCGTGGAGTACGGCCAGGATTTCACCGTCCAGTTCGTGAACAGTCTGCCGGACATCAAAATTAAATACGTGGACAGTTTCCCCGGCGTAAATTAAAAACACGCGACGCAAATTT
>JAKVKY010000031.1 GCA_022484685.1 Acidaminococcaceae bacterium | reverse complement strand
CGTAGTAGAGCCAAGACACGAAGAACGCGTACAGGCAGGCGATAGCTGCGGATTCAGTAGCGGTAAAGAAACCTAAAGAAACGCCAAAGAGGATGATGAAGGCGGTACCCAAAGCCATGAGGGCTTCCTTGGTAATTTCAAAGCCCTGCTTTAAGGTCACCTTTTCTCCTTTGGGGTATTTATATTTGAGAGACATGTACACGGAAACTACCAGCAGGCACAAGCCCAGCAGCACGCCGGGAATAAACCCGCCCATGAAGAGCGCGCCTACAGAAACACCGCCGGCAGCCAGAGAATAAATAATCATGTTGTGGCTGGGGGGAATGAGTACGCCCTGGCAGGCACTGGCCACAGTTACGGCCGTAGAAAATTCCGGGGTATAACCAGCCTTGACCATCATCGGAATTTCCACAGAGCCCAGGGACGAAACGTCCGCTACGGCTGAACCGGAAATACCGCCGAAGAACATACTGGCTAAAATATTAACATGGGACAGGCCGCCGCGGAACCGGCCGACTAAGACGTTGGCAAAGTTCAACATACGGTCGGCGATACCGCCTACGCCCATGATCTCGCCCGCCAAAATAAAGAACGGAATAGCCATCAGGGAGAAGCTGTTAATGGCCTTGCTCATCTGCTGCACTAACGCCATCAGCGGAATGTCCGCATAGAACATGGTCAGCGCCGTAGAAAAGGCCAGCACAAAGCAAATAGGCACCCGGATAAGCGTCAGTACAAAGAAAGAACCTAGCAGGATCGCAATCGCAGTATTGACATCAAACATCAGGCAGCGCCCCCTTTCTTGGCAGGCTCCGCAGCTTGAGGTTCCTGCTTGGGAGCATCTTTGTAAAACTTAGTATGCTGGTATCTTTCCAGCCCGAATAAAGACAAGAAGGTAAAATAAACGATAAAGATGCCGCCCACGGGAATCATCAGATATTCCATGCCGGCCGGCCACTGGGTGGCGGGCAGTGTGGAAGACATCGTTGATTGCACAAGTCTGGAACCATCAAAAACCATAAATGCACCAAAACTCATAACGATAAGCGTAACCAGCTTATCCACCACTTTAGCAGCAGTGGGAGGCAGCAGGTTAAAGAAAAAGCCTACGGCAATATGCAGATGTTTCTGCACGCCCACGGCCATAGAGATAAAAGCCATCCAAATCATGAAAAACAAGGCCACTTCCTCAGACCAGCGGATACTGGTGCTAAGAAACTTACGGCTGATAACCTGGGCAGATACCACCACCACGATGACCACCAGCACAATCTGGGAATACGTCAACAGGAGGGAATACAGTAAATCAAAAACATATGTGATACCCGACAGTACAGGATTCAGCTTTTTATTTTCGTCCAAAGCGAGTCCTCCTTTAAACTTACACATTTATGCTGACATGAAAAAAAGGGCCACCACAAGCTTCTTTGCAGAAAACCTGTGGCAGCACCCTCCTAATTCATACTACCGTAACATTGGTTTATTTTTTTACAGCTAGTACTGCTTATTTTACGTCCTGAATCTGTTTAATGATGTCCTTAACGCTGGCACCGTATTTCTCGTACAGAGGTTGAACTGCTTTCACGAACTTGTCGTGTTCAGCAGGGCTCAGTGCTACGATCGTGCTGCCGCCATCGCGAACTTTCTTCTCAGAAGTCTTTTCACGTTCTGCCCACAGTTGACGCTCTACCTTGCCGGCAGCGATAGCTGCTTCGCGGATAACTTTCTGGTCATCAGCGCTCAGCTTATCCATCGTCTTCTTGGAGATAATCATGGGTTCAGGCACACGGTTATGTTCATCCAGCATATAGGTCTTTGCTACTTCGAAATGTCTGGTGGATTCATAAGAAGGCCAGTTGTTTTCAGCACCGTCGATAACGCCGGTCTGCAGTGCGGAGTAAACTTCGCCGTAAGCCATGGGAGTGGGGTTAGCGCCAACGGCCTTAACCATATCCATCATCATGGAGGATTCCTGTACGCGGATCTTGAGGCCCTTCAGGTCGGCCATGGTCTTTACCGGGTTCTTGGTGTAGAAGTTACGGGCGCCGGCATCAAACCAGGTTAAACCTACGATACCGGATTTATCCAGGGTAGCCAGCAGGTCCTGGCCGATCTTGCCGTCCAGAACTTTCCACATATGGGCGCCGTCACGATACAGATAAGGCAGCTGCAATACGTTCAGCTGTTTAGCAAATTCGGAAAGCGGAGAGAGGCTGACACGGGACATGTCGATGCCACCGAACTGGATTTGTTCGATAACGGACTTCTCGTCGCCTAATTGAGCGCTATCGTATACTTCGATAGTAATACGGCCGTTAGTCTTCTTCTTGACATCGTCCGCCATGGAACGGGCTGCCTTGGTAGTCGGATAATCTTTCGGTTGATTCTCTGCATAACGGAGCACAATCTTCTTGCCGTCATTAGCAGCCGGTTTAGCCGCATCTTTCTTGGCACCGCCGCAGCCTGCCAGAGCTAATGTGCTTACCATAGCAATCGCTAAAGCCGCTAACATTCTCTTCCTGGTAAATAACATAGTCTTATCCTCCTTGATAATATTTTGAGTTACCGCTCTTGTGTGTAACCCCTTACATGCTTTTATTATATCATTTCTATGCCGCTCGTCAACTGAAAATAGTTAATTTTATAAAAATTCATACACCTAAACACTGCGATAAAATCTCCAGCCGCAGCTTTTATGGGACAAGGCGGTGGTAAAAGCCCCCTTGCGTTCCCTCCCATTAATTTGTATACTATGTTTAGAAAGATCACTATTTGTTAAGCGCTTACATAATAAATTTCCCTGGAGGTAGAAGATGACCATTTATGATATCGCCCGGGCCTGCGATGTTTCCATCGCCACCGTCTCCCGGGTCTTAAACGGCAGCAACAAGGTCCGGCCTCTGACACGGGCCAAGGTCCTGGCCGCCATGCGGGCCCAAAACTATACTCCCAATCCTTTTGCCCGGGGCCTGGGGCTGGATTCCATGAAGATGGTCGGCATCCTGTGCACGGATATTGCCGATGCTTTCTTTGCCAAGGCCGTCTCCCTGGTGGAACCCACCCTGCGCGCCCGCGGGTTCGATGTTATCCTGGGCTGCACCGGCAATGATCTGGAGGATAAGAAAAAATATCTGCAGTTATTTTTGGATAAACATGTGGACGCCATCGTGCTCATTGGCTCGTCCTACCGGGAAACCCTGGACAATTCTCATCTGGCCTCAGCAGCAAACAAAGTGCCCATCATCACCATCAACTGCCCCATCACCCTGCCCAACGTGTACAGCGTAGTCTGTGACGAAGCCAGCGGTTTTTGTGCCAGCGCCCAGGTCCTGGAAAGACAAGGCTGTCATTCTATCCTGTATTTATACGACCGGCTCACTTACAGCGGCCAGCAAAAATTACAGGGCTTCCGGGACGGCTTAAAAAAAGCCGGCCTGCAGGAAAACCCGCAGCTCATCCTCATGGTAGACCGGACCCTGGATGCGGCGCAGAGCGTGGTGGAACGCCTGCTGGCGCAAAAAGTACATTTTGACGCCATCCTGGCTTCTGAAGATATCGTAGCCGTAGGCGCCCAGAAAGCGCTGGTGGCTAGGGGCTTATCCCTGCCGGTCATCGGCTGCAATAATTCTATCCTGGCTTCCTGCTCCACCCCGTCCCTGACCAGCCTGGACAACCGGCTGGAAGCTTTGTGCCCCGCCGCCATCAGCGTCCTGGTGGACGTGCTGGAAGGCAAGGGCGACATGACCCCGTCCTTAACCACCTTCGCGCCTTTCCTGGTGTACCGGGACAGTTTTAAAAAATAAAGGCGGCTCCGGCGTGGCGGCAGCACAGTCTGCAGCCGCGAAAATTTGTAAAATATACATAACCATACGCAGAAAAAATCCTGGACAGCAGTTGCTGCCCAGGATTTATTTTTACTTTAAAAAATCTGCCCGCCGTGGGGAAAAAGTATCCACAATCAGGGAATCTTCCAAGGCTTCCAAGAGCCCGTGTTCCACACCCGCCGGCATATAGAGAGCATCGCCGCCGTGTACTACCTGGACCTGGCCGCCCACGCTGAACTTTAAGCTGCCCCGGACCACGTAGGTGATCTGTTCGTGGGGATGCTGGTGCAGCGCTGAAGCCGTACCCTTCTTAAAACTTAGCTCGCACACCATGAGCGGTTCGCAGTACGCCATGATGCGGCGTTCCGTACCCGGTTCCGGATGCTGGACCGGCGCTTCGTCATGTTTAAAAAAATAGTTCATGTCTGCCTCCTAAACTTCCTGCTGCAGGGTGCGGCGTACCGCGCCCGGCCCCGCCATCAGGGTGGCAAAATATTTTTCGACCTGGGCGGCAAAACCGCTGGGATAAAGATTGCTACCAAAAATACGTTCGGAACTTAAAATTTTCTGCAGCTGGGTATGTACATCTACCCGGCTGCCAAGGGTAACGCCCTTAAGCTGCGCCGTCAGTTCCGGAAGCAGCGGATCCGGGCTCAGTTCCATGGCCTGGCCCGCATCATCCACGCCTAACAGATAGCGGCACCAGCCTGCCACCGCCAGGGGCAGATAGTGCAGCTCGCCCGCCTTAGCGCCAAAAGCTTTGATGGTCCCGCCAAAACGCGGTCCCACTTTTTGCGAAGTATCGCAGGCAATACGCTGTGGCGTGTCGGGAATCGCCGGGTTGGGAAAACGTTTCGTCAAACATTCTTCCAAAAAATCCTGGGGCGACAACACGTCCGGGTTCACTACCACCTGCATGCCTTCCCGGCCCACGCCCCTGATCAGCTTAACCAGTTCCGCATCACGCATCTCGTCTGCGATCAGCTTGTAGCCTAACAAGCAGCCGTACACAGCCAGGGTAGTATGCAAAGGATTCAGGCAGGTGGAAACTTTCATCTGCTCCACCTTGCGCACCGTCTCCCGGTCTGTAAAAATTACACCGGCCTGTTCCAGGGGCGGCCGGCCGTTAGCAAAATGGTCTTCCACTACCAGATACTGGGTAGCTTCGGCATTGACGAAAGCGGCATAATAGCCGCCCCGTTTGCTGCTGACCACGTCCAGGTCCGTAAAACCGTCCTGCCGGAGCGCCGCCTGCACGGAAGGTGCCGGCCGGGGCGTAATCTTATCAATCATGGACCAGGGATAGGTCACCTGTTGGTCCAGATACGTTAAAAATTCCCGGGGCAGCATCCCGCCCTGTACCCAGGCAGCAGCTACCGTCTGCACGGCCTTTTTCAGCACGTCGCCGTTATGGGCGCAGTTGTCCAGGCTTAGCAGTGTCAGGGGTAGTTGTCCCGCCTGGAACCTGGTCCAGAGCAGTGCTGTCAGTTTGCCGGGGAAACTGGCTGGTGCCGCCGGTCCGTCCGTAATATCCGCCGCCACCGCCGGTAAAAAGCTGCCGTCCGCATTTTGCACGGCGTAACCTTTTTCCGTGATGGTAAACGTAAGCAACTGCAGCGTAGGCGCCCGCAAAATCGCCTGCAGGCGTTCCCAATCCTGGCTGCCCGGTACGCAGGCCACAGCTTCCGTGACGCTGCCCACCACTTTTTTCTCCATGCTGCCGTCCACCTGCATGGTTACCACCAGGCTCAGATTAGCATGGGGCGCATACACGGCGTCAATAATCTCGCGGCTATTGGGCGCCGCCGTGATAATACCGTAATCCACTGCGCCGGTGTCCAGCAATTTTTGCTGCAGCACGGCGATAAAGGCCCGGAAAATATTGCCGGGTCCAAAATGCAGCCAGCGCGGCGCCGCTGTAGTTTTAGCAATTACCGCCTGCCGGTCAAAAAGGGGAAGCGCTATCTTATGCCCCGCCCAGAATTTTTTATCCTGTAAACCCGTTGCATTTAACTGCATGTACCTGCACCAGCCTTTCCCGTCTCATGGTCCCGGCAGATCGCATCCCAAAGGCCCAGCAGATAGTTGGCGCCCAGGGCCCGGTCATACAGACCGTACCCCGGCATGCCCTGCTCGCCCCAGATCATACGCCCGTGGTCCGGACGCAGCGGTCCCTGGTAGTGGGTATCGTACAGCGCCTTCATCACGGCATACAGATCCAGGGAACCTTCCTTGGAACTGTGAGCCACCTCGTTAAAGACCCAGGGCTCGTGCACCTTGATGTTGCGCACATGCATAAAGCCCAGCCGGTCCCGCTCCCCAAAATGCCGCACGATGGCAGGAATATCGTTTTTTAAATTAGACCCCAGGGAACCGGTGCAGATGGCCAGCGCATTGCTGGGACTGTCCACCAGACCCACGATGCGGTCCAGATTCTTTAAATTGGTAACGATGCGGGGCAGCCCGAAAACGCTCATGGGCGGATCGTCCGGATGAATAGCCATACGGATGCCCAGTTTTTCAGCTGCAGGTACCACCGCTTTCAGGAAATACTCCAGGTTGGCGAAGAGTTTTTCCTCGTCCATGCCTTCGTAAAGTTTAAAGAGACGCTGCAGTTCCTGCAGGCGTTCCGGCTCCCAGCCCGGCAGCACAAAACCGTTGCTGTGGGCCGCGATGGCTTGAGCTAACTCCGCCGGATCTTTGCCGTCGATGACCCGGTGGTCAAAGGACAAAGCCGTGCTGCCATCTGGCAAGGGCTTAGCCAAATCCGTACGGGTCCAGTCAAAGACAGGCATAAAGTTGTAGCAGACCACATTCACACCGGCCTGCCCCAGATTTTTTAAAGTGGCGATATAGTTAGCGATATAGCGATCACGGCTGGGCAGACCCAGCTTAATATCTTCGTGGACGTTGACGCTTTCCACGGTCTTAAATTCCAGACCGGCTGCCTCAATTTCCTGCTTTAGGGCCATAATCTCCGCCACAGGCCAGACCTCGCCCACGGGAATATCGTACAAGGCGCCCACGATGCCCTGCACTCCTGTAATCTGCCGGATCTGGGCCAGGGTAATCTTATCGTTCTTGGACCCGTACCAGCGAAATGTCATCTTCATGATAGGAACCTCATCTTGGCACAAACCTTATTTACTTCCGGGCTGCCGCCACGGCCTGTACAAATTCCTGGGCGTTCTTGGTCACGCCGGCATAATCGCCCTTCTTGGCGGGACCGGTCAAAGCGCCGCCGGCGCCTACGGCGATACAACCCGCCTTCAGCCATTCGCCCACGTTGTCTGCGCTGACGCCGCCGGTAGGCATCATCTGTGCCTGAGGCACCGGACCCTTGACGGCTTTCACCATCTTTACACCCAGCACCTCGCCGGGGAACAGTTTAATCACATCCGCGCCGGCTTCCAAAGCTTCCAGTACGCCGGCCATGGTGCTGGTGCCGGGCATAGAGGCCACCCGGTACTTGTTGCACAACTTCACGGTTTCCAGATCAAAGGACGGCGAAACAATAAACTGTGCGCCTTCCAAAATGGCGATGCGGGCCGTGATGGCATCCAGCACGGTGCCGGCGCCGATAATTACGTCTTTATCGCCCTGATATTTATCCACCAGGGTCTTGATGCACTCGTGAGCCCGGGGCGTGGTGAACGCCACCTCGATAGCCTTAACGCCGCCGGCGATGCAGGCGTCCGCGATGCGCACACCGTCCTGCTCGTCCTTGCCGCGTACCACGGCCACGATACCCTGCTCTTTAATCTTGGCTAACACTAATTCCTTATCCATAACTATCGCTCCTTTTACCTGCTGATGCGGCCGCTGGCATTACCGCCGGCCAGTTTCAAGACTTCGTCCAGGGATACCTGGTTGTAGTCGCCTTCGATAGTCTGCTTTAAGCAGCTGGCTGCCACGGCAAACTCCAGCGTCTTCTGCGCATCAAACTTATGTACCAGACCGTAAATCAGGCCGGCGCCAAAAGAATCGCCGCCGCCCACCCGGTCCGTGATATGGATCAAATATTCCTTGCTGTGGTAACATTGCTTGCCGTCGTACACCATAGCCGCCCATTTATTGTCGCTGGCGCTGATGCTGGTCCGCAGCGTGATGGCTACCATCTTTAGCTTAAAGGCTTTCTGGACCTGTTTAGCTACGCTCTCATAGCCCTTTTCATCCAGGGCGCCTTTGGTGGTATCACTGTTGGCCGCCTTGATGCCCAGCACATCGGCGCAGTCGTCCTCGTTAGCGATGACCACGTCCACATATTTCAGCAGCTTGGTCATGGTGGCTTTAGCCGCATCCTTGGTCCACAATTTGCCGCGGTAGTTCAGATCGCAGCTGACCATCATCTTGTTGGCCTTGGCCGCCTTACAGGCTTCCAGACAAATCTTGGCCACTTCCGGACTCAGGGCCGGAGTGATGCCGGTAAAGTGGAACCATTTGGCGCCTCTAAAAATCTTTTTCCAGTCAAAATCACCGCTCTGGGCCTGTTGCATGGCGGAATATTTACGATCATAGATAACCAGGGAGCCGCGCTGGCTGGCGCCCTTTTCCATGTAGTAGATGCCGACGCGTTCGCCGCCCCGGACAATCTTGCCTGTATCCACGCCGTAGCGGCGCAGGGAATTTACAGCTGCCTGACCGATCAGGTTCTCCGGCAGCTTGGTCACAAAAGCCACGTCCTCGCCGTAGTTGGCCAGGGACACCGCCACGTTGGCCTCCGCCCCGCCGTACGTTGCCTCCAGGTCGTCCGTCTGGATGAGACGGTAATAACCATGAGGAGCTAACCTGAGCATAACTTCACCGAAAGTAATAATTTTTGCCATGATGTACGCGCAGCTTGTGCCGCGCCTGCCCTCCTTTAAAATTTATTATGTTTACTGAACTTATTCCGGAAATCCGGTGGCCAGAATTTTCTTCCTCTTCTGACTTCCTAACTTCAATTGTACACATTTTAGCAGAATCCGCAAGCAAAATTTGTAAGGGCTTACATAAATTTATAAAATAAACCAGTCCGGCGTTTCCGCTCAGGAAAACCGGACTGGCAATTTTAAGCGTCATGGCTGATAACACCGCCGGCCCTATATTTAAACTTGAGGCGGCCGCAAGATCTGCAGCAGCAGCCGGTACAAAAGCTGCGCGTCGATAGGCTTGCCGATATGGGCGTTCATTCCTGCCTCCAGGCACTGCTGTACCGTTTCCGGGAACACGTCCGCCGTCATGGCGATGATGGGTATGGTCTTAGCTTCCGGATGCTCCAGCCGGCGCAAAACCCTGGTAGCAGCCAGGCCGTCCAGGACCGGCATGCGCAGATCCATCAGGATCACGCTGTAAGTCCCCGGCATACTGGCCGCAAATTTATCCACGCCCAACCGGCCGTTCACCGCGGTATCCACCTCTATGCCCCGGCGGGCCAGGATGGCGCAGGCAATCTGCCGGTTAACCTCGTTATCTTCACACAGTAAAATTTTGCGTCCCCGCAAAAAGCCATAATCCTCTACCGAAACCAGCGGCGGTTCTACCGCCTGTTCTGCGGCAGCTTCCTGGAAAGACAACTGCACGGTAAAGGTCGTGCCTTGTTCTTTAACGCTGTCTACCTGCACCGTACCGCCCATGGTATCCACCAGCTGCTTGACAATAGCCAGGCCTAAACCCGTACCGGTTCCTTCAAAACCACTGCGCTGTTCCTGAGCAAAGGGCTCATACAGATGGGGTAAAAACTCCGGTCCGATACCGATGCCGTCGTCCCTGATCTCAAAGAGCAGCTGCACCTGACGGTCGTTGCTGGCGCCATCCCGCACCTTTACCCATACATGCCCGCCCCGGGGCGTAAACCGCACCGCGTTATTGAGCAGGTTCAGGAAAACTTTCTGTACGCTCAAACGGTCCGCCAGGATTGTCCGGGGCGTATACTCCGTCTTGTCCAGGAGCAGGTTGACCCCTTTTTGCGCCGCCAGTACCCGGACCGCATCCATGATAGAAGTCAGCAGCGTCTCCGTGGCTACCGGCGTCAGCACCAGTTTCAGCTTACCGCTGTCCGCCTTGGAGATGGTTAAGGTATCGTTAATCAGGTCCAGCAGCAATTTGCCGGCGGACTGAATCTTAGCCAGATACTCGTTCTTAGCCGGCAGGGGCAGGCTGGGTTCCCGAGCCAGGGCGGAAAAGCCGATGACCGCATTTAAAGGCGTGCGCATATCATGACTGATGTCCGCAAAGAAACGGTCCTTGGCCCTGATAGCTTCCTCCTTCTGCCTAATCTGGCTGTACAAAAGCCACATACTGAAACTTAAGATGATACCGATCAGCAGCATGACTCCGGCCTTGGCCGCATCCACCCAGGGATTCAGCCTGGCCACGGCCAGCGTCCAGGTATGATGGGGTACCTGAATCTCACTGCAGCTGGCTTTAGTAATGTCCAGCTTCGGATTGCCTTCAATAACCAGGCGTTCATTATTTTCGTTGATACAGAAAATCTGGAAATCAAAACCTTCTTCAGGGAGCCGGCCCAAGCCAATTGCTTCCAAAGCGTCCGGCAGATCCAGGATGATGGCGGAAAAGCCCCAGAAATATTCCTTGCCTGCCGCATCCGTTAAAAAGACCGGGTTCCGGGCCACCACGCCCAGCCCGCCCTGAATTAAATTATACGGACCGGACAAGGCGATGCTCCTGGTATTGATAGCCAGTTCCACGTCCTTGAGACGCTCCGGGATCTTAAAAAAGTTTTTGCCTATGACGCCTTCGTTCCCGGCCACAGGATAAGAATACGTCACCACGGCGCCCGGCATATACTGAATGCCGCGGATGCCGCTGTTAGGCGTATACACCAGCTGGGCTACCTGGTCAAAAGTTTTTTGGGAGATGTTGCCGTTCTGGAGTTTAACCACCGCGGCTAAAGTATCTGTCTTATGAAAAACCGTATTAATAAAATTTCCCGTCCGATCCGCATAATACACCCGGATCCGCTGGATGGTCTGCCGGGACTGCAGCTCCAGGGTATGATAATACAGTCCCGAACATAGCAGGGATACCAGCAGCAACACACACAGCAGCCAAATATGCTTCAGACTATCTTTCATGGTAGTCATGTTTGTATACCTCATAAAAGCGGACAGACTCACGCGCCTGTCTGGATCTCAGTAAAACCAGGTAAATTACTTGCCTGCTGCCGGGAACTTATTCCCCCAGTACCTGCAGCAACGTCTCGTATAAATGGTTGGGGTCCACGGGTTTAGCCACGTGGCCGTTCATGCCTACGTTCAGGCAGGCCTGGATATCCTCGGGGAAAGTATTGGCCGTCATGGCCACCACCGGTACATCCGCATCGCGGCGGTTCAGAGCCCGGATAGCCGCCGTGGCCATCAGACCATCCATCACCGGCATGCGCACATCCATCAGCAGTACCGCAAATTCGTGCTCCCGGCTGGCGCTAAAAATATCTACGCCCTGCCGGCCGTCGGTTGCAGTCACCACTGTCATCCCCTGCTTCTGGAGCAGAGCGGTAGCAATCTGCCGGTTCAGTTCGTTGTCCTCGCACAGCAGTACCTTTTTGCCGGCCAGCCGGTCCAACTGCGACTGCGTGAGCGCACTTACCTCAGCAACGCTGTCAGGAGCCGCCACCGGCTGCAAAGGCAGCCGTACCGTAAAGGTAGTACCTTGTCCCTTAACACTGTCTACCTGGATGGTGCCTTCCATCAAATCTATCAGGCGTTTCACGATGGCCATACCCAAACCTGTACCGGCGTTGCTATCTTCCTCCTGGGAAAAAGCATCGTACAGATGCGGCAAAAATTCCGGCGCAATGCCGATACCGTTATCCCGTACAGTGATAACCAGGTTCTGCTTCCGTGCAGCCGTTTCCTCGCCGGCCAGCGTAAACTCCACCTGACCACCGGCCTGTGTATATTTTATCGCATTGGTAAGCAGGTTCAGCAAAATCTTTTCCAGGTTCAGCCGGTCCGCCAGCAGATAGTCGCAAGTCAGACCGCTCCGGTCCGCCGTAAACTGAATCTGTTTAGCTGCAGCTGCTTCCCGGATGGGTACCACCACATCGTTAAAAATATCCGCGCTGGCTACCGGTTCTTGTTTCAAAGCTACCTTGCCGCTGCTTAACTTAGAAATATTCAGCGTATCATTAATCAGCCCCAGTAGCAAATTCCCGGAAGCCTGAATCTTGTCCAGATAATCTTTTACCTTGCCCGAAACCTGCTCGGACCTGGCCAGCAGGGATAAACCGATGATGGCGTTTAAAGGGGTCCGCATATCGTGGCTGATGTTGGCAAAGAAACGGTTCTTTTCCTCCACGCTCTTTTCCAGGGCTTCCATACGCAACTTGTCCTGCCTGGTAGCCGCCGCCTGTTCCATGACGGCCAGTTTTTCCCGGGACTGGCGCCTGAGTGAGAGCAGCGCCACCGCCAGACCTGCAACCAGGGCCAGCAGGAACACGGTAAATCCAGCCGCATAAGCCATAGGCAGACGCTCCAGCAGGTTCCTGACCGTAGCCGTCCTTTCCACCCGGCTCTGGATAAACATTTCTTCTACTTCTTTAACGCTAATACAGCGGATGCTCTTATCCAGGATGCCGGCCAGACGTTTATCCGCCCTGGGGCCTACGCCCAGGGTAAAACTATAGGTAAAAGGCTGCAGCACCGCCTGCTTAAATTTGGTCGTCCCATGCATCTCCATCAAATGCCCCGCCGTTACCGCATCGCAGTAAATGGCGTCCACGCTGCCGTCTTTCAAAGCGTTAAACAGCTCTTCCGGCGTGGGATAAAGCTGAAACTGCTTATCAGTACCTGCGGGCAGCTTCTTGCCATTCTGATCCTTCTTCTCCACACATTCCTGGTCCTGGATCAAATCCATCTGGCAATGTTCCTGCATACCCACCTTGGTAATCTTCTGAGTTTCCGGCCTGGTAACCTGCACCAGGGGTAGATAGGTATAAGGCGTGGTCAGCCGCAGATGTTCCTGACGGGCAAAGAACAAATTGTTCGTGATCCGGCCCACTACATCGGCACGGCCTTCCTGCACCGCCTTCAAAGCTGCCGCAGGATTTTCCACCACCACATAAGTAAACTTCAGTCCCGACAACGCCGTAACCCGGGCCAGCAGTTTGGGCAGCAGGCCCTGATAGGCGCCGCTGTCATCCACGTAGGAGAAAGGCGCCGCCTGGCGCAAAAAGGTAATCCGCACCGGTTGGCCTGCGTTGATAAAGGCGCTTTCCTTCTGGCTGAACACCGGCAGAGGATTGGTCTCCCGGCCTGTCAGCTTTTCCATGGCGTCCGCATAAAATTCCGGATTCAGCGCCGCAATCTGGCCCAGGGCAGAATCCAGCTGTGCTTTAAGTTGTGGTTTCTGGGGCGCCACCGCAAAATACATTTCCTGAGGGGCAAATTCCATGATGGCCCGGTACTTGCGCGCCCGTCCGATATAGCTTAAGCCGGCCGCATCCACCTTGCCTGCGTCCAGCGCTTCCAACAGTTCCTTATTATCGCCGTACACTGCCAGCTGATATTTCAGTCCTACTTCCTGCGCCCATTTTACTACGTCGGCGGCATCCTTGGTATTGCGGCGAACACCGATACGCATTCCCTGCAAAGATTCCAGGTCCCCGTAAAAATGGGTCCGGTCATCAGCCGGTACCACTAACGCCACATGGATCATACCCATCCAGTGGTTGGCAAACAGCATTTCTTTTTCCCGCTGGGGCGACTTCAGCACCGTAGGCAGGATATCAATCTCGCCGGCGGCCAGAGCCTTTAAAGCGCCGTCCCAGGTATTATACGGTACAAACTGGTAGTTCCAGCCGGTATATTTGGCAATCTCGTACAAAAATTCCACATTATAACCACGGTAGATGCCCTGGTCGGTTTTACGGAGCAGCACGCCGGTAACGTCGTAACCCACTTTCACCAGTGGTTCCGCCGGAGCGGCTGCCCTGGCCTGCAGGCCCAAACTTGCGCACAGGCAAAAACACAACCAGGCTGCAACCAATATCTTCAGCCAATTTCCCTGTGATCCCTGTTTTGCTGATACGCTCTGTTTTTGCATAGGCCTTACCCCTTTTTAGCTTCTAACAAAGTCCGATACAGGTGCTCCGGATTAACCGGCTTGGTAATATAAGCATCCATGCCCGCCGCTGTTGCTTCCCGCAAATCTTCCTCAAAAGCGTTGGCCGTCATGGCAATGACGGGTACCGTAGCCGCATCCGTCCGCGTCAGTTTCCGGATGGCCCGGGTAGTTTTGTACCCGTCCAGGACCGGCATACGGATATCCATCAATATTATATCATAATAACCCGGCAAAGAATCACGGAATTTCAGTAAACCCTGCTGCCCGTCCCGGGCCCAGTCTACTTCCATCTGCTTATCTTTAAGCAGCAGCGTGGCAATCTCGGCGTTCAGGTAGTTATCCTCGCATAACAAAACCTTCCAGCCTGCCAGACGCTGCAGATCCAGTTCCGGTTTCCGGACCGCGGCCAGCGTTTCCTGAGCCTCCGTCCTGGGCCAGTGCTCCACCGGCAGATCTACCGTAAAGCGGGTGCCTACCCCCACCTTGCTCACCGCCCGAATCGTACCGCCCATTAAATCCACGTTCATCTTAACAATAGCAAGTCCCAGACCGGTACCGGTCACGTTGCCGGCTTCCGGCCGGTGTTCCTGGGAAAACGGTTCATACATCCGCGCCAGGAAACCCGGGGTCATACCGATGCCTGTATCTTCTATCACCAGGCGGCGGCTGCAGCCGTGTTCCGGCGGTTCCAGGGCGCTAATTGCCACCTTGATCCGCCCGCCCTGGGGCGTATATTTAATGGCGTTAGAAATCAGGTTCAACAAAATCCGTTTCGCCTTAACCCTGTCCAAACTGATCAGCTCGTCCACAGGTAGAGTCTTCTCCGCCTGCAGCTGGATATTCTTCATCTGGGCGCTGGGAATCATGGCCGTAACTACCTCTTCCCAGAAATCTTTTTCCGTTACGGTTTCCGGTTCCAAAATCTGTTTGCCGCTTTCAATCCGGGACAGTTCCAGCGTATCGTTGACCAGATCTTCCAGCAGTTCGCCGCTACTTTTAATCTTGTGTAAAAAATCCTGTTTAGCTTCAACATCTTTAGCCTGCAGCGCCAGGTTCGTAAACCCGATGATGCCGTTTAACGGCGTACGCAGGTCATGGCTCATGCTGGACAGGAAATTAGATTTAGACTGGTTAGCCTTATCCGCAGCCAACTTAGCCGCAGCCAAATCTGCCAGTTGGGCGTTCTCATGGATAAACTGCACCGTGATATCGCTCATGCAGTAGAATAAGGTTTCCCGGTCCTGATACGAAAATTGCAGCTGCTCCTGGCGCAGACTGCCGTCCTGCAAACGGACCGAGTTAGTGAAAGTATACACGTCCCGCTTGGTCAGCTGCTGCACGATAGCCGGCAGGCGCAGTTCTGCCAGTACCCGCTGCCGTTGTTCCGGGACCACGTCCTCCCGGACATAGCGTTCTATCTCGACATCCCAGGGGCCCTTATTGGTTACCAGGTGCGGTTCCCGTCTCAGATAATTTCTAAACTGGTAGCAGCGCCAGAAACCGTTCTGCAGATACACGATACCCAGCTCGTCGTAGCCCAGGCCGCCCAGTTTATTGACAATATTTTCTTTTAGTACTTTCTCGGTTATATCGTACGTATAGGAAATGCCTTCCACATCGCCGGTAGACGGAGACTTAAAAGTCTGCATCACCAGCAACAGCCAGATAGGCTCCGTCCCGTTCAGGAGCCGGCGGTACGAAACTTTCAGATGCATCTCGCCTCTGGCAAAGCTCTCCAGGATATGTTCCCGGTTCAGGGTAGCCGCAAGTCGTTCCCGGTCTGCTTCCGTATAAGAAAGCTGCATCAGTCCGGCAAAGGCATCATCAAAAGAAGTGCCCTTCGTTGTCTTATACACCTGGTCCAAAAAGGCGGTGTATTCCAGCACCAGGTTCCGGGTAAAATTGTAATGGCCTTTGACCACGATATTTTCTTCCTGCTCCTGGCGCAAAAGTTCCTGGGCCCGGGCATACCGTTCCTCTTCCTGGCGGCGGGTTCCCTCCAGTTCTTCCTCGTCCTGCATCAGCCGGTTCACATTGGTATAGGTGCAGTACACCAGTTCTTCATCTCCCGGCTCCCGCACCAGGCGGCAATCCATATGCAGCCAGATTATTTTATCGGCAGTCTGGTTATAAAACCGGTACGTACCGCTGACACTTTTACTTTGGCCGTGCAGCTGCATATTTTCCCATACCCAGCGTTCCCGGTCCTGGGGCAGGACACATGCGGCGGCAATCTCCCGTACGCTTTGGCCCACCAGTGCGGAGGCAGATACGCCTAACAACCGCTCCAGACATTTATTGACGCTGATACAGCGCAGTTCCTTATAATGACGTTTAAAAATAGCGATGCCGCCGGGAATGCCATCCAGCTTCCGGGTCAGGCTGGCAATCTCGTCCTGCTTCCGGTATTGCTCCGTCACATCTATAAAACTGCCCACCAGGCCTACGATCTTACCTTGCTCGTACAACGGCGACTTGCTGGCCAGAATTTCTCTCTCCTCGCCACGGGCCATGCACTTGCCGTGCACCATGGAAAAACTTTTACCTTGGCGCAGCACCTGCCACTCATCATTTTCAAAAGCATCCGAGTCAGAATGCCAGCCCATCTCCTCATCCGTCTTGCCCAGCAGCACTTCCTGACCGGGAAAACCGTAATAATCCAGGAAAGCCTGATTGACGCCAACAAAACGGCGCTGGTCATCCTTCCAGAAAATCATGGTTTGCGTGGTATCTAATATTTTTTGCAGCAGGGCGCTGCTATCTTTGCCCAAAAAATTCGTACTTGCCATGTCCATGTTTTTTACTCCCGCAGATTAAAAATTATAAGTCCTATTGAGGCACCCTGGCACGAGCATGCCCGCTCTTCCGGCAGTTATTTTTAGCACCGGCGGCTCGTATAATAATTTGTACTTAAGAATCAATATAAATCAACATTTGTATTATTTTGCGCAAAATATGTATTTTCTTGGCAGGAAAAATAGGTTTTTATATTTAATAGTATATATAGATTCTTATTATTTTGCAAACTTTATATAGAAAGGTGGTCAGATGATGATCACGAATCTCGCACCTGTCTTTAGTGATAAGGCCAACAACAGTACAAGTAACAATGAGGTGGAGCAATTTTTAAGCAATCTGCGTGTACAAGTCCTTGGTCACGGTGAGCGTGGCGGCACTCTTTCCCCGGATGCCCGTGAAAACTTTATGTGTCCCGCCTTCCTGCTGGTAAGTTACGAACAGGGCAGCGTTACCCTGGAGCATAGCGGTAAGACTACTGTGCTCAGTCCCGGTTCCTTCTACATTTTTAATCCTTTTGAATTGTTCAGCGGGCGCCGTACCAGCAAAGAGTCTCTGTGTTATAAATATATTTATTTTGATATTACGCCCATCTCGTCCCGGAGCATTTTCCGCAAGCTTTCCTTCACCGGTGACGACACTTATTTTCAGCAGGAATGGTATCATACCGTGGGCGCCGATCTTTTAAAACATGCCTTTGACTCTTCACCTGGTCACAACCGCCGGGAAAACGTCCTGCTCCAGTACGCTGTCCGTGGCATCGTAGCCTATATTATCTACACGCATTTTAAACAAATGCCTACCGGCCGGCGTCTAAACACCAACAAGAGTACCGTTCTGATTGATCAGTCTTTTTCCTATACCTCCCGGCATCTCAGCCATCCCATCAATATCTCCCGCATGGTACGGGCGCTGGGCACCAGTCGCAGCACTATCGACAGGGTTTTCCTGGACGTGATGCAGATGACTCCCTCCCAGGCGCTGACGCGGTATAAGATTCAAATCTCCCTGGGACTTTTACAGGCGGGCAAATCCGTCAAAGAAGTGTCTCAGGAACTGGGTTATTCTTATACCTTCCATTTCAGTAATACCTTTAAGATTATCTTCGGGAAAAGCCCCCGCAAGTATCTGGGTTCCGTATAAATTTTTAGAAGCGGCGCTTCCCCCCTTCTTTCCCCTCTCCGCTTCTCAAAACAAAACCTCCTGCACAGGTGACCGCTACGGTCTGCCTCTGCCGGAGGTTTTTTTATGAACTGAAAATTCTTTTGCGCCTGTGCCGGCCAAACCAGACCTGCTACTGCCCTCGGCAGGCTGTCTGCTACTGCTTGATCCAGCTGGACAGGACATGGTATAAGAGTCCCGGCACCACGGGTTTGACAATGTAATCATTAATCCCCGCCGCCAGGGCCTTTTCAATATCTTCCTGATACGCATTGGCACTCAGGGCAATGATAGGCACCATCTCTGCATCTTGACGGGACAGACGGCGGATAGCCTGGGAAGCCGCAATCCCATCTAATACCGGCATGCGCACATCCATCAGGATGGCGTTAAAATATCCGGGTTCGGAAGCCTGGA
>JAKVKY010000030.1 GCA_022484685.1 Acidaminococcaceae bacterium | reverse complement strand
CCGGCACCGGCCTTGTTGGCCTCAGCCTGCTTGTACAGTTCTGCGGACAGTTCGTACAAAGGCTTGGTCAAAGCTTCGGTATCAGCCTTAATCTTAGCCACGTCGTTGCCCTTCAGAGTTTCCTTCAGAGTGCTCAGCGCGGTCTTAACCTTGGCAATCAAATCATCCTTGCCTTTGCCTTCCATATCCTTAATGGTCTTCTCGGCCTGGTAGCAGAGACTGTCAGCCTGGTTGCGCACTTCTACTTCTTCCTTATGCTGTTTATCTTTCTCCGCGTTGGAAGCAGCTTCCTTCACCATGCGGTCTACCTCGTCCTTGCTCAAAGTGCCGGAAGAAGTAATGGTGATTTTCTGTTCCTTGCCGGTGCCCAGATCCTTGGCGCTGACATTGACGATGCCGTTGGCATCAATATCAAAGGAAACTTCAATCTTAGGTACTCCGCGGGGAGCAGCAGGGATACCGCCTAACTCGAAGCGGCCCAGAGTCTTGTTATCAGCTGCCATCTCGCGCTCTCCCTGCAGCACGTGAATATCTACAGAGGGCTGGTTATCGGTGGCCGTAGAGAAGACCTGCTTCCTGGAAGTAGGAATGGTCGTGTTGCGGTCGATGATCTTGGTGAAGATACCGCCCAGGGTCTCGATGCCCAGGGACAGCGGGGTAACATCCAGCAGCAGGACATCTTTAACTTCGCCGGCCAGAACGCCTGCCTGAATAGCGGCGCCTACGGCTACACATTCATCCGGGTTCACGCTGCGAGTGGGTTCCTTGCCCATGACGCGCTTGATCAGAGCCTGTACGGCCGGGATACGGGAAGAACCGCCGACCAGGATGACCTTATCAATCTTATCCGGGGTCAGGTTAGCATCAGCCAGGGCCTTCTTCATGGGGCCTTCGGTGCGGTTAACCAAATCCGCGGTCAGTTCATCAAATTTAGCACGGGTCAGATTCATGTCCAGATGTTTCGGGCCATCGCTGCCTGCGGTAATAAAGGGCAGGTTGATGTTGGTGGTCATAACGCCGGACAACTCAATCTTGGCTTTCTCGGCAGCTTCACGCAGACGCTGCAGGGCCATGCGGTCCTTGGACAGGTCGATGCCTTCAGATTTCTTGAACTCGTCAATCATCCAGTTCATGATGCGTTCATCAAAGTCATCGCCGCCCAGGTGGGTATCACCGTTGGTGGATTTAACCTCAAACACGCCGTCGCCTAATTCCAGGATGCTCACATCGAAGGTGCCGCCGCCCAGGTCGTAAACCAGGACCGTAGCATCCTTGTCTTTATCAATACCATAAGCCAGGGAAGCGGCCGTAGGTTCGTTGATAATACGTTTTACATCCAGACCGGCAATCTTGCCGGCATCCTTGGTAGCCTGACGCTGGCTGTCAGAGAAGTAAGCAGGCACCGTGATAACGGCTTCCGTTACTTTCTCCCCCAGATATTTCTCCGCATCATCCTTTAATTTCTGCAGGATCATAGCGGAAATTTCTTCCGGGGAATACTTCTTGTCGTCAATGGACACACGGTATTCGTGTTCGCCCATATGACGCTTAATGGAACTTACGGTGCGGTCCGGGTTGGACACAGCCTGACGTTTAGCCAGCTGGCCTACCAGGCGTTCGCCGTTCTTCGTGAAACCTACAACAGAAGGAGTCAGACGGCTGCCTTCCTGATTGGTGATGACGGTGGCTTCGCCGCCTTCCATCACAGCTACGACAGAGTTCGTAGTACCTAAGTCAATACCAATTACTTTAGACATGATTTATTCCTCCTTGATTTTTAAACAATTTTTATTTTTACATTTATCGTTAAGCTGCGCACTCGCAGCCTGTACACTGTTACTCGTTGTTGATGACCCGCACCTTGCTATGGCGGATCACATGGTTCCGGAGCTCGTAGCCTTTTTCAAAGACCGCGTCGATGGTCTCGTCTTCCAGGTCCGGATTCTGACCCCGCATCACTGCTTCGTGCAGCTTGGGATCAAATTTCTGGTTCAGGGCCGGAATCTCTTTTACCCCTAGCTCCGTCATGGTCTGCAGGAACAGCCTCTGGGTGTTCTCCATGCCCGTGACGATGCTGGCTACATCCGGCGCTTTCTGGGCGGCGGCCAGGCCCCGTTCAAAAGTATCCAGGATTTTCAAATACTTGCCCACGATATCCATGGTCACAAAGGTAGAAAGCTCTTCCCGTTCCGCAGCGTTGCGGCGGCGGAAGTTTTCAAAATCGGCCTGCAGGCGCAGCAGCCGTTTTTGCAAATCGGCAATCTGGTCATCCTTGGGGTCGTGGACCGGCTGGGCCGGTTCTTCCTGTTTAGCTTCCGCCTCAGGTTCAGCAGCGGCTTCCGCCTCAGGTTTAGTCCCGGCGGTATCAGCTGCTGTTTGGGCCCCGGCAGGAGCCTGGTCCTGCTGCTTACTGTCTTGGGTCTGCTGCTCCCCGGCTGACGCCTTAGGTTCAGTCTCTGTCCCGGCCTGGGCCTCAGCCCCTGCGGTCTGAACTGTATCTTGCTCCGCCCCGGCTGCCGCCGCTTCTGTATCAGGCGGTCTGCCCTGGGCAGCATCTGTCTCCTGGTTGTGGTTTAAAAAATCCCTCAGCTTGTTGGACAACGCTCTCATCCTCCCTTAATCTTGGTTCTTTAAGATAACTTCCAAATATTTGTGCAAATAATTCATGACGGCCATAACCTTGCCGTATTCCATCCGGGTAGGACCCAGCACCGCCATGGTGCCCACGATCTCGCCGTTCAGGCGATACGTGGCCTGGACCATGCTGCAATCCTTAATCCCGGAAAACTTATTCTCGGAACCGATGGTGATGCACATACCGGAATCCGTGCCGGCAGCCAGTAAATCTTTGACCACCCGCTCTTCTTCCAGGATACCCAATAAATCTTTGACCCTTTCCACATCCCGGAACTCGGGCTGGCTTAACAGCTGCTTGGCACCGCCCAGGAACACTTTCTGCTCCGCGCTTTCCGCCGCCATCTTCTTAATAGCGGAATTGAGCGGTGATAACAGCACCTTATCCTTGGTCACATTCAGGTAAGCCCGGTCTAAATCTTCCTCACTGATAGCTAACATGCTGCGACCGGCCAGCATCCTGCTGATACGTCCGGCCAGGTAATCCAGCTCTTCGGCCCGCATCCCCAGGGGAATGTTCACCACGCAGTTGTCCATCTCGCCGTCGTCGGTAACGATGCACAGGATGGCGTGACCCGTATCCAGGGGTAAAAACTTCAGATATTTAAAATTAGCGGCGCTGTGCTTATTAGCCAGCACCATGGAAACATTCTTCGTCATCCGGGAGAGGATCTTGGCCGTGGAGCGGAAGATATCATCAATATCCCGTTTCCGTTCCTGATACCAGCCGTCAATCAAGGCCCGGTCCTTATCCGTCAAGGTGCCCGGTTCCACCAGGGAATCCACATAAAAACGGTAGGCCTGCGCCGAAGGCACACGTCCTGCCGAGGTATGGGGCTGTTCCAGGTAGCCCAGCAGCTCCAGATCGCTCATCTCGTTGCGGATGGTGGCAGGACTTAAGCCCAAGCCGTGCTTTCTGGCAATGGTCCGGGAACCTACCGGTTCTGCCGTGGCAATATAATCCTCGATAATTATCTGGAGGATCTGTTTCTGCCTTTCCGTTAACATTCTGTCCACCTCTTTCGATTATTAGCACTCTTTTATCTTGAGTGCTAACAACCTTGTATACAGAATAGCACCACCCGTAGGAGATGTCAAGGGGTTTCACAAAAAAAACACGAGAACTTGTGTTCCCGTGTCTTGTAGTCATCTAGTCAATAAAAACTTCAAAGATCCGGTTGCCGAAACGCAGCCCCTTGGATGTTAAAAATAACCGCCGCCCAGGTTCATAAACCAGACAGCCCTGGTCCACAAAAGTTTGCAGCTCTTGACCGTAGCGGACCCACACATCGCAGTGAAAACGCTCCCAGGCTTCCTTCAGGTTGAGTCCCGCCGTGGTGCGCAGTCCTAAAAATAAATATTCTTCCAGATGATCCTGCTCCGCCAAAGTTTCCACCTGCCCCCAGGGATAAGCGGGGGTAGTTGCAACCGCCGCTACAGTTGCTGCAGCCGCCGTATCTTTGACGCCAGCACGGGTCGTAATCCCCGGCGTAACCGGTGCCGGCACAGCCGCCTGCTCCACCGCCTCGCAGTACGCAGCCACGGTCCGGACCGCGTTAAAACGGTCCTGGCCGTTAAAGCTCACCGCCGCCGCCCCTAAACCTAAATAAGGACGGTAGTGCCAGTAGAGCAGATTGTGCAGGGATTCCTGACCGGGCACCGCATAGTTGCTTACCTCGTAGCGCTGTAAAGTCGTCTTCTGTAAAAACTCTACCGCCGTCTGGTACAGCTCCGCTTCCAAATCTTCGTCCGGCAGCGTGACCGTACCAGCCGCCACTAATTTTTCCAGGGGCGTGCCCGGTTCCAGGATGAGGCTGTACACGGAAAGATGGGTGAGCCCTGTGTCTACCAGCCTGGTCAAAGTACTTTGTAAACTGGCCGCGGTCTGCCCGGGCAGGCCCGTGATCACATCGGCATTAATGCGGGTGAACCCGGCCTGTTGGGCCAGCCTGATGGCTTCCAGTGCCTGGGCCGCCGTATGGATGCGGCCTACGGTTTTTAATTCCGTATCATTTAAAGACTGAACGCCTAAACTCAGCCGGTCAAAACCCAGCTGTCTTAAAGCCTGTAATTTGGCCAGGTCTATCGTGCCCGGGTTCGCTTCCATAGTTGCTTCCGCCGGCTGCCGCCAGACGCCCTGCTGCTTCAGCGCCGTCACGATTCGGGTCAGTTGGGCCGTGGTTAAAACCGTAGGGGTACCGCCCCCGAAGAAAATGGTAGCCCCGCTGCGGACACTCTGCCCCCGCAGTCTGATCTCCCGGCACAAATCCGTGACGTAACGTTCCTGCACCGACGCGCCCAGGCCTGCGTAGGAAGCGAAATCGCAATATAAACATTTTTGCATACAAAAAGGGGTATGTACATATACCCCTTCGTAGTCCAGCTGCATTTTTGCTCCTGTAATACGGCAGCTACACCCAGACACACCGCCGTAACT
The DNA here is from genome assembly GCA_022484685.1 of Acidaminococcaceae bacterium. Lineage (GTDB taxonomy): Bacteria > Bacillota > Negativicutes > Acidaminococcales > Acidaminococcaceae > JAKVKY01. The sequence continues at coordinate 14,062 of JAKVKY010000030.1, read as the reverse complement.
TATGGCAGCGCCGCACTCCCGGCGCCGCCGTCTTTAAACTTTTAACACCGCCATGAAGGCTTCCTGGGGCAGTTCCACGTTGCCCACCTGCTTCATGCGTTTCTTGCCTTCCTTTTGCTTAGCCAGCAGTTTCTTCTTACGGCTGATATCGCCGCCGTAGCACTTGGCCAGCACGTCCTTGCGCATAGCCTTTACGTCCTCACGGGCGATAATCTTGGAGCCGATGGCTGCCTGTACGGGAATATCGAAGAGCTGACGGGGAATCAGGCCCCGCAGTTTTTCTACCAGCTGGCGTCCCCGGATGCGGGCCCGGTCCTGGAAGACGACGCAGGACAAGGCGTCCACCTTTTCACCATTCAAGAGGATATCCATCTTCACCAGGTCGCTGGGCCGGTAGTTAGCCAGCTCGTAGTCCAGGGAAGCATAGCCCTTGGTCAGGGATTTCAGCTTGTCAAAATAATCATAAATAATCTCGGATAACGGCAGGGCGTAATGAATCATGACCCGGTTTTCTTCCACGTAAGTCATGTTGCCGTACTCACCCCGTTTATCCTGGGACAGTTCCATAACCGCGCCCACATATTCCTTAGGCACGATGATGGTGGCATTCACAAAAGGCTCTTCCACGTGGTCGATGACCGAAGGATCCGGGAAAGCGGAAGGATTTTCTACCACCTGGACCTCCCCGTTGGTCTTTACCACCTGGTAGATAACGTTAGGCGCCGTGGTGATCAGCTGCAGACCGTACTCCCGGGCCAGGCGTTCCTTGCTCACGTCCAGATGCAGCAGGCCTAAGAAGCCGCAGCGGAAACCAAAACCTAAAGCGGTGGAAGTTTCCGGCTCGAAGGACAGGGCCGCATCATTCAGTTGTAATTTCTCCAGGGCGTCCCGCAGATTGTCATACTCCGTGGTATCCATGGGGTACAGACCGCAGAAGACCATGGGGGTCGCCTTGCGGTAACCGGGCAGCGCCTTAGGCGTAGGATTGTTGGCATCCGTAACCGTGTCGCCCACCCGGGCTTCGGACACGGTCTTGATGGCCGCCGCCAGGAAACCTACCTGGCCCGGTTCCAGTACGTCCACGTTGACCAGGTCCGGCCGGAAGATACCCACTTCCGTCACCTCAAACTCGGAGCCGGTGGCCATCATGCGGATACGCATGCCCTTCTTGATACTGCCGTCATAGACCCGCAGGTACAGCATAACGCCCTTGTAGGCATCAAACTTGGAATCAAAGACCAGGGCCTTCAGCGGCTTGTTGATGTCGCCGCTGGGAGCCGGGATGCGTTTCACAATGGCTTCCAGGACCTGGTCCACCCCGAACCCGGTCTTGGCGCTGATGAGAATGGCGTCCGAGGCATCCAGGCCGATGACGTCCTCAATCTCTTTCTTCACCCGTTCCGGATCTGCCGCGGGCAGGTCCACCTTGTTGATGACGGGAATAATTTCCAGGTCGTTATCGATGGCCAGATACACATTGGCCAGGGTCTGAGCCTCGATGCCCTGGGTAGCGTCAATGACCAGCAGGGCGCCCTCGCAGGCGGCCAGCGCCCTGGAAACCTCGTAGTTAAAATCCACGTGACCCGGGGTATCAATAAAGTTCAGCATGTACTCCTGGCCGTCCTTGGCCTTGTAGATGCTGCGGACCGCCTGGTCCTTAATGGTGATACCGCGTTCCCGTTCCAGATCCATGGAATCCAGGATCTGGTCCTCCATCTCCCGCTTGGACAGGGTGCCGGTCATCTCGATGAGCCGGTCTGCCAGGGTAGATTTGCCGTGGTCGATATGCGCGATGATAGAAAAGTTTCTGATATGGCTTTCTTGCATGTTGGTTACCGCGCGCCGCAAAAGCGCGTGTTCCTTTCCTGAAATTGATAATAATAAATTATAACATTAAATCGCCTGTCTGTCTAAATTTTTAGCAGCGTAAAAAAACAGCCGCCAGCAAGTTACTTCCGGTGAAGACCGGAAATAGCCTCGAGCAGCTGTTTTTCTTCTTTGTTTATCTCCCTGCAAACCTGCAGCCGGCCTTAGAACTTTAAACCCTTCAGCCAGGTATCCACATCGCCGCCGGCATTATTGACACTGCCGCCTGGCAGGCACAGACCGGTCAGGGTCTTAGCCTTAGGCGCCGCATTCGCCACATCCTTAAAGCAGTTATATTCACCGCCGCCGCCATGGGTCATAAAAGTTACGATGGTCTTGCCGGCCAAATCATTGCTTTCCAGGAAAGTATACACTGGCATGGGCAGGGTGTACCACCAGACCGGAAAACCTAAGAAGATGACGTCATACTGCTGCAGGTTGGCCACCTTGCTCTTCAGTTCCGGACGGCCCTTGTCCGCCTTTTCTTTCTTGGCATACTCCACGCAGTCATCGTACTTGGCAGGGTACGGTTTAACCGTAGTGATCTCGAACAGGTCGCCGCCCACCTTGTTATGCACGGTCTCCGCTAACTTGCGGGTATTGCCGCTGTAAGAGAAATACGCCACCAGTACCTTCTTGCCCTTTAGACTCTCCAGACTACCCTGGGGGTTACTGGTAGTTGCTGCCGTAGTAGCAGCCGGTTTAGCCGCCGGCACCGCCTCTTTCTTGGCGGCACCGCAGCCGCCTAAGATTAACAGCACCGGCACCACTGCCAGCGCCAACATTTTTTGCCACATCCTGCTTACTTCCTTTCCTTGTCACCTACCATCCCCTTACCGGAAAACCTGTCCTGTTGCAGACCAGGTAGCCGGAACTTGGGATTATTCACTTACTGCTTGTAGTTTTTTTAGGAGCCCGTTTCTTAGGACCTGCCGCCCGTTTTTGTTCCTGCCGGGCCGCTGCTTCCAGTTCTGCACAGTTGTGCTGCTTTTTCAGCTCCGCCCCGTTATCGTCCACCCACTTGTAATAATTCTCAATCTTCCAGTTCAGACGGTCCATGGTAGCTTCCATGATCTCCATCTTGTCCTGGAGCTTCTCCCGCTCTTCCATGAGGATGGCCTTACGGGCCGCCCGGGTCTTATCCCCTTCTTTGAAAAGGGTCACATACTCCAGCAGACTTTCGATGGACACGCCGGCACTGCGCATGCACTTAATAAAATCAATGGCGGCGCAATCTTCCTCGCTATATTCCCGGATGCCGCTCTCATTGCGCCCGATATGAGGCAGCAGGCCGATGCGTTCATAGTAACGCAGGGTATCCGCGGTCAATTCAAATTTCTTGCTGACTTCCTGGATCTTCATCGTTTTCACCTGGTCCTTTCCCGGAATGCATTTCCTGTTCCTGTTTCAGTGTAGCAACTGGAGTCCACTCTAAGTCAACTACTTTTTTACGACTTAAGGATGATTTTGAGAAAAAAACGGACATTTTTCCGAGCCCAACTGTATTGTATATTATAGGGGACAAAAGAAGCGCTAATAAATATTTTTAAATTTTGTGAGCAGTTTTTTAAATTTTGTCGTATATATAAGTGAGACTTCAAAATTCTCCCACTTCTCTCAGCTCGTTTGTAAAACTTCTTTCAGCTCGTGTTGCACTCTTAACTTTGTCTCTTGTTCTTTCTTTTATATATTTTCTTTCTTAGTTCTCTCTTTGTATTTAAACCTCTAAGTGTCTTGTAAGTAACTTATAAACATCGTAGTAACAGTTTGAACTAGTCAACGAAAAATGGACACTTTAGTTAAGATTTTACGCACCATATAAAATCAGATGACAGGGGAATTCAATTCTTTATACTGCTTAGGTGTTAAATACTTCAGTGAATACGCTGGACGCTGCTCATTGAAAAAAATTATATACTCGTCTATCTCCTGTTTAATCAGCTCGTTATTTGTTATGTGGAAATCTGAAAATAACTCTGCCTTAATCCAGCCGTTTATAGATTCCATGGCTGCATTATCTGTCGGTGTACCCGCCCTAGACATTGAGTGCACAATATTGTATAGCGGGAGCAGGTCATTAAAAGCCTTAGATGAGTACACCGAACCTTGATCGGTATGCAGTACCATTTCCAGTTCAGGATAACGTTTCTTTAAATCTATCAATCCATTAAGGCCTGCGATGTATGTCATTCTATCACCGCGCCTGGATGAAAGTGAGTAAGACAGGATTTCATTGTTCCAGAGATCCATGTAGAAGGTTAACTCATAATAACAACCTTTAAGGTAAAACGCTGTCATATCGCTGACTATACACTGCAAAGGTCCGTCAATCTTTAATCCTGTAAGCAGAAGATTGGGATAAACTCTAAACGGGTCGCCAGGCTTCTTATATCGATAATGTTTAGCTACACTAACTACGTTAGCAATCTTGCAACACTTATGAGCATATGGATCAGAAAATTTAAGACCCGTATCCAAACGAATTTTGGCATTCAGCCATCTATAACCATGAGAGGGATATTGGGCATGATACTCTTTGAACAATAGGACATTATTTACCAGTATCTTAATCTTGGCAGAGGGATTCTCTAATCGTTTTTTCCAGTTGTAGAAACCGCTTCGATTAACCGACATGATTTCACATAACCGTTTTACAGGAAATAGAGCAGATAACTCCAACACTATTTGGAATTCTTGTTGTTTAAAGAACTGTACTCCTTGTTTGGACCATCCCCCTTCACTTGGTACCCTTTTTTTGCTCTGGCCTCGTTTACCTTGGCTTTGATTAGCTCATTGATAAGTTCAGCCTTGCTCATATTTTCATAATCTGAGATTCTTTCACCGGTTTCCTTGAAAAAGCCTTTCAAAGGGGATGTACTCTTGATGTTGTTTTCTTTACGGTATTGATACAGGTAATCTCTTGCCGTTAAAGGACTAATATCATATTTGGCAGCAGCTTCTTTCAATGTCAGGGTTTTGTTGTTAATTTCTTCTGCAATTTTTTGGCGATCTTCTTTGGTATATCCATGGTATGACATTTTGCACCTCTTGTTTTAAATTTCTTTAGCACAGTTTTAATTATATAATCATGTGTCTAAAAAATATACTACAAGTGTCCAAATTTAGTTTACCACTACAACGAACTACCTACTTCATGCTTTTTTAAATCTCTTTTCTTCCGCTAAGTTTCTTGAAAGTAAAACCTTGTACGTAGTAACAGTTACACAAGGAACAAGCAGCTTAGCTTCAGCTTCCCAGCAGCCACAGCAAAACTAACAGCAGCGGCTGGTGTACAAGATAGATGCCCAGGGCATGACGGCCGGCCCGTTGTAAGCTCCGGCACCAGGCAGGACTAATCTCAGCCTCAGTTATCCTTGCCGCCGTGCTTCCGTTCCCCGCGCCGTCAGAAGTCACCGTCTCCCCTAAAACTGACCCACCCTGCGGCGCCAGCCAGTTCCTGCCGGCAAAATAACCTGTCAGATACAAAAAGAGCCAGGGCAGCAGCGGGAAATAATCCGCGGAGCGAAACCCGGCCGCTGTAAAACCCAGAAAGGACCCAGCATAACCCAGCTCATACCAGGCCGCCGGCAAGGGCAGCCACTGCCAGGTCTCAAAACCCAAGGTGCCGCTGTTCACGTTGCGCAGCACCACAAAAAGCAAGGCGCTCAGCCCCAGTCCCGGCACTGCCGGCAGCTTGACCAGGAGGGGTTTAAGGCACACCGTGATCAAAGTGGCCGCCCCCAGGAAAAATAAGATGCCGAAGAAGATGGCGTCCCGGGGCAGGCACAACCAGGTCAGCCCCGTAATAACGGCTCCCAGGGAGAGCAGTTCCAGGCCCCGGCGTACATGGCGCCGGCCCAGGTTAAAACACAGCCCGGCCAGGAAGATAAAGACCCAGCAGATGCTTTGCTGCCAGACATAGGCGCCAGTACCCTGAAACCAGTCCCAGGGCCGCCCGGCCAGATGCACTAGGTCCCAGCAGGCATGGTACAGGACCATGCTGAGCACGGTAAAGCCCCGCACGCCGTCCAGGATCCCGTAACGTCGTCCCTGCATACTGTCCCTCCTCCCTGTCCGTCTGGTTTATTTTTGCGAGTGCAGCGTCAACACCACAATTTCCGGCGCCGGACCTGTCCGTACCGGCACGCCCCAGAAACCGTAGCCGTTCGAGGTCACCGCCAGCAGCTTACCAAAAATCCTGGTCCCGTAATCCAGCTCGTACATTTTCTGCGTCACCAACCGGTTAGGATACAACTGTCCTGCATGGGTATGCCCCGCCAGGTACAGATCATAACCTGCCGCCGCAGCTTGCCGCATCCGTCGCGGCTGATGGTCCACCAGGATGTGGAACTTGTCGGACGCTCCGCTCTGTAAAACCGCCCGGCTGCCGCCCATGCTGTAATCCGGCAGACCTGTCAGCTCCAGGTTGTCCGGCAGCGTCACCGTCTCGTTCACCAGATAGTGCAGCCCCAGGCCGGAAAACAACTCTATTTCTTCCCGCCAGGTACCGCCCAGGTAATCATGGTTGCCCAGCACAGCGTACACACCCAGAGGCGCCTTAAGGTCCGCCAGATGCTTATAGCTGCCTTCCTCCCGGACTAACTGCAAACTTTCATCCACCTGGTCACCGCCCAGGATGATCAGGTCCGGCTGCACCGCGTTCAGCCGCCGCACCAGTTCCGCGCTGTAGCTGTCTCCCAGCACCGTCCCCAGATGGAGATCGGTGACAAAAGCAATTTTCACATCCCGGGGCAGGGCTTTCGCCGTGTTCACCGTCACCTGCCGGTACACCGGATGCCTGGCGTTCCAGCCGCCCCAGGCCAGCAGCGCCACAATCACCGCCAGGGCCACCCTGGCTACTTGCGGCGCCCAGAAGTTCCAAGCGTTCTGCTGTCCCAGCAAGGTAAAACCCAGGAACAAAAACAGGTACAGGACCAGCAGCAACACCGAATAATAAAAGAAACCCAGCCAGAAACCGCCCAGCGTGGCCAAAAACCTGGTCAGCCCTAACGGCAGGCTGCGGGTAAAGTGCGGCAGCAAAAAAATCAACGGCAGCACCAGGCACAGTACCGCCGTCCATCTCGGCGCCAGCACCGCAAAACCTTTCCTATAAACATACCACTGGGCCAAGCCTAACAGACAGCCCAGCAGCCCGATCATCATAAAAAAATGGAGACGTACGCTTCCCATATCCTGCCATCCTTTCCTGCTGTTTATTCTAGCACAAAACGGCAGGTCTTCCAAATACTGCTTTGCACCCGGGCACAAAGGTCCCTGGTCTTAAGTATAAATCCTGGAGCCGGCTCCAGGTCAAATTTTACCGCCGGGGAAAAATAAGGTATAATAGAATGAGTTAAGTTATAATTGTATGAAGTTGACAGGTAAAAGTGCGCAACTGTTTGTGAAGGAGGTCAGCAGCATGGATTTTTTTACCGCGATCGCGATGCGTCGTTCCACCCGTATCTTTACCCCGGAACAAATTAAAGATGAAGATTTAACCCTGATCCTGAAAGCCGGACAGGCGGCGCCGGTAGGCCACAGTGATTTTGCCGGCGTACGTATCACCGCCCTGCAGAATCCTGACATCCTTAAGGCCTGGGACCAGCACTGCACGGCTGCCAGCGGCAACCCTAACTACCATATGTTCTACCAGGCTCCCACCCTGATCTTTGTGGCGGCTAAGCCCAAGGCTGACGGCCAGCCCGTGTATGTGGCCGATGTGGCCTGCATCATGGAGAACATGCATCTGGCAGCTACTGCCTTAGGTCTTGGCAGCGTCTACCTGTGGGCCATGGTAAACCGGGTGCCCCTGACGGAAGAGCTCCTGCACACCCTGCAGCTGCCGCCGGAATTTAAACCGGTCTCCGTCCTGGCAGTGGGTCATCCCAAACTGCCTGTCAGCGCCAGAACCCTGGCTGAGCTAAAACCGGACCGGATCGCGGCCACGATCCTGAAATAATTTTCTCGTACCTGGTCTGCAAAAGACTTGCATAAACTTGCTCTCCGTGATAGAATAATCCGGTAAAGTTATTTTGGGAGGTGAATCCAGTGCCTAACATTAAGTCTTCTATCCGTAGCGTCAAAACCGATGCCGAGCGCCATGACAAGAATGCTCCTGTAAAGGCTGCCGTCCGTAGTGCCGCACGTAAGGTGGAAACCTTAGCTGCTGCCGGAAAGAAAGAGGAAGCTCAGGCTGCATTTGTCAATGCATCCGGCCTTATTGATACAGCTGCTCGCAAGAACGTTATTCATAAGAACGCTGCCAGCCGCAAGAAATCAAGATTGGCCAAAAAAGTCAATGCTGTAAAATAAGCCTTGCAAAAAATAAACCTGCTTGTGTACACAAGCAGGTTTTTTTCTTTGTCCTGAAAACTTCAAGTTGGGCAGGCCGCAGCTATTTCTTTACTTCCGCTTCCGGCTGCTTCTCGTCCTTCATCAGCTGCTGCAGTTCCTGCATAAAGTTCTGCACGTCGGCAAACTGACGGTAGACCGAAGCGAAACGCACGTAAGCCACCTGGTCCGTCTTGGCCAGATGCTGCATCACCAGCTCGCCGATATCCTTGCTGCTCACCTCGGACTCGCCCCTGAGGCGCAGTTCCCGTTCAATGCCGTACGCCATTTCCTGGATCTGTTCGTAGGAAACCGGCCGTTTCTCAAAAGCCTTGATCAGCCCGCTTAACAGCTTCTTCACGTCAAAAGGCTCCCGGCGGCCGTCTTTCTTGCTTACCACCAGGGGAGTCTCCTCATATTTTTCGTAGGTGGTAAAACGCCGCCCGCATTCCGGACATTCCCTGCGGCGCCGGATAGAACCACCATTTTCCACAGCCCGGGAGTCGATGACCCGGCTATCGGGATAGGAACAAAACGGACATTTCATGATTTTCCCTCCACTTCTCAGCTGGTACAAGCTATGGTATTTTTGTTGCTTTCATTATACCATATTCAGCGGGCAATGCAACTAAAAGCACTTACTTTACAATGGCCGGCCACCCTAGTACTGAGCCTGTAACCCGGACCTGCTTCCGTTACCGGAGGCGCAAAAAACCTCTCCGGCATCAACCGGAGAGGTTCAGTGAAACAGTTTAACGGCTCAGCCAGGGCGGAATCTCCGTGCTGGAAGGCAGCGGTTTAATCACGCTGCTGCCGGGTTTGTAGCCGCCGTGCTCAGGAGCAGGCGCAGCCGGAGTTTCCAGGGCCGGAGCCGGAGCAGGTTTAGCCACAGGCTGGGGTGCTGCCGTACGGGTTTTAGCCGTACCGGCATTGCCGGAAGGACGATAACCGTAGCCCACCGGATGTACGGTAGGCGTACCGGACAGGACAGGATTCTTGGTACCAAAGCCGGTAGCGATGACGGTCACGCGGATCTCATCTTCCAGAGCCTCATCGATAACCGCACCAAAGATGATGTTCGCATCCGGATCCACGGACTCGGTGATAACGTTGGAAGCTTCGGTGACGTCGTACAAGGACAGGTCCTTGCCGCCGGTAATATTGAACAGTACGCCTCTGGCACCTTCGATAGAGGCTTCCAGCAGCGGGCTCTTAATAGCAACTTCCGCAGCGGACACAGCGCCGCCTTCACCTTTGGCCGTACCAATACCCATCAGGGCGGAACCGGCATTGAGCATGATGGTCTTCACATCCGCGAAATCGGCATTAATCAGCCCGGGCACGCTGATCAAGTCAGAGATGCCCTGCACGCCCTGACGCAGCACATCATCCGCGATGCGGAAAGCGTCCAGCATGCTGGTCCTGCGGTCGATGACCTGCAGTAAACGGTCGTTAGGGATCGTAATTAAGGTATCTACCTTATCTTTTAAATTAACAATACCGCCTTCAGCCTGGTTCATGCGGCGTTTGCCTTCAAAGGTAAACGGCTTGGTAACCACGCCTACGGTGAGCGCCCCTACTTCCTTGGCGCAGTCAGCCACGATCGGTGCGGCACCGGTACCGGTACCACCGCCCATGCCGGCCGTAACAAAGACCATGTCGGCGCCCTTCAGGGCTTCTACCAGCTGGTCCCGGCTTTCCTCGGCTGCTTTCTCACCAATCTCGGGGTTAGCACCAGCGCCCAGACCTTTGGTCAGCTTCTCACCAATCTGGATCCGATTCGGAGCCTTGGATAAGAGCAGTGCCTGCGCATCGCAGTTCACGGCTAAAAAATCCACGCCCTGTACGCCGGCGGAAATCATGCGGTTCACGGCATTGTTGCCGCCGCCGCCTACGCCGATAACTTTAATCTTCGCTAAATTCTTCGTCTTCTCTTCTAATTCATCGAACATCTTGGTGTCCCCCTTAAACTTTTGGGTTATTTATTCACACTGGCACATAAAACATTGGCACAGAGTTATACTTCTTGACTGTTATATATTCAATAAAAGCATAACTTTTTCCTGCCAACTTGTCAACTTTTTTATTTCTTCAGATAAAGCCGTCGTATAATAGCCAGATTTTGGAAGATACGCATGCCCAAAACCAGGATGGCTACCATGTAAAAATCTATGTTCAGCAAACTGCCGGCGTAACAGAAAAACGCCGCCAGGATGATGTTGCAGATAAAACCGGACACGAAGATGGTGGCGTCGAACACGCCTTCCATCCCGGCCCTGAGGCCGCCAAATACCGTATCCAGGCCTGCCATGAGCGCCACGGAAAAAATCGTGGCAAACTCTTTAGGTATATAACCGGGGGCAAAGACGCCCGCCAGGATACCGATCACCAAACCTATCATCGCGTAAATCATGTGTTCACCTTCCTACTTACCTGCGGTCCCGGTCTTAGCCGGTTCCGCACCGGCCGGAGCCGGCTGTTCCTTGGGTACCGGTTTGGCGTAATCAAACTGATGTCCCTGTTTCACGGCCGGAACTTTTACCGCATCCGACTGTTTCACATCGGCCTTGATGCCCCAGAACTTAAAATTCTCCAGCACGCCGCCCCTGATCTTCAGGGAACTTTCCAGGGTCTGGGGATTGCCGATGGCAGAAATCACAAACGGCGCCGCCAGCCTGGTCTCGTTAATCACCACGGTAGGTCCGGTACAGCGAATTTCGCTGGTACCCACCATGCGCTGGCCGTTAATCGCTATGGCCTCCGCGCCGGCCGCCCTCAGTTCGTTCACTACCCGCAGCAGGTCCTCGTCGTGAATCACGTACAGGTTCGTAGTATCACTGCCGGGCTTCGTGGTGGGAATAGCGCTGTCGTCAATGGTGACGATAATACCCTTCCCCACCATGGGCGTTTCTCCGGCCAGGGCCTTAAGCCGCTGGGTTTCCTTATCAAAGGCGGCGGTACCGCCCTTCAAACTTTCAATCTCGGCGGTCAACCGTTCCCGGTCTTTCTCCGCCGCCTTAAGGCGCTCCGTCAATTCCTCGGCGCGCTGCACAGGCACCGTCTTTTGCCGGCCCGTACTTTTAAACTGCATGGCCAGCATAAAACCTAACACGGCGCAGACCAGCAGCACTAAAAACTTCGTATGTTTTGTCTTAATATACATGCTTCTACCAACCTGTCATTGTAACTTAATAAAGGGCTTCGTATATTGTAAATCAATATATTTGGCTTTCACACGCTTGTCCTTGAGTTCCTCAAAGACCGTCATGAACAGCTCGCTTTTGGCTTGCAGTCCTACTTCGCTCACCGGTCCCAGGAGCACCGGGAACCCGTATTTAAGCCGGACCTGGATTTTCTGGTCCGGTTCCAGGACAATCTCCGCAATCTGGGAGCGGGCCTCCTCGGACAAACCCTGCATGAAGGCCAGCACGTTCACCACTTCCGGTGTCTTGATCTGGTCGCCGATATAGGCGCTGCCGCAGCGGACGCCGCTGTATAAAGGCACGGCCGCATCCTTGATGCCGCTGCCGATATCCAGGACTAATCCGTGGGCATCCACCTTCACGTAGCTGTTCAGGGAGTTGGCCAGGTACAGCAGGGGCTTACGCTCCACCACCTGGACGTGCAGGATGCCCCAGCCGTAGCTGGCGCTGGCATCTGCCACCCGTACGTCTTCTTTCAGGGCCCGGACTAACTGCCGGCGGGACAAGTTAAATAAATTAACCGGCAGCTGGCTGCCGCCCAGACGTACCAGATCCTGCCTGGTAAAAAGCTTGGTCCCCGTCACGGTCACATCACCAAAGGCAAAGCCCGGACGGTGGACGAAATGCCAGGCCAGACCCAGCACCACCAGCAGTGCCAGCAGCAACACCTGCCGTGTCAGAGAACGGCGGCGTTTCTGCTGCCGTTTCTGCTGCAAGCGTTCCTGCATGGTCTGCATGATTGTTCCCTCCCCCAGACACTCCCTGCTTAACGATGAGCTGCGTTCAAAATCAGTTCACACAAATCGCCAAACGTAATTCCTACCGCTGCGGCGGCATCCGGCACCAGGCTGGTAGGTGTCATACCCGGTACAGTGTTCATTTCCAGCACGTAACCGCGGCCTTCCTCATCCAGCATACAATCGGCCCGGGCCACCCCGCTGCAGCCGATAGCCTTGTAGGCCGCCACTGAGATCTCGCTCAGATGCTGCAGGATTTTTTCCGGCAAAGGCGCGGGACACAGATGGTCCGCTCCGCCGGCCGTATATTTGGCCTTGTAATCATAATATTCGGCGTGGGGCCGGATCAGGATGATAGGCAGCACTTCCACCTTACCATTGCGCTCCAGCATGCACACCGTGGTTTCACCGCCGCCCGAGATATAAGCTTCCACCAGGGCGCCGTAACTATAGGTATAGGCTAAATCCAAAGCCGCGCCCAGTTCCGCCTCGTCCTTGACGATGCTCATGCCCAGGCTGGAACCCTGGTCCGCCGGCTTAACCACCACCGGTAAATGGAAGACCTGCTTCAACCTGGCAACCTGGTCCTCCCGGTTCTTATCCTTGCGATATAAAAACAAACTCTTGGGCGTAGGAATACCGCTGCCTAAGAGTACCCGTTTCGTGGCAAACTTGTCCATGGCGATAGCGCTGGCGCACACACCACTGCCGGTGTAAGGCATACCCAGCATCTCCAGGACGCTTTGCAAGCGCCCGTCTTCACCGTACATACCGTGCACGGCGTTAAACACCACCTGGGCGCCGCTCTGTTTTAATTGTTCCTGAAAATTATAGGGATCCAGTTCGATCTCTTTCACCGTATAACCTTTATCCCTGAGGGCGATAGCAATAGAACGGCCCGTGATCAGGGAAATATTACTTTCCGCTGAAGGTCCGCCCATCACCAGGCCGATAATCTTTTTCTTATCCATCAGTTCTTCCTAACCGCCTTCTCCAAATTAGTCAGCAGGCGCTCGCCAATCGTATACACATCGCCGGCGCCCATGGTCATGATAATATCGCCCGGGGCGGCAATCTTTTCCAGATATTCCGTCACCTTGGCAAAATCTTCAATATAAACAACTTCCTGACCGGTGGCGGCATGGACCGCGTTGGCCAGTTCCCTGCTGCTCACACCCGGGATGGGGTCTTCGCCGGCAGAAAAGATATGGGTCAAAACCAAAAGGTCGCAATCCTTAAAGCACTGGCAGAACTGTTCGTGCAAAATCTTGGTCCGGGTATAACGGTGGGGCTGGAACACGCACACCACCCGTTTGGCGCCGGTCTGCTTGGCTGCTTTCAGGGTCACGGCAATCTCCGTAGGATGATGGGCGTAATCGTCCACGATCCAAACCTCCTGCACCTTGCCCTTGGTCTCAAAACGGCGCTTCACCCCGTGGAACCCGGCCAGAGCCTTCACAATCTTCTCCACCGGCACATTAATCGTCCGGGCCGCCGCAAAAGCGCCCAGAGAATTCAGCACGTTGTGCCGTCCCGGTACCGCCAGGGTCACCTGGGTCACAAACTTACCTTTATAATACAGATCATAAGTCGTCGTACCTACGGCGTACTTAATATTATCCGCGCTGTAATCGTCCTGCTTTTCCAGACCGTAAGTCACAAAGTCACGCTTCGTCTCGATGGAAAGACGGCGCACCGTAGAGTTATCCATGCACAGGACCGCCTTGCCACCCGGCTGGATATTATCCACGAACTGCTTGAAGGCCTTATAGATATTTTCCACCGTACCGTAATGGTCCAGATGGTCGTTCTCGATGTTGGTGATGACCGCCAGGTACGGATTAAACTTTAAGAAGGAACCGTCACTTTCATCGGCTTCCGCCACCACATACTCGCTGTGGCCGTTACAGGAATTGCCGTGCCGAC
>JAKVKY010000029.1 GCA_022484685.1 Acidaminococcaceae bacterium | reverse complement strand
GGCTACAAAAACTTATCCGGCCGGACATTTTGCCAAACTGGCGCAGCTGCTCCTGGAAGAAGGCACCAATGTGGTTCTGGCGGGCAGCAAGGACGAGGAAAGCATCGGCGCCGAGATTGCGATGCGGGTAGCGTCGGCCCGTTACAGCAGGCGGGACACCGGCAGCGGCGTGCTGCTCAATTTGATCGGCCAGACCGGTTTAAGGGAACTGGGCGCGCTCATCCAGCATTGTAAATTTTATTTTAGCGCCGATACGGGACCGCTCTTTATTGCCACGGCCTTTAAGAAACCGCTGGTGGCGGTGTACGGGCCTACCCGTCCCGAACGGACGGGACCCTACGGTTTTGACGGGGCCACGGTGATCGTGGCGCCGGTACCCTGCGCCGGCTGTTTGCAAAAACAGTGCGACCACTGGGAATGTATGGCGGCGGTGCCGCCGGAACAGCTTTTTGCGGTGTATAAGGAGAAGATGGAAGGTGCAGGTCATGGAACTCAATCATAAAAAAATTCTGGTTACCTTTTTGATGCATCTGGGCGACCTGACTTTGACCACGCCTTTTATTCACGCCCTGCGGCAGGCGGCGCCGGATTCGCACATCAGCATGCTGGTGGACGAAAAGTTAAAAGACGTGGTGCTGCACAATCCGTATCTGGACGAGGTGCTGACCATTGATAAGAAAGGCCGGGACAACAGTATCCTGGCTTTGTGCGCCTGCGCCCATAAGCTGAGCGAGATGCATTTTGATATTCTCATCAACCTGCATCCCAACGAGCGCTGCTCTTTCGTATGCGCCCTGACTAAGGTGGGGCAGCGGGTGGGCACGTGTCACAGTTTGTTTAAACCGCTGTGGGATGTGTTTACGCCGCTTGACCGGAGCAAGCACGCCGCGGACATGTACCTGGATGTGTTAAAACAGCTGGGCGTGGCGGAGCCTAAACATCTGGGCCTGGAAATTTTTCCGGGGCCGGAAGCTACGGCAGCGGCTAATGGTTTTTGGCAGGAACAGAGCGTGGACGTGACCGACCAGCTGATCGGGTTTAATATCGGCAGCGCCGTGGAAACCAAACGCTGGGCACCGGAACGTTTTGCCCAGGTGGCGGATACCCTGGCGGGCCGTGGGTTTAAGATTGTCTTTTTCGGCGGCAGCATGGATGAAGACATGGTGACGGCAGCCACCGGTTTTATGCAGAGCCAGCCCATCATTGCCACCGGACGTTTTACGATCGGGCAGCTGGCGGCGGCCATGCGCCGCTGCGCGCTTATCATCACCAATGACAGCGGCCCCATGCATGTGGCTATCAGCCAGAAGGTGCCCATCGTGGCCATGTACGGACCCAGTCATCCGGATCTGTACGGGCCGTACACGGACCTGGCTACCATCGTTATGGCGGATCCGCCCTGTAACGGCTGCGCCGCAGGTATGAAACATCACTGCGATGATATGCAGTGCATGACCAGGCTCACCGTGGATCAGGTGCTGGCAGCTTGTGATTACTGGCTGTCCAAGGCGCCGGTCAGCGGTACCGGCATGGAGACTAAGGTGTAGCCGGGCAATTTTCACGCAACATCCAGAAGGAACAACCGGGCAATTTTCACGCAACATCCAGAAGGAACAACCGGGCAATTCTAACACAACATCCAGAAGGAGCAATCGTGCAATTCTTACGTAATATTCAGCAGGACTTAAAACTGTTTTGTTATCTCAACGTCATCATCATGATCTTTCGCTGGGTCTTTATCGGCATTTTTGCCAGCCAGCTGAACACGGCGGGCGGCAGCGATCTGGCCCTGACTTTCTGGTACGGCCTCCGCATCACCTTAAAGACGGCAGGTGCTTTGGCTTTGCCGGCTTTCGTGTTCGCCACTTTGCCGCAGATCGTTGTTAAAAAATGGCCGGCGGCCCGGCTGCGCAAGATCTGGGGCGCGCTCACGGTAACGCTCATGACGTTCCTGTTCATGGCCCGCATTCCTTTTTACAAAATTTTTAACCAGAGTTTTAACGTAATGCTGATTAACGGCATGAAGGATGACCAGCAGGCCATCGTGAGCACGGCGCTGCATGAATACCAGCTGTTGCCCCGGCTTTTAGGCGTCATCCTCATCAGCGCTTTTCTGGTGTACGTGCTGTGGTGTCTGCTGGACTGGCCGGTGTGGGAACCTAAACGTCATGTCAGGGCGCTCATCGCCGGTTTCGTGGTGCTGTTCCCGGTCTTCTTTATCTTCTGCCGTTTTGGCGGCGCTTTTAATTCGGATAACGGCATCCACTGGGAGAGTGCGGCCCGGACCAAATCCAACCTGCTGAACGAAGCTATCCTGGACGACGGCCAGGCTTTGTACCGGGTGTGGAGTATTTACCGCCGCTCCTACGAGGTAGCCACGCAAAAGATTACCCCGGAGCAGCTGCGTGAAGATATTAAAACTTTAGGCGGTAATCCGGCCGCTGCCACTTTTGATGCGGCCTTTGCCCGGACGACGGCCGGGAAAAACCTGCCTGTTAAACCTCAGAACGTGGTGCTGATTTTAGGCGAGAACTATGCCGTGTGGCCGCTCCTGCCCCAGTATTTAAATTTGGGACTGGCCAGCCAGGCGGAGTGGCTTAAGGAGCAGGGCGCCTCCACCTATCATTTCCTGCCTAACGGCAACGGGACCATGACCAGCCTGAACGGTTTCATCACCGGTCTGCCCGATGTGGGCCTGTATCCCAACTACCATCATGAACATGGGGCGGATATTTACGGTACCGGCATCGGCGCGCTGCTGAAAAAAGCCGGCTACAAGACTTGTTTCTGGTACGGCGGTCTCAGCAGCTGGCAGGATTTAAAAGCTTTTGCCCTGCGGGAAGGTTTTGACGAGTTCCACTGCGCCGACGAGCTGCCGGAGCAGGGACAGAATTCCTGGGGCGTGCCGGATGAGGCGCTCTTTGCCGCCGTTGAACGTTACATGGCGAAAGACAAGCAGCCTGCGTTCCATTTTATCCTGACCACCAGTAACCACCCGCCCTTTGAATATGACGTGGACAGCAAAGGTTTTCCCCGTCAGGAAGTAGCGGCCAAGCTGCCGCCTTCCATCCCTAAGGATAAAGCGACCCTGAATCAGCTGGGGCATATCTGGTATGCGGATCAGGAAATCGGCAAGTTCGTGAAAAAGATCGGCGGCGAGCATACCTTGTTCGTCCTGACCGGCGATCACGGCGAGCGTTTTAGTTTTGCCACCCAGGTCAGCCGCCAGGAAGAAAGCGGTGTGCCGTGCATTTTCTATGGCGCCGGCGTCACCAAACAGCTGTTGCCGGACACCATGGTGGGCAGCCATCTGCAGATTCTGCCTACCTTGTGCGAGCTGCTGCTGCCGGCAGGCAGTACCTATGCGTCGCTGCTGCCGCCTTTACAGAAATCCGACTGGGCCTTTAACCACCGGCTGGTCATTGAGAAGGGGAAGCTGGAACCGGAGCGAGACTTGCAGGATGCCCAACATTTGCATATAATAAATGCGGCACGCCAGGCTGGCGTGTGGCGCATCTTAAACGGCAACAAGCTGCCGTGATATTTACAGCATAACTACAGCAAAGCTAACTGCCGTACGGCGGCAAAAGTGCCTGAGGGCGTGGAGGTTAAACGATGACAGAAGCTAAGCAGTCCCGGGGTATGGGACCGAAAGAATTTATGGAAGTGGCTGCGACCCTGGAACCGAAGATTAAGGCTTGCGCGGCTGCCAGCGGCCAGGAAAAACTGATGGCCCAGGAAGTCCTGGAGGCCGTTTCCCGTTCCGTACAGGTCAACGGTACCCAGCAGCACGGCATGAAAAAGACGAAATTAAAAGCGGCCTTGAAAGTATTCAGCAACCTGGCCTCAGATACAACGGCAAACACGGAGCAGGAACAAGCCGTGCTCAACGCCCTGGTCATGATTGCCGCCGGAGCGATGCATAAATGACGGAGCAGGACAAGGTGCAGGCGCCGGGCCGGGAAGAAAGTACGACCGGACTGCCAGCGCCGGACAAAGAGCAAACGTCGGACCAGCCGGCGCCCCGGTTTGCCCACAAGAAAATTTTTGGTTTTGACTACGACGACAGTGATACCATCAAGCTGCTCATCTATCTGGTGATCGGCGGCACCGCCGCCCTGTTCGAGTGGGGTCTGTTCTGGCTCTTTAACCATTACGCAGGTATCCACTACGAAGCGGCTACGGCTTTGGCCTTCCTGTGTTCTACTATTTTTCACTATTTCCTTGGTAATATTTTTGTCTTTAACAGCGGCGCCCGTTACAAAAAAGGCACCGAGATCACGCTGGTACTTTTGGTCAGCGCCATCGGCCTGGGGTTCAACCTGCTGCTCATGTATATTTTCGTAGGCTTGTGCGGCTGGCACCCCATGTTAAGCAAGATGCTGGCCAGCGCCATCGTGGTGGTCTGGAATTATTTATCCCGGAAGAAATGGATTTTTAAAGAAAGCTAAGAGGACTCATGGAGTACAAACAAGTTTATCCCGAACAATTTCATAAGGTCCTGTTCCTGATGAACAGAAACTCCGGCAAGCAGATTTTTGCCAGCATGATTGCCCGGGTCAACGAGACGGTGAACTTACTGCGCCAGGCGCTGCCTCAGACGCAGGTGGATTTTTATGCCGTCCGGGAATTTGCTGAGCTGCCCGAGATTGCGTACCGCACTAAACACGAAGGCTATGAGTGGGTGATCATCGCCGGCGGCGACGGCACCATCAGGGCCATGATTGATTTATTGCTGCACGAAGACTGCCATCCGTACATCAGCGTCTTTCCGGCGGGTACGGTCAACTTGATCGCCAAGGAACTTTCCTTGTCCATCGAGCCTCAGAGATGGGTGTGCCGGGTGATTCGCGGTCTGGCGCAGCCGGTGTATCTGGGCCGGGCCAACGGCAGTATCTTTTTGACGGTGGCGGGCGTAGGTTTTGATTCCCTGGTAGTGGATAACGTCAGCCTGCTGCAGAAAAAATTACTGTCCAAGTTTGCTTATCTGCTCACCGGCGGCGAGACCATGAGCAAGGAACTTCTGATCAGCCACTGGCGCTATGTGTTCCAGGTGCAGTTAGACGGAGATCCTACCTGGCATCAGGCCGCCTCGGTCATCGTGGGCAAGAGCCGTTATTATGCCGGCCGTTATAGTTTATTTAGCGGCGCCGGGCTCAGCGACCCGTACCTGCATGTGGCTTTGTTCACGGGCAGCAAGCGGGCGGATTTCTTAAAGTATGCCACCTTGATTGCCATCGAAGCTTTGAACAGCGATAAGAGTATCATCATTAAGAAGACGAAGCGGCTGAAGATCCGCTGCAACGAAGAAGAATTTCCGGTAGAATTAGACGGAGACGCGGTGACGAACACGCCTTTGACGCTGGAAATTGTGGACGAGCCTTGTTATTTTTTAGTATAAGAGTCTGAGGGGTGCAAGCGAGAGATGCGTTTTTGGAATTGGTGCAGGAGTAAATGGCGGTGGCTGCTGCCGCTGCTTCTTTGCGCCGGCATTTATTACATAGAAGAAGATAGCGCCTGGAACTTTTATAAGTCCGTATCGCCTTTCCCCGCCGAAGAATATTGGACGCATTTAATCGATAGCTTACTGCGTGACCTGCTGCTGCTTATAGTCGCAGGGCTTTTGTATTTCCGCCGCAGGCGGATCCCGGACCGGATTGACCGGTACTGGCCCGTGGTGGTGACGGGACTTTTGTATCTGCTGTACGTGGCTTACATGGTCGTCACCTTAAAGATGGACAAAGGTTTCTTAAGCGTGGTAGCCATCCTGGCCGGCCTCAATAATAACATCATCCTCGTGCTTCTGGCGGCCATGTTCTACCACAAGAACCCCACGCTGTGGATGAAACGCGTTTATTTTGGCGTGTACCTGCTGGTGAATATCCTCGTGGTCTGGGACGCCGTGTATTTCTGGCAGACCTCCATGCACGTGCAGAGCATCCTTTTCCGCAACTTTAATATTTACGCCATCGAAGGCGTCATGACTTCTTTCTCCTGGAACTTCGTGGGCGGCTTTGCCGAATTTATTTTGGTGCTGGTGCTGCTGTTCCATGTGCCGGCGAAGCGCAAGCATAAACCGAACTTTGTCTGGTCCCTGCTGTGCATCGCCGCTTTCACCATGGCGTTAAACCTGCTTTACACTTCCGGTAAGCAGCTGAACGCCATCGTGTACAAGGCTTCCGGCCTGTGGACCATCGAACGGGTACAGAAAAGCAAGGATGAGTACCGGGATCTACTGGTCACGGCCATCGTGCCCAATATCGCGGAAAAAGCGGTCTTTAAAAAAGATAAGATCACGCGCCTGCATGTGGTGCTGAAAGAAAAGAAACTGTCCGACCAGGATCAGGAAATTCTGACCCGGCTGGGCATCTTGCGGACGGAAGCGCCGGAACCTTTGCCGGCGCCGGCTTACGACCGCATCGTGATGCTGGTGTTGGAATCCGTGCACCGGGATTACATCCATGCGTATAATCCCCGCATCCCGGAAGAAGCTACGCCGTTCCTGGACAGCCTGCTGAAAAAATATCCCCACATCGACCATTATTACACCTCAGCGCTGCCCACGACCGAAGGTTTGAATTCTACTTTCCGTTCCTTGTTCGTCTTTGATAACGACCTGCCGGGACCAAAGCAGCCGTCCCTGTTCCGCAGTTTGCAGGACAACGACATTCCCGGTTATTTCCTCAGCGCTTCCAGTCAGTATTATGACAACGAGTTCCATCAGTATCCCACCCAGTTCGGCATGAAAAATTACGTGGCCCGGGAACAGATTGAAGAGATGGGTTTCACCGGCGCCTCAGGCTGGGGTTTCCATAACGATGTGATGTACGATGTGGCTTTGAAGTATATGCAGGATTTGCGGGACCAGAAATATCTCCTGGTGGACAAGACCCTGGACATGCACCAGCCGTATCCTTATTACAAGACGGCCTGGAACGACACGCCGCTGTCTTTCCGCTCGGACCAGATCGTGACTATCCACGGCATGTACTGGGTGGACTGCACCCTGAAAGCCTTCTTTGAGGAAGCGGAGCGTAAAGGTCTCATGGATGACCGCACGCTCTTCATCATTACGTCTGATCATAATCCCCATTCCGGCGGCGAGTATATGAATATCGTGCCTAAAGGGGAGGACCGGCAGAGCATCGCGCCTATTCCCATTATCTTTGTGGCCAAGAATCTGGCGCCGCTGCAAAATATTCGTCCGGACATGTACGCCAGCCAGGTGGATTTAGCGCCGACGCTGCTGTGTCTGGAAGGCATCAAACCGCCGGAGCGTTTCTTCGGCCGCAACCTGTTGCAAAATTACAGCGGTCCGGAATACGCTTTAGGTTTCTTCGGCGACAAGGCTTATTATTATTCCAAGGATTTTAATTTCGTGGACAAGGTGGACGAGCCGTATCCCGCTCATGATTACGAGGATGCCATGGCCAACTACATCATGTACACCTATTATCAGAGTTCGCTGAATTAAAAACTGGACGGCAAGAAAATTTGGCGGTGCAAAATTTTTTAGCTTGGTCAAATTTTGGTCAGACAAATTTTTTAGCTTTACCAAATTTTGCGCAGGTAAAATTTTTGCGGTTACCAAATTTCGAAGACGGAGGCGGAAACGTGGTTAGCGTTGCAACTTTTCTGGAGCATTTACAAAGTTATCACGCGCCGGAAGTTTTTAATCCCTGGGCGGATTACGATCCTACTTACGATATTTCACCTGCGGCGCCGCAGATTCGTGCCGCTAATTTTAAACGCTACCTGGAACTGCGGACCGGCGCCCATTATTTATTTATCGCCGAAGGTCTGGGTTATCAGGGCGGCCATTTTTCCGGCATGGCCATGACCTCGGAAAGAATTTTGCTGGGGCACCATCCGGAAATTAAACCGGAAGAAGTTTTGGGAACCTGGCACTATGAACGCACCAGCAACCCGGCGTGCCCGCTTTTAAAAGCGACCCAGCGGGAACTGGGTTTTAACGAGCCTACCGCCACGGTGATGTGGGAAACTTTACACCGTCACGGCCTGGCAACTTTTGACGCGGTGCTGTGGAATATATTTCCCTTCCATCCGTACAAAAAAGCAGGGCTGCTCACCAACCGCACCCCGGAAAAAGTCGAACTGGACGTAGGCATCGTCTACGCCCGGGAACTGCTGCAACTTTTACCGGCCGGCTGCCAGGTGGTGGCCATCGGCCGCAAAAGCGCGGACACTTTGGCCCGCTACGGTGTGCAGAGCGTGGCCGTGCCTCATCCGTCCATGGGCGGCGCCAATAAATTTAAGGCGGCGGTGGCAAAACTTTTTGCGGCGCAGTAGAAGGTAGCAGCGCCTCAAAAATTTGGTTAGTAAAATTGGCCTGCGCTTCCCCAAAGGGAACGGCAAAATTTTACACCAGGGGTAGTTGCAAAATCTAATTTTTATGGTAAACTATTGCCAATGCTTAAAAATCTTGTGTTGATACCTGTAAGAGGGGAAAGGACCACGCTATGGGTTTAGCGGAACTTTTTTTACTGGCAGTCAGTCTGTCCATGGATGCGTTTAGCGTTTCCGTGTGCGGCAGCATGGCTTTACAACCGGAATCACGGACTAAAGGCGCGCTGAGTTTTGGCGCCTGGTTCGGCGGCTTTCAGTTCCTGATGCCGGTCCTCGGCTACTTTGCCGCCCGTCTGGTTGCGGATTATATTACCGCCTACGATCACTGGATTGCCTTTGTCCTTTTGTGTTACATCGGCATCAACATGATCCGGGAAAGCGGCGGCTCCTGCGAAATTGTCCACGCCTATAGTTTCAAGAAGATGTTGACCCTGGCCGTGGCTACCAGCATTGATGCTTTAGCTGTCGGCGTCAGCTTCGCCTTTTTGAAAGTTAACGTCTGGACCAGTTCCATCCTTATCGGCATCACCACCTTCTGTTTTGCCTTTGCCGGCGGCCTGCTGGGCTTCAAGGTGGGCGAACGTTTCCGTACCCAGGCTGAGATTGCCGGCGGCGCGGTCCTCTGCCTGCTGGGCCTGAAAATCTTATTAGAAGGTTTAGGCTTGTTATAAGATTGCAAATTAAAGAACCCCATTGTTGAACGAAGTGCGTCCAACAATGGGGTTCTTCTTATTTTAGAAACGAAAATACCCTCGCCGTTAACTAAGCGGTGCGTCTGAATCACAGCGGTCGGTTCGGTGGTTTTCCGAACCGGGTACCGCGTAGAGAATCGCACACAGCGTGTTAACGGTGAGGGTATGTCGTACTAACTAAATTCTAATCGTAACCTGTTTTCCCAACAGGTTAAATTTGCAAACTTACTTACCGGTCTTCAATTCCGTCCAATACTTATCGTACATCGAAATCGCATTGCCGATATCATGCAGCCATTCGCCCTTCTTGATGCTGGCGTTGCCAACCTTGAGCATGGGGTTGTTCAAAGTAGCCGCGTTCATCTTGGGCCAGGCTTTCTCATTGGGGTTAGGTACCCGGATGTAGTTAAAGTTCTTGGCGCTCACATCGGGGTCGTACATGTAGTTGATAAAGGCCAGGGCCAGGTCCTTATTCTTGCAGCCCTTGGGGATGGCCATGTTGTCCGCCCAGATCAGGCTGCCTTCCTTCGGTACCACAAAGTTGATGTTCTTGTTATCGGTGTAGCAGTAAGCGGCATCGCCGGACCACATCTGACCGATCCAGGCTTCCTCGGCGATGAATTTCTGCTTGATGTTCTCAGTATCATAAGCCAGCACGTTGCTGTTCAAGGCTTTCAAATCCTGGAAGGCTTTGCCTACCTGAGCCGGGTCGGTGCTGTTATTAGACCAGCCGTTCTTTTTCAAGGCAAAGCTGAAAGCTTCGCGGCAGTCGTTTAACAGGATGACATGGCCCTTGTATTCCGGTTTCCACAGGTCGGCCCAGGAAGTGGGCGCCTCTTTGACAAATTTTTGGTTGTACACGATACCGGTGATGCCCCAGACATAAGCCAGGGAGTAATCTTCGTTGGGGTCATAAGCCGGATGCTGCAAATCTTTGGTGATATTGGCAGCATTAGGAAGCTTGCTCTTATCCAGTTTTTCCAGCATGTCCAGCTTGATCATGGTGGTCACCATGTAATCGGACGGCTGGATAATATCGAACTGAGCGCCGCCGGCCTGCATCTTGGCCAGCAGTTCCTCGTTGTTGGAGTACACGTCGTAGGTTACCTTGCAGTTGTATTTCTTTTCAAAGTCTGCGATAACCTCGGGCGCATAGTAATCCGCCCAGCTGTAAATGTTCAGAACCTTTTTGTCACCACTGGCGCCGCCTTTTTTATCGCCGCCGCCGCAGCCGGAGAGTAAGAGAATGGACCCGGTGATGATAGCTGCTAACAGTAAGCCTCGTTTTTTCTTCATAAAAATTCCTCCCTCGTTTTTAAAAGTTTATTTACCCGTCTTTAATTCTGTCCAGGCCTTATCGTACATCGGTAAAGCATCGCCGATGTCTTTCAGCCATTCGCCTTTGGTAATGTAATCTTTCGCAGCTTTCAGGAAAGGATCATTGTTATATTCTTTGCTGTGGTACTGTTCGGATTTTTCGTTGGGGTCATTGTAGCCGATATATTCGTAGTTCTTGGCGCTGACCTCCGGGTCATACAGGTAGTTAATAAATTTCTCGGCCAGTTCCTTGTTCTTGCTGCCTTTGGGAATGGCAAAAGTGTCTGCCCAAATCGTGGCGCCTTCCTCAGGAATCACAAAGCCGATATTCTTATTATCCTTGTAGGTGAAGTACGCGTCGCCGGACCACATGGTACCGATCCAGGCTTCTTCCGCGATAAACTTTTGCTTGATGGTGTCCGTATCAAAAGCCAGGATACTGGGCATCAGTTTTTGCAGATCCTTTAAGGCGGTCTGTACTTCGGCGGGGTTGGTGCTGTTGTTGGAATAACCATGCATCTTTAAAGCCATGCCCAGGACTTCGCGGCTGTCGTTTAAGAGAATCAGCCGGCCTTTATAAGCCGGGTTCCATAAATCATGCCAGCTCTTAGGCGTATCCTTGACAAACTTTTTGTTGTAGGCGATGCCGGTAACGCCCCAGGTGTAGACCACAGAATATTTGCCTTCGGGATCAAAAGACGGAGCCCGGAGGGCGGGGATGATACCTTTGGTGTTAGGCAGGGCCTTGACCTCCAAAGGTTCCAGCAGTTTCAGCTTGATCATGGTGGCTACCATGTAGTCGGAAGGCTGGATCACATCGTAACTGGAGCCGCCGGCCTGAATCTTGGCCAGCAGTTCTTCGTTATTGGCAAACACATCGTAATTAATCTTGCAGTTATACTTTTTTTCAAAGGCCGCCAGGACCTCGGGATTGAAGTTGTCTGCCCAGCTGTACAAATTTAAGGTTTGTTGTTGACTGGAGGGTGCAGACTTGGGGGGTGTGGTGGTACCGGACGGACCGGTACTGCATCCTGAAAGGAGCGAGAGCAGCAGGAACAGCAAGAGGGAAACATACTTTTTCATTTTCTGGTAATCCCACCTTTCCTTAAATATTAAATTGTAAAACCTGGGCTTATTCTTCCTGGCTGCGATGATGATGCCGTGGTTGTAAGATCTCGGCGAGGACGACCATGGAAACGGTCGCGCACATCATTAAGGTTGAGAGAGCGTTAATCTCGGGCGAGATACCCCGCTTAACCATAGCGTAAATATACAGCGGCAGGGTCGTAGAATTAGGACCGGCCACGAAGAAGCTGATAACAAAATCATCGATGGAAAGCGTAAAGGCGATCAGGGCGCCGGCGATGATGCCGGGCATGATTAGCGGCAGGGTGATGTAGCGGAAAGTCTGCCAGGGAGTGGCATACAGATCGCTGGCCGCCTGTTCCAAATCGTTACGCATACCTTCCATGCGGGCGCCGACGGTGATGACCACGAAGGACACGCAGAAGGTGATATGAGCCAGGATCAAAGTCGGTTTGCCCAGAGGCAGATGCGCCTGGGAGAACAGAACCAGCAGGGACAGGCCCATGACGATTTCCGGGATCAGGATGGGCAGATAGACCAGGCCGTTGATCACCGTCTTGAATTTATAATGGTAACGGTGCAGGGCGATGGCTGCCGTGGTGCCTAAAGCCGTAGAAATAATCGTGGAGAAGAAACCGATGATGAGGGTGTTGGTTAAAGCTTCCAGCACCCGGGTATTCTGAAAGAGGGCCTGGTACCATTTAAAGGTGAAGCCGCTCCAGACCGCGTTGATACGGGAGTCGTTAAAAGAATACAGGGCCAGGATGATCAGCGGCAGATACAAAAACGCCAGCACTGCCAGAGAATAAGCCAGCAGTACGGAACTACGCCACGTCTTTTGCATCGTCAGCGCCTCCCTTCTGGGTATTCAGGACTTTATAATACAGCATGATGAGTACCAGGGACAGTACGGCCAGGACGATGGACAAAGCGGAACCGAAAGGCCAGTCTCTGGCAGACAGGAACTGGTTCTGGATCAGGTTGCCGATGAGGGCGGATTTAGCGCCGCCCATCACGTCCGGGACTACGAACATGCCCAGGGAGGAAATAAAGACCAGGATGGTCCCGGCCGCGATACCCGGCATGGTTAAAGGCAGGGTAATCTTGCGGAAAGCCGTCATGGGAGCTGCGCCTAAATCAGCGGCAGCTTCCAGGAGACGCCGGTCCAGCTGCTCGATGGAAACGTAAATGGGCAGCACCATGAACGGCAGCAGGGCGTAGATCATGCCCAGCATCACGGCGCCTTCGTTGTACAGCATCTGTAAAGGCGTGGTGATCAGACCCAGTTTTAGTAAGATCGTGTTGATGACGCCCTGGCTTCTCAGGATGATGACCCAGGCGTAGGAACGAATCAAAAAGTTAATCCAGAAAGGCGCCATGACGATGACCAGTCCCGGCTGCTGCCATTTTTTCGGCAGCTTGGCGATGGACCAGGCCACTGGATACCCCATCAGGATGGTGACCACGGTGGTGATGAAGGCTACCACCAGGGTCTGGCCAAAGATGGAGATATATAAGGCTTCGGCGAACCTCTGGTAATTGCTAAAGGTCCAGTTAAAGACTACCTGCCCGTAGGGCGTACGGCTGGCGAAAGAAACTGCTACTACGATGAGCATGGGTATGATAAAGAAAACGCACAGCCATAACACGGTAGGAGCTACTAAAAGTTTCCCGTTCTTCATTGTTCTACCTTCACCCCGTCCCGCTCATACCACCAGATACCGACGCGGTCGTCCACTTTCCAGCGTTTCACGTCGTCAAAATACTGATAGGCGACGACCACCTGGTTGGAGTTATCCAGACGAATAAAGACTTTATCAATGGTGCCATAGAAAACGATATCGACCACGCTGCCGAAAAATTGGGGCGCCGGATGCTGCGTCTCTTTACCTTCCACGCAGTCTTCCTCCAGGCACAGGTTCAGTTTTTCGGGGCGCAGGGCGTAGACGCTGTCACCCATCTCAAAGAAATTGCTTTCGCCGATAAACTTGGCGACAAACTTATTCTTCGGCTGATGGTAAATAGCATCCGGATGGCCATCCTGCTGGATGACGCCCTTATTCATGACCACGATGCGGTCGCTCATGGTGAGCGCCTCTTCCTGGTCGTGGGTAACGTAAATAAAAGTTAAGCCCAGGCTGCGCTGCAGATTTTTTAATTCCAGCTGCAGCTTTTTACGCAGCTGGTAATCCAGGGCGCCCAGAGGTTCGTCCAGAAGCAGCACCTTGGGGTTGTTGACCAGGGCGCGGGCGATAGCCACACGCTGTTGCTGGCCGCCGCTCATCTGCTGGGGACGGCGTTCACGGAATTCTTCCAGCTGCGTTAAGTATAACACCTGGGAAACCCGTTCCGCCGCTTCCGCCTCGGGAACTTTTTTCATCTTCAGACCAAAATAAATATTTTCTTCAACATTCATGTGCGGGAACAGGGCGTAGTTCTGAAACACCATGTTCACATCGCGTTTATAAGGAGGCAGGTGGGTCACGTCCTTACCATCCAGGATAATCTTACCGGTGGTAGGAGTTTCCAGACCTGCAATCATACGTAATAAAGTGGTTTTACCACAACCGGAGGGACCCAAAAGGGTCAAAAATTCCCCATCATTGATCGAGAGGTTCAGGGTGGGGATGATGAGATTGGCACCAAACTTTTTGGTGATGCCTTCCAGTTGTATCATCTGCTCCATTTTGCGCTTGTCACAACCTTTCTTTGTCCAAAGTAAAAAACTACACTCTAAATCACTTTATTATATCCATAAAGGCTTTGAATATCAATAAATATTTTTTAAAGTTTACAGATTCTTCCCGAGGGCGGAGTATATTTTGGCCGGGGATTGTTATATAATAGGAATAAAGATGACAGGGCGGGTGCCCTGAAAGGAGTTTCTACCATGCTGAACAAAGCTTTTATAGAATTTTTATATGAGGCGGCGCACATCCAGCGCTGGAACGACCATATCCGCCCGGGCGGGTTTACCGAGTTAGACAAACAGGCCCACAAGATGATGATCCTGTACGTGCTGGCCCGCTACGAGGAGCAGGACCATAACGCCCAGGTCAACTGGAAGATCTTGGCCGAAGGCGGCATCATGGAATTCTTGCACCGCATCGTGCTGACGGATATTAAGCCGCCCATTTTTCACGAGCTGATGCGGGTCCACGGTCACGAGCTGAACCAGTGGGTCTTCACTGAATTGGAACCGTTGCTCACTTCGGTGGATCCGGCTTTCTTTAAACGGATGCAGCAGTATTTTGACGACCCGGACTATTATCCCCTGGAAAAGAAACTGTTGAGCGCGGCTCACTATCTGGCCACCCAGTGGGAATTTAATATTATCTACCATTTTAACCAGGGTATCTACGGCGTGGAAGCAACCCGGGACGCTATCGCCAACGAGATCGAGGACCATTACGATCTGGCCGGGGTCCAGAAGCTGGCGCTCCACGGCAAGACCAGCAAGTTCGTGGACCTGGTGGGCCAGCTGCGCTTCCAGAAACGCTGGGCGCAGTCGCCCCGGGTTCCGGAAACTTCCGTCATGGGCCATGTGCTCATCGTGGCCATCCTGGCTTATTTTTGCGCGGTCCAGATCGGCGCTGACGATGAACGGGCAGCCAATGACTTTTTGTGCGGCCTCTTCCACGACCTGCCCGAAGTTTTAACCCGGGATATCATCTCGCCGGTAAAACGTTCTATCCGAGGTCTGGATGAACTGATCAAGCAGATTGAGAAGGAACAGGTGGCGGAAAAATTATTGCCGCTCCTGCCGGCAAGCTGGCACCAGGACATTAATTATTACACGGAGAATGAATTTGCCAACAAGTGCCGGGTGGACGGAGAAATGCGAATTTTTACCACGGAAGAAGAGCTGGCTGAGTTCCTGCGTAAGCCTCAGGGCCGCGTGACGAAAGTGGTGGACGGTTCCATCCTGAAAGGCTGCGACCATCTGGCGGCTTTCGTGGAAGCGTATCTTTCCGCGGTGGAGCACGGCATTACCTCCAAGCATCTGCGCAACGGCATGGAGGAACTGAGTACCATGTACCGGGGTAAGGTGATCGGCGGCGTGGACTTTGGTAAAATTTATGCGGAGTTCCAGAGCCATAAATAAAAAAGACCTGCCGTAACAGGCAGCGGCTGCCTCCAGGGACATACGTAAACGAGGCAACCGCTTCTTAGATAAAAATGAGAGAAATATGGAAATAACTGTTTAAGGTGTTACATATCATAGACATTATTGGCGAAATAGAGTATAATATTTTTAGCAGGAAGCAATTATTTTATTTTAAAGGAGGAAGTAAACATGGGACTATTTGAACAATCTCAAATTCCACTAAAGGCGGCCATTAAGGCTATGAAGCTGGATCCGGGTGCCGCTGCGATCGTTGAGCATCCCGAACGTCTGCTGGAAGTTAGTATTCCGGTGAAGATGGATGACGGCCACGTAGAAGTATTTACGGGCTATCGTTGCCAGCACAGCACGGTGATGGGACCTGCTAAGGGCGGCGTTCGCTATCATCAGAACGTGAATGCAGATGAAGTCAGGACGTTAGCTTTCTGGATGAGCTGCAAGTGCGCAGTTGCCGGCCTGCCTTACGGCGGCGGCAAGGGCGGCATCATCGTTGATGTTTCCAAGTTGTCTGAGCGTGAACTGGAAGCTTTGACCAGAGGGTACATTGATAAGATTGCTTTCTTTATTGGCGAGAAGTTAGACATTCCTGCTCCGGACATGAACACCAACGCGAAGATCATGGGCTGGATGATGGATGAATACAGCAAGATTAAGGGTCAGTTTGAACCGGGTTTCATTACCGGCAAGGACCTGTCCGTAGGCGGCAGCCTGGGACGTACGGCAGCCACCGGCCGCGGCGTAGTAACCGCCGGCGTGGAAGCTTTAAAGGTTAAGAAGATTAACCCCAAGAAAGCTACCTGCGCCGTACAAGGCTTTGGCAACGTCGGCAGCTGGACTGCGAAACTGGCTCATGACGCCGGCTTAAAGGTAGTAGCTGTTTCTGATGTTTACGGCGCTATCTATAATGCCAAGGGCATCGATCCTTATGATCTGGAAGCTCATGTGAAGAAGACCGGCAGCGTTACCAAATACAAAGGCAGCAAAGCTATTTCTAACGAAGAACTGCTGGAGCTGGATGTTAACATCCTGTTCCCCTGCGCTATGGAAGGCCAGATTACCAAGGCCAATGCAGCCAAGATTAAGGCGAAGATTATTTGCGAAGGCGCTAACGGACCTACCACTCCGGATGCTGATAAGATCCTGGACAAGAAGGGCATCCTGTTGATTCCGGATATCCTGGCTAACGGCGGCGGCGTAACCGTTTCTTACTTCGAATGGGTACAGAACCTGTATCGTTATTTCTGGAGCGAGGAAGAAGTTATTGAGAAACAAACCGCTTTGATGGTGAAAGCCTTCAAAGAAGTTTACGAACTCTCCAAGGAATATAAGGTCAGCATGCGTGTCGCTGCTTATATCTCCGCTCTGAGCCGTATCACCAAGGCTATGAAGAATCGTGGCCAGTTCTAAAAAGTAACCTTGGAAGGCCTGCACGTAGGTGCGGGCCTTCTTTTTATGCGGGAAAAGCAGCGCGGCATCGTTCTGTCAGGCCAGCAAAAACAGCGCGGCATCGTTCTGTCAGGCCAGCAAAAACAGCACCGCGCCCTGGAGCTTGACCCGGGACAAACATGGCGGCGCCCAAGTTTACCGCCTGTAAAAATATTTTGCCAAAGCCGTTGACAGTGACTGGTGGCGGTGTTAAAATTGTAAACACGGGCCGATAAAGGCCTGAATTTATAAAAAATGTGTTACTTTGTTAGGGGGAAAGAAAATTATGGCTGTTAAATTTGCCAAGAGAATGGAACGCATGCAAGCTTCCGAGATCAGAGAACTGTTAAAACTGACTGCTCAACCGGATATTATTTCCTTTGCCGGCGGTCTGCCCGCACCGGAATTATTTCCGATAGAAGATATCGCCAAAGTTTCTCATGACCTGGTTTTAAAGGAAGGCCGCCAGCTGCTGCAATACGCAACTACCGAAGGCCGTCCCACCCTGCGCGCCAAGATTGCTAAGCGCATGCAGGAAAAATATCATACGCCCGCCAAGGCCGAAGATATTTTGATCACTACCGGTTCCCAGCAATGCCTGGATTTTGCCGGCAAGCTGTTCCTGGATCCCGGTGATGTGGTCCTGTGCGAGAGCCCCTCTTATCTGGGCGCCATCAACGCTTTTAACGCTTATGAGCCGGTGTTTAAGGAAGTGCCTACCGACAAGGACGGCATTATCCCGGAAGAACTGGATAAGATCCTGGCTTCCACGCCCCGCTGCAAATTTATTTATGTTATTCCTGAATTCCAGAATCCTACCGGTATCAGCTGGACTATCGAGCGCCGCAAGAAATTTATGGAAGTTATCAATAAATACGAGCTGCCCGTCCTGGAAGATGATCCTTACGGAGAACTCCGTTACGACGGCACCATGTCTCCGACCTTAAAGTCCATGGATACCAAGGGCCTGGTTATGTTCCTGGGCACTTTCTCCAAGATTTTCTGCCCCGGCCTGCGTTTAGGCTGGATTGCCGGCAAGCACGAGATTGTTCAGGAATTCGTGAAGATTAAACAGAGCGCCGACCTGCACACCAGTAACTTTGACCAGGGCGTGGCCGATGCTTATATGGAAAACTGCGACCTGGATGCTCATGTGAAGGAGATTATCGCCCTTTACAGACATCGCCGCGATTTAATCCTGGAATGCATGGCTAAGGAATTCCCCAAGAACGTGGAATTTACTCATCCCCAGGGCGGTTTGTTCCTGTGGGTAACCCTGCCCAAGGGATGCAGCGCCAAAGCTGTCTTTGCTAAATGCATCGAGATGAAGGTAGCCGCAGTTATCGGCGACGCTTTCTATCCCAACGGCAAGACCGACCGCAGCCTGCGTGTTAACTTCTCCAACATGCCGGATGACCGGATCAAGGAAGGTATCGCCCGTATGGCTAAAGCCATTAAGGAATGCCTGTAATTTAAAATTTAAGACGGTAAGTTGCCTGCGGGTAGCTTACCGTTTTTATTTTGTATGGTATAATAATTAGATAGAAAATTTTTAGGGCAGCGAGGTAGATCATGGCAGACAAATTTTTGGTGGTAGATGGCAGCAGTTTGATCCACAGGGCCTTTTTCGCCCTGCCGCCCCTCATGACGGGGAAAGGTGTGGCCACGGGAGCGGTGTATGGTTTGTGCAACATGCTGCTGCGGCTTTTAAAAGAAGTCCGGCCCCGTTACATGGTGGTGGCTTTTGATAAATCCCGGATCACTTTCAGGACCAAGATGTTTGCCGAGTACAAGGGGCAGCGTAAACCGACGCCGCCGGATTTGAAATCCCAGTTCCCGCTGGCCATGCAGGTGCTTAGCGCCCTGAACGTACCGGTGCTGGAGCTGGATGATTACGAGGCGGATGATATTATAGGCACCCTGGCGGCCAGCGCCAAGGACAAGGCCGAGGTCATCGTGGTCACCGGCGACCGGGACGAGCTGCAGCTGTTAAACGAGCATACCAGCGTCTATTACACTAAGCGGGGTATCAGCGATATCAAGACTTATACGCCGGCGGTGTTTGCGGAAGAATATGCGGGCCTGGCGCCCCAACAGCTCATCGATCTGAAAGGTTTGATGGGGGATGCCTCGGATAATATTCCCGGCGTCCAGGGCGTAGGACCGAAGACGGCGCTGAAATTAATCTGCCAGTATGGCAGCGTGGAAAATGTGCTGGCCCATGTGGATGAGGTGGCCGGCAAAAGTTTGAAAGCCAAACTG
>JAKVKY010000028.1 GCA_022484685.1 Acidaminococcaceae bacterium | reverse complement strand
TTCAAAGATACGGTGGCGATAGCTAAGGGGTTCCACCTGTTCCCATTCCGAACACAGTAGTTAAGCCCTTATACGTCGAAAGTACTTGGCTGGAAGCGGCCTGGGAGGATAGAGCGTTGCCGGTTAAGTAACCTGCATCTGACGATGCAGGTTATTTTTTTCAAGATAGGCTTGTATTATTTTGGTAAAAGGTGTATCATACAACACAGACAGTTCGTAACCATCCTGTCTTTAAACAAAACTAGGGAGCAGGTAGCTGATACCTGATTATTTTTGTACTCTGGATGGATGGCGTATGCCTTCCATCTTTTTTTATGTCGCGAATAATTAGTATCCGGATATCACAAGGCTTCCTCACAAAGGAGAAACTTGTAATGAATGAATTTACAAAGACGCAAAAGTTAACTATCTCAGCCATTTGTATGGCGTTGTACCTGTTAGTCATGGTGTGTACGCAAAGCTTTGCTTTTGGGCAATACCAGATTCGTATTTCTACGGCATTATACGGATTGAGCGCAATTTTTCCTTTTTTGATCGTGCCGTTTGGTCTGGCTAATATGTTTAGTAATTTGGTCCTGGGAGGATTAGGGCCTTTGGATATGTTAGGCGGAGGTCTGATGGGCATTTTGACTTCTTTTGTCATCGTGACTGGTAAAAAATACGGTTGTGGTAATTGGATTGTGGCTGCGGCCATTACTTTCATTCCTGGTTTATGTGTTCCCATCTGGCTGTCACTTTTGTTGCATTTACCGTATTGGGTACTGGCAAGTACTTTGATTGTGGGACAGGCTATTGCAGGCGTGTGCGGCATGCTGCTGGTAACAGCCCTGGAAAGAAGTGACCTGCGGTCTTATGTCTGGGAGAAAAAGTAGGGGGCGAAGTAAGTGACCAGCGGAAGAACTAAGAAAGAATTACAAGGTGTGCATCTTTTAGGCACCAAGACACAATATCCTACGGACTATGCGCCGGATATTTTGGAGTCTTTCACCAATAAGCATCCCGGCAATGATTATTTTGTAAAAT
This sequence comes from Acidaminococcaceae bacterium, assembly GCA_022484685.1. Classification (GTDB taxonomy): domain Bacteria; phylum Bacillota; class Negativicutes; order Acidaminococcales; family Acidaminococcaceae; genus JAKVKY01. The sequence goes on along the minus strand of JAKVKY010000028.1, from coordinate 19,686 downwards.
TTAACTGTCCGGAGTTTACCAGTCTTTGTCCTTTAACAGGCCAGCCGGATTTCGCCACTATTTATATTGCGTATGTACCGGATGAGAAATTGGTGGAAAGTAAATCCTTGAAACTGTATTTGTTTAGTTTCCGGAATCACGGTGACTTTCATGAAGACTGCGTCAATATTATCATGAAAGATTTAATTAAATTGCTGGCGCCTAAATATATTGAGGTCTGGGGAAAATTTACGCCCCGGGGCGGTTTGGCCATCGATCCCTATGCTAATTATGGCCAGGCAGGTACGGATTGGGAAAAGACAGCGCATGAGCGCTTGCATTTCCACGATTTGCAGCCTGAAAATGTGCGCTACCGTTAAGAGTGGCAATAGTTGTGATTGCAAGTTGTTGGCTAAAGTGAGACTTTACTCTTTAACTTTTGTCGTCTTTATGTTACAATAAATGCGGCAGAAGTTTTTTTGTTTAGATTTTGTGGGACTAAAAATGTTCCGAGAGGGACAAAAAACGGACGGATTAAGATGATTGATAACATTATTAATTTACAAAAAAAGATTGTGCCGGAACTGACTAACCTGCTGGTGGAACGTTATAAGGTTTTGCGACAGGTCAGTAATGAACAGCCTATCGGCAGAAGAGCCCTGGCTGCTAAATTGAATTTGAGCGAAAGGGTTTTGCGGGCCCAGGTGGATTTTTTAAAAAATGCCGGACTGTTGGTCTTCTCCACTTCCGGGATGTCGGTAACCGAGGAAGGCAATAATATTTTACGGGAACTGGCCGATTATGTGCAAAAATTGCAGGGCCTGAGTTCCCTGGAGCAGTATTTGCTGGCCCGCCTGAATATTAAACAGGTGGTCATCATCCCCGGTGATTCTGATAAGGAGCCGGTGGTGAAACGGGAAATGGGCCGCGCTGCCGCTCGTCAGTTGTTAATCCTGCTTAAGGAAAGTAAGTGTAATATCGTGGCGGTGAGCGGCGGTACTACGTTAGCGGCTATGGCCGCCAATATCAGCGGTAATTTCCCGGAAACGGTAGTTGTACCGGCCCGGGGCGGGTTAGGCGATACGGTGGAACTGCAGGCTAATACCGTGGCTACCGTTTTAGCGCAACATCTGCACGCATCCTACCGCCAATTATATGTGCCGGATTCTGTCAGTCAGGAAGTTTTACGGAGCATCCTGGCGGAAGACGAAGGCGTGCGTGCGGTAGTGGATATCGTTAAACATGCCAATATCCTGGTACACGGTATCGGCAGGGCGGATGTGATGGCCAGACATAGACATCTGCCGCAGCCTTTTATAGATAAGCTTTTGGCTGAGGGCGCGGTAGGTGAAGCCGTAGGGCAGTATACCGCCCTGGACGGCAGTCAGATTTTTATGACGAACAATGCCGGCCTGATGATGCAGGATTTACCCCAGATTGGCACGGTGATCGGTGTGGCCGGCGGCAAGTCTAAGGCTAAGGCCATCCTGGCAGTTTCCCGTGCTACCAGGCAGGACATCCTGATCACGGATGAGGCTGCGGCCAATGAGATGGCGAACATCCTTAGCAACGGCCAGTAAAATGTTTATTATTTCCCCATATAGATTTTGGGCTGGTCTGCAGCCACAACTATTCATTTTAAAGGAGGAAGTTTATTATGGTAAAGATTGGTATTAATGGTTTTGGTCGTATTGGTCGTGAAGCTTTCAGGATCATGACCACGAAGAAAGACATTGAAGTTCTGGGTATCAATGATTTGACGGATGCCAAGACTTTGGCACATCTGCTGAAATATGATTCCGTACACGGAATTTTTGCCGGTGAAGTTGATTACGGCGAAGATTATATCGTGGTGAACGGGAAGAAGATTAAGATTTACGCCGAGAAAGATCCGGCACAACTGCCTTGGGGCAAGCTGGGCGTAGATATTGTCCTGGAATCCACCGGTCGTTTTACGGATGCTAACCTGGCCAAGGCTCATATCACTGCCGGCGCTAAGAAAGTTTTAATTTCGGCACCTGCCAAGAACGAAGATATCACCATCGTCATGGGTGTGAATAACGATAAGTATGATCCCAAGAAACACAATATTATTTCTAACGCTTCCTGCACGACCAACTGCCTGGCTCCTTTTACCAAGGTGCTGCTGGATAACTTTGGCGTGGAAAGCGGTCTGATGACGACGGTACATTCTTACACTAACGACCAGAAGATCCTGGACCTGCCTCATAAGGATCTGCGTCGTGCCCGCGCTGCGGCTTTGTCTATCATTCCGACTACTACCGGCGCGGCTAAGGCTGTGGCCCTGGTTTTACCGGAATTGAAAGGTAAGCTGAACGGTTTTGCGATGCGTGTACCTACGCCGAACGTTTCTATTACAGATTTAACCGTTAACCTGAGCAAGGATACAACGGTGGAAGAAATTAATGCCGCCATGAAGAAGGCTTCCGAGACCACCATGAAGGGTATCCTGGGTTATACGGATCTGCCTCTGGTTTCCAAAGATTTTAACGGCGATCCCCGCAGCTCTATTGTGGATGGTTTGTCCACCATGATGATTGGCAAACGTCTGGCTAAGGTTGTTTCCTGGTACGATAATGAATGGGGTTATTCCAACCGTATCGTGGACCTGGCTTTGTTCATCGCCAGCAAGGGCTTATAAGATAGGAGCTGTTGGTTATGGATAAGAAAACTCTTGCCGATTTAGAGGTAACGGGTAAAAAAGTGCTGGTGCGGGTAGATTTTAACGTACCAATGGATGCAACGGGGAAGATTACCGATGATACCCGGATGACGGCCTCACTGCCTACCATTAAATACCTGCTGGAGCATCAGGCGGCCGTAATTTTAATGGCGCACCTGGGACGTCCCAAGGGAGAGGTTGTGGCTAAATACAGCCTGGCCCCGGTGGCTAAGCATTTGGCAGAATTATTAAAACAGCCGGTGGCTTTTGCCAGTGACTGCGTAGGCGCAGAGGCAACCAAGGCAGCTGCCGCTTTAAAGAGCGGACAAGTACTGCTGCTGGAAAACCTGCGCTTCCATAAGGAAGAAGAAAAAGATGATTTGAAGTTTGCGGAGCAGCTGGCTTCCTTAGCAGATACGTACGTGAACGATGGCTTTGGCGTTTCCCACCGGGCCCACGCGTCCGTGGAAGGCGTGACCCATTTCCTGCCCTCGGCGGCAGGTTTCCTGCTGGAAAAAGAAATTAAGTTTATCGGCGGTGCCGTGGACAATCCGCAACATCCTTTCGTAGCCATCATTGGCGGTGCCAAGGTTTCGGATAAGATCGGCGTGATCGCTAACCTTTTGACCAAGGCGGACACGGTTTTAATCGGCGGCGGCATGGCTAATACTTTTTTGGCCGCGCAAGGTTACAAGCTGGGTAAGTCCCTGGTAGAAGCAGATAAGCTGGATGTGGCTAAAGAAATTTTAGCTAAGGCGGCAGACCGGAAAGTAAAACTGCTGTTGCCGAAAGACCTGGTCATGGCTGCGGCTTTTGAAGCTACGGCGGCGCACGAGGTTAATACGGTGGACCAGCTGAAACAGGAGTACATGGCTCTGGATATCGGTCCGGTTACCTGCAAGGAATATGCAGCGGCCCTGGCTGGTGCCAAGCTGATTGTCTGGAACGGACCCATGGGCGTCTTCGAGATGGATGCGTTCTGCAAAGGCACGGAAGCTATCGCCAAGGCGGTAGCAGCCAGCGGTGCTACCAGTATCGTCGGTGGCGGCGACAGTGTGGCTGCCATTGAAAAGCTGGGCCTGGCTGAGAAGATTACCCATATTTCCACGGGTGGCGGTGCCTCCCTGGAATATCTGGAAGGTAAGATCCTTCCGGGCGTAGCCGCTTTGGATAATGTGAGACGTTATCTGATCGCCGGCAACTGGAAGATGCATAAGAATGTGGAAGAAGCAGTGGAACTGGCACAGGGTATCGTGCAGGAAACGAACGGTACTGTGAACGAGATTGTTATTTTCCCGCCGTTCACCGCCCTGGAAAGTGTGGCGGACGCCATTGACGGACGTAACGTCGGCTACGGCGCCCAGGATTTACACTGGGAAGACAGCGGTGCTTTTACCGGCGCTGTTTCCGGTACCATGATTGCGGATATCGGCGCAGAGTATGCGCTGGTCGGTCATAGCGAACGCCGGACGATTTTTGGTGAGAGTGATGAGATCGTGGCCAAGAAACTGCAGGCTGCCTATCGCAATCATTTAAAACCCATGCTGTGCGTAGGCGAGAATCTGGAAGAGCGTCAGGCAGGACGGACGGAAGCCAAGATTACCGGCCAGCTGGCCAGTGCCCTCACGGGTTTAAAGCCTGAGGAAGCTGAACAATTAGTAGTGGCCTATGAACCTTTGTGGGCCATCGGTACAGGTAAGGCAGCGACTGCGGCTGATGCTCAGGAAGTTTGCCTGCTGGTACGCCGGGAACTGACGAAACTGTTTGGCGACAACGTGTCCCGCAAGATCAGAGTCTTATACGGCGGCAGCGTTAATGAGAAAAATGCTAAGTCGTTCTGCATCAAGGGCATCGATGGTGTCCTGGTGGGCGGCGCCAGTCTGAAGGTTGCTTCTTTCAGTGAGATCGTAAGAAGTTTCTAAAGGAGAAGAAAGTGGCTAAGAAGCCTCTGTTGTTAATGATCCTGGATGGATGGGGAATTGCGCCTCCGGGGCCGTTTAATGCGGTCACGGAAGCCAAGACCCCGCATCTCAGTCAATATTTTCGCGAGTATCCCCATACGCAGCTGACTTGCAGCGGGGAAGATGTAGGTTTGCCTGCCGGGCAGATGGGCAATTCGGAAGTGGGCCATATGAATATCGGTTCCGGCCGTATTATTTACCAGGAACTGACCCGCATCTCGAAAGCTATCCGGGACGGAGAATTTTTTAAGAATCCGGTCCTGCTGGCGGCTATGCAGAATGCCAAGGAAAAAGGTACGGCCCTGCATCTGCTGGGTCTGGTCAGTGATGGTGGCGTCCATAGTCATATCGAGCATTTGTTTGCCTTGCTGGAATTGGCTAAACGCTGCGGCCTGCACCAGGTTTATGTCCATGCTTTTCTGGATGGACGTGATGTAGGACCGAAGACGGCTTTGACCTATATCCAGCAGCTGGAGCAAAAGATGCAGCAGCTGGGTGTAGGAAAAATTGCCACGGTCAGCGGCAGATATTATGCTATGGACCGGGATAAAAGATGGAACCGGGTAGAGCAAGCGTACCGGGCCATCGTCCTGGGGGAGGGTGCCCACTTTGCTTCGGCGGTAGCCGGCATTGCAGCCTCGTATGCTCAGGGAGTTAATGATGAGTTTGTGGTGCCGCTGGTAGTGGAAGGTGGCGCTACGTTAGCCCGGGGAGATAGTGCGATCTTCTTTAATTTCCGCCCGGACCGGGCCCGGGAATTAACCAGGGCTTTACATGATGCAGAGTTTACCGCTTTTGCCCGTCCGGCTGACTGCCGTCCGGTGCATTATGTGTGCATGACCAGTTACGATGCGACCATTAAGGCACCGGTAGCTTTTGCGCCGGAACATTATCCCGATACTTTGGGTGAAGTTTTGGCCAAGCATGGTTTGCACCAGCTCCGCATCGCCGAGACGGAAAAGTATGCCCATGTCACCTTTTTCTTTAACGGGGGCGTGGAACAGCCCAATCCTCTGGAAGAGCGTATCCTGATCCCTTCTCCCAAGGTGGCGACCTATGACCTGCAGCCGGAGATGAGCGCATATCTGGTGACGGAGGCGCTTTTGGAACAGCTGCGGCAGGACAAGTTCGAGGTGATCATCCTGAACTTTGCCAACCCGGATATGGTTGGACATACGGGCATTATGCCGGCGGCGGTGAAAGCTATAGAGACGGTGGATGCCTGTGCCGGCAAGATTGTACCGGCGGTTCTGGCTTTAGGCGGTACGGTTTGTATCACCGCCGACCATGGCAACTCGGAAAAGATGCGTGAGGAAGACGGAACCCCTTGTACTTCCCACACCACTAATCCGGTACCGTTCATCCTGGTACGCCAGGAAAAACGGCAGCTGCATCCGGGACGTTTGTCCGATATAGCGCCTACCATGCTGGCTTTGTTACACATTGATCAACCCAAGGCTATGACAGGTAACAGCCTGTTAGATAAGTAAAATATAGTGAAGCAGAGGTGTTAATGATGGCTTTAATCACAGAGGTTTATGCAAGAGAAATTCTGGATTCCCGGGGCAATCCTACGATTGAGGTAGAAGTTTGTCTGGATGACGGTAATGCCGGCCGGGCCGCAGTACCGTCCGGTGCTTCTACCGGTGTGCATGAGGCGGTGGAACTGCGCGATGGTGACAAGAAACGTTTTGGCGGTAAAGGCGTCCTGAAGGCAGTGGACAATGTGAACGATGTGATTGCCGAAGCGCTGATCGGCCTGGATGCTTCCCGTCAGACCGAGATTGATGAACTGCTGTGCCGTCTGGACGGCACCAAGAATAAAGGCAAGCTGGGTGCCAATGCCATCCTGGGTGTATCCCTGGCGGTAGCCAAAGCATCTGCTAATTCTGCGGGCCTGCCTTTGTATCAGTACATTGGCGGTGTAAATGCCCATGAGCTGCCGGTGCCGATGATGAATATTTTGAACGGCGGCCAGCATGCGGATAATAATGTAGATATCCAGGAGTTCATGGTCATGCCGGTAGGCGCTAAATCTTTTAGCGAAGGCCTGCGCATGAACGTGGAAATTTACCATCAGTTAAAGACGGTGCTGAAGGGCAAGGGCCTGAATACCGGTCTGGGCGATGAAGGCGGTTTTGCTCCCAACCTGAATTCCAACGCAGAAGCGCTGGATGTGATCGTGGAAGCCATCAAAGGCACCGGTTATAAACCGGGAAAGGACGTGTTCCTGGCCATTGATGTGGCAGCCAGCGAATTCTATAAAGGCGGCAAGTACCATCTGGAAGCAGAAGGTGCTCCCAAGACCAGTGCTCAGATGATTACTTATCTGGAAGGCCTGGTGAAGAAATATCCTATCATTTCTATTGAAGATGCTCTGGCAGAAGATGACTGGAAAGGCTGGACGGCTTTGACCAAGAAACTGGGCACCAAGGTGCAGTTAGTGGGCGACGATATTTTCGTGACCAACGTGGAGCGTCTGGCCAAAGGTATCAAGGAAGGCGTGGCTAATGCCATCCTGATCAAGCTGAACCAGATTGGTTCTCTGACGGAAACCCTGCGGACCATTGAGATGGCTAAACGTGCGGGTTATACCTGCATTATTTCCCATCGCAGCGGTGAAACCGAAGACACGACCCTGGCCGATGTGGCTGTAGCCGTCAATGCCGGCCAGATTAAGTCCGGTGCTCCGGCCCGTACCGACCGGGTGGCTAAGTACAATCAGCTGCTCCGCATCGAGGAAGATCTGGGACCAAGTGCTGCTTATGAAGGGTTAAAGGTTTTTTACAACCTGCATAAATAAGCTGGCGTTTTAAGGTAAACTAACCGGAAAGTGTATCCCGGATATTAGCTTAGCTGGTATCCGGTGGTGCACTTTCTTTTGTTCTCTTAGTTTTTTCGCAAACTTTACACAAAAATCTTGTAAGAATCGGCATGATGTGGTAAAATACACTGGTATTAATCTGTAGAGGAGGTAAGTTGTGTGCTTGTAACTGTCTTGATGGTGCTAGACATGATTATTTGCATTGCCCTGATTGCGGCGGTGTTGTTACAATCCGGCAGAGGCGGCGGGCTGTCCAGTTCCTTTGGCGGCGGTGACAGTGCCTTCTTCGGTAAGGGTAACGATTTAGATACTTTGATGTCGAAAGCTACTGTTATCCTGGGTTCGGCTTTTGGTGTGGTCACACTGGTGATTGCCAAGCTGAATAGTTAAGTTGTTAATTGGGACTGGTAGTCCTTAAAAAATTATGTAGATTTAGAGGGAAAGGGGATTTATGTTTTGAGTACGTATTTGATTTTATCAGCCATTGCCGGTCTGCTTGCCCTGGGTGTTGGCGTTATGCTGACCTCTGCTATTAGCAAGGAAGACCCGGGCAACGAAAAGATGCAGGAAATTTCCGGCCACATTCACGAAGGTGCCATGGCGTTCCTGTATCGTGAGTATCGCGCTTTAGCAATTTTTATCGTGGTTGTCGCTATTATTATTTCCGCCTGCCTGTCCGTGAAGACCGCTGCCTGCTTCGTAGGTGGTGCCTGCTTCTCTATCCTGGCTGGTTATTTTGGTATGAACGTGGCTACCAAGGCTAACGTACGTACTACTCAGGCTGCCAGCCGCAGCATGTCCGAAGCTTTAAAGATTGCCTTTTCCGGTGGTTCCGTCATGGGTCTGGGCGTAGTTGGCCTGGGCATCCTGGGTCTGTCCATCGCTTATTTCGTTTTTGACGGCAACATTGATGTTGTCACTGGTTTTGGTCTGGGCGCCAGCTCTATCGCCCTGTTCGCCCGTGTGGGCGGCGGCATTTACACTAAGGCTGCCGACGTCGGTGCCGACCTGGTAGGTAAGGTTGAAGCCGGTATCCCTGAAGATGACCCCAGAAACCCTGCGGTTATTGCCGATAACGTAGGCGATAACGTAGGCGACGTTGCCGGTATGGGCGCCGATCTGTTTGAATCTTATGTAGGCGCTATCATTTCCGCCTTAACTCTGGGTGCTGTAGCTTATAAAGATGGTACGGGCGTGGAATATGCTTTCCTGCTGTCCATGTGCGGTATCATTGCTTCTATTATCGGTATCCTTTATGTACGTCACAGCAAGTCTGATAATCCTCAGGCTTCTTTGAACCACGGTACTTACGTGGCCGGTATCCTGACCATTATTGCTGCTGCTTATTTCTCCAACAGCATGTTCCATTCCATGAATGCCTTCTGGGCCATTGCTTCTGGTTTGATCGTTGGCCTGTTAATCGGTAAGATTACCGAAATTTATACTTCTGCTGATTTCAAGTTTGTGAAGAAGATTGCCGCTCAGTCCGAGACCGGTTCCGCAACCACTATTATTTCCGGTCTGGCCGTAGGCATGTATTCCACCTTCCTGCCCATCATCTTCATCTGCATCGGCGTTATGATCGCCTTCTACATGATGGATGGTGCCAAGAATATGGAAATGGGTATTTATGGTATCGCCCTGGCAGCCGTAGGCATGCTGTCCACCACCGGTATTACCGTGGCCGTGGATGCTTATGGTCCTATCTCTGATAATGCCGGCGGTATTGCCGAGATGGCTGAACTGCCTCCCGGAATCCGTCAGATTACTGATAAGCTGGACTCCGTTGGTAACACCACTGCCGCTATCGGCAAAGGTTTCGCCATTGGTTCCGCGGCTTTAACGGCCCTGGCTCTGTTCTCTGCTTACGCAGAAGCAGTTGATCTGAACAAGATCGACCTGCTGGCTCCTGTAACCCTGGTAGGCCTGTTCATCGGCGCTACCTTACCGTTCATCTTCGGCGCTATGACCATGGAATCCGTGGGCAGTGCCGCTTACGAGATGATTGAAGAAGTTCGTCGTCAGTTCCACGAGATCCCCGGTCTGCTGGAAGGCAAGGCCCGTGGCGATTATCGTAAATGCGTAGATATTTCTACCGCAGCAGCTCTGCACGAAATGCTGCTCCCCGGCCTGATGGCCATCGTCTTCCCGCTTTTAGTGGGTTTCCTGCTGGGAACCGAAGCTCTGGGCGGTTTGATTGGCGGCGCACTGGCCAGCGGCGTGCTGCTCGCTATCATGATGGCGAATGCCGGCGGCGCTTGGGATAATGCCAAGAAGTATATCGAATCCGGCGTGCATGGCGGCAAAGGCAGCGAAGCTCATAAAGCTGCAGTAACCGGTGATACCGTAGGCGATCCTTTCAAGGATACTTCCGGACCGGCCATGAACATTCTGATCAAGCTGATGACCATTGTGTCTCTGGTCTTCGCACCGCTGATCGCCAAACATGGCGCTGTATTGCTGAGCCTGCTTAAGTAAAATTTTCTTGAAGGTGGACCTTGGGAATTTTCCTCAGGTCCACTTTTTTGCTTTCTGTTTATTTATGATATAATCATAGATAGAACTTACCAGAGAGGGAGCAGAGCATGATCGAAACCGTTAAGCCGGAGACAGCAGCATATTTTTTACCGGGGGGACCCTGCGGGGTTCTCCTGGTACACGGTTACACCGGCACGCCTATGGAACTGCGGCCCTTGGGAGATTATTTGGCGGCCCAGGGATTTACGGTGCTGGGGGTACGGCTGCCGGGCCATGGTTCTACCTGGCAGAATTTGGAGCAGACCACCTGGCCTGAATGGTATGCGGCCGTGGTCCAGGGCGTGCAGCAATTACAGGAGCGCTGCCAGAATGTCAGTGTGGCAGGATTGTCCCTGGGTGGACTTTTAGCCGTCAAGGCGGCGGCAGAGCTGCCTCTGGCCAGTGTGGTTCTTATGTCGACGCCCATCTATGTCCGGGACTGGCGGGCACCTTTTCTTAAATATCTGCAGTTTTTTATCCGCCGCATCCGGCGGCACAAATTTCAAGGCTCGGAGCTGAGAAAGAAATACGATTTTTCTTATGCCGATATGCCGCTTAAACCTTTACCTAGCCTGTTTGCCCTGCGGGATTTATGCCGGGATGAATATCTGGGCCAAATCACGGTGCCGGCCCTGGTTATCCAGTCTACGGCAGAACGAACGGTAAAACCTGCCAGCGCCCAGTTTATTTACGAACATTTGGGCAGCAGGCACAAGCAGCTGTTATGGCTGCAAAAGTCAGGCCATGTCCTGACATTAGATGAAGAAAGCCCCCTGGTCTGTGCGGCCGTGGGTACCTTTCTTAAGGAGTATGGAAAGAATGGAACCGGTGAAAGAGTATAACTGGTGTTTTGCCTGTGGCAAGGATAATCCTATCGGGCTGCATCTGCATTTTGATATTGATAAGGTAGCTAAGACCTGTACCACGAAATTTACGCCGAAGCATGAACATCAAAGTTATGACGGGCGTATGCACGGGGGACTAATCACGGTGCTTTTGGATGAAGTGATGGGTACCTATCTGTACCGGACCGAGGGACGTCCCTGCTACACGGCTAAGATGGAACTGCGGTTCCGGCAGCCGGTCATGGTAGGTACGACGATTACCTGTATCGGTAAAGAGATAGAGCGTCGGGGCAGGCTGGTGATCATGCGGGGCGAGATTTTGAATCCCGATGGCGCCCTAGCGGCGGAAGCCGAAGCTAAGATGATGTGGGGAGCGTAAGATGGCTATCCAGACAATGAAGAGTAAAATTTTAGAGTTTATGCGCAGCGCTTCGTATGCGCCCATGTCCGCTGAGGAGATGATCTTTACCATCCCGGTGAAGGAGAATCCCCAGGTCTTTTGGGATGCGCTGACGGCACTGCAGGCAGACGGGGAGATTGTGAAGACCCGTTTTGACACTTTCGGCCTGCCGGAAAAGATGGGTCTGGTAGTGGGCCGGCTGCAGCTGACCAGCAAGGGCTTTGGCTTTGTCATCCCTGATAATAAGGGGACCAAACCGGATGTGTTTATTGCGCCGCGCTTTCTGGCCGGGGCCATGAACAATGACCGGGTCATGGCCAGGATTAACAGTGGCCTGGGCGGGGTCAATCCTGAAGGCGAGATTATCAGGATTATCACCCACGCTAACAGTAAGATCGTAGGCATTTTCAAACAGACAGGTGATTTTGCTTTTGTCACCCCTGATGATAAACGTATCGGCAGGGATGTGTATGTGCTGCGCCGTAATTTTAACGGCGCCCACAGCAACCAGAAGGTTGTGGTGGAGATTACCCAGTGGCCTACGGAAAGACGCAACGCGGAGGGCAAGGTCATTGAAGTCCTGGGTACCGTGGGTGATGTGGGCCTGGAAATCCTGTCTATCATTAAGCAGAATGATCTGCCGCTGACTTTTCCGAAACCGGTGATGGAAGCGGCGCAAAAAGTTCCTTCCACGATTGCTCCGGCGGAAGTAAAAGGACGCAAGGATTTGCGGGAACTGCCTATCGTCACCGTGGACGGGGAAGATGCCAAGGATTTTGACGATGCGGTGTATGCCAAGAAGCTGGAAGATGGCAATTATTTCTTAGGCGTATATATTGCGGATGTCAGTTATTATGTACGGGAAAATTCTGTGCTGGACCTGGAAGCCAGGGAACGTGGCACCAGCGTTTATCTGGTAGACCGGGTACTGCCCATGCTGCCGGAGCGTTTGAGCAACGGCATTTGCAGTTTAAACGAGGGCCAGGACCGTCTGGTCATGGGCTGTGAGATGAAAATTCAGGCCCGGGACGGTAAGGTGCTGAGCTATGATTTGTTTCCGGGAGTGATTCGCAGCCATCATCGTCTGACCTATACCATCGTCAGAAAGATTGTGCAGGATCAGGACCAGCAACTGCGCCATGAGTATGCAGATATCGTGCCCATGCTGGAACAGATGCAGGATTTGTGCCAGGTGCTGCGCAAGAAACGTGCAGCCCGGGGCGCCATTGATTTTGACCTGCCGGAACAAAAGGTGGTCCTGGACGATCAGGGACGCCCGGTGGAAATTATTCCCAGGGAGCGCAGTATCGCAGAGTCCATCATTGAGGAATTCATGCTGGCGGCTAACGAGACGGTGGCCCGGCATCTGGCGGAACAGCACTGGCCGCTCTTGTACAGGGTCCATGATGTACCGGCCCAGGAAAAGATGCAGAGTCTCTCTAAGCTGCTCCATAATTTTAACGTGAACCTGGTGGTGGAGGACGAGATGCGGCCGCTGCGCATTCAGAAGGCGCTGGCCCAGATGGTTGGCCGTCCGGAAGAACGGCTGGTAAATACGGTCGCTTTGCGCTGCATGCGGCAGGCGGTGTATCAGACGGAAAATGTGGGACACTTTGGCCTGGCGGCCCAGTATTATACTCATTTTACGTCGCCTATCAGAAGGTACCCGGATTTGATTATCCACAGGTTGCTCCATCACTGGCTGAAGGACCATGCTTTGTCCACGGACAAAAGTAACAAGCTGACCCAGCTTCTAGATACCATCGGGGAGCATGCTTCTTTAAGGGAACGGGCGGCGGCGGAAGCAGAACGCCAGACCGTGGACTTGAAGAAAGCTGAATATATGCTGGACCATGTAGGCGAGGAATTCGACGGCGTTATTTCCGGCGTCACCGCTTTTGGCATGTTCATCGAACTGGCCAACGGGGTGGAAGGTCTGGTACATATTTCCAGCCTGACGGACGATTACTACGAATTCTATGAAGAAAAGTATGCCCTGCTGGGAACTCATACCCATAAGTCCTATCGGCTGGGGGACAAGGTACGTATCGAGGTCCTGCAGGTCAACGTGGCTGAACGCAGCATTGATTTTATCATGGCGGGCGAGAACGAGGCCATGCGTGATTTTATCAAGCAGCGGCTTACTGCCAGCAGACATCAGCGCAGCAGTAAGGGCGGCAGCAGTGCGAACCGCACTCCGGCCTTACCGGATGATAAACCAGCTTCGTCCCACCGGAAGAAGAAACAGAAGGGCGACCGGGGTAAGCCGAAGTTTGCCAAGCGTGGCAAAGGCGGTAGCGGCGGTAATAAATATTTAAATCAGGGCCACGGTAATAAACGTAAACATCACCGGCATTAATTGAGGTAATTATGGCAGAGACAAAGATGAAGATCATCGCAGAAAACAGAAAAGCGCATCATGATTACAATGTCCTGGAGACGTACGAGACCGGTATTGAGCTGCAAGGTACGGAAGTAAAGTCCCTGCGGGCCGGCAAGGCCAACCTGAAGGATAGTTATGTGCGAGTCACCAGGGCCGGGGAGTTAGTGGTCATGGGACTGCACATTAGTCCTTATGAATTCGGCAATATCAATAATCATGATCCTTTGCGGACTCGCAGGCTGCTGATGCACCGGCAGGAAATTGATAAAATTTTCGGCAAGGTGAAAACCAGGGGCTATGCGCTGGTGCCGTTAAAATTGTATTTTAAACACGGGCTGGTAAAGATGCAGATTGCCCTGGCTACCGGCAAGAAGGATTATGATAAACGCCGGGACCTGGCAGAGCGTGATGCCAAACGGGAGATGGACCGGGCCATGAAGGAGCGTAATCACTGAGATGTTCTTTTTATGGCGGCGGCGCCGTCGTGTGCGCCGGACGGTAGAAGTACCCAGACACGCGTATAAGGATGGCGAGCTTATCTATGTGTGGGGAGAACCACTGCAGTTAAGATTAGTAACTTTTATCCGCGACGGTGTTTACCAGGAAGGACAGAACCTGATCCTGGCCAGCACGAAACCATTGTTGGTACGGGAAAAGGAAGCTTTGCTGGAGTCCTGGTTCAAGGAACAGCTGGCGGCACGACTGCCGGCCCTGTTTGCCAGGGCGGAGCAGATTGTGGGTCGGCAGGCTTCCAGTTATTATGTACGGACCATGAAGACCCGCTGGGGAACCTGCAACGTGAAGACGGGGCGGGTGTGTCTGAATGCCAGGCTGGCACATTTACAACCGGCTTATCTGGAGTATATCATTATCCATGAGCTCACCCATTTGTGGGAGCGGGGCCACGGGGCACCGTTCAAAGAGAAAATGGATCTTTTTTGTCCGGACTGGCGTCATTTACGCAGACAACTGCGGGAAGATACGCCGAAGGCATTTTAAAAATTTATAAATTTTCTTGTGTGAAAGACCCGGGAGCAGGAGCGCCCGGGCCTATTTTTTTACCTGTGTCGCCAAAAAAATATTCAAAAAAATAGAGCCTATTGTGAAACACGGTTTGTTGGACCTCCTGCTAAAAATTTGTGAAATTTTGGACATAGATTTGTCCTGCCTGTCACAATTAAGAGTGATTTAGGACTAAAAATTTACTAATAAGTAGATCCTTTGCTTTTATTTTGACCTCTGCCGCAGGGGATGGGTAGCGGAAAAGCAGGTTTTTGTACCAGAGGGAGCGAAAGAGATAAGAGCCTGAAAAAAAGGAGGTGAAAAATTGCAACTCTACCACTGGCGGGCAAGAACTACCACGGGACGTTTACATGAAGGTGAATTCCTGGCCGCAGATGAACAGGAGGTGGCTGCTTTTGTCCGCACCAATTTCGGCTATGTGACCGGCATCAAGTTGATTAAATCGCGCCCGTCACTGCGGACAGTGTGGCTGAAGGCACGGCGGATCAGAGACAAGGAACGCGCCTTGTTCTTCAAACATCTGCACATTCTTTTACGAAGCGGCATCCCGCTTTTACAGGCGCTGAAGCTGCTGGAGGATAAACTGGGGCCACGTATGGCGGCGGTGGACAGGTTTTTATGCCGGGAACTGACCCGGGGTCAGCCGCTGGCCGCAGCATTGAGCAAACAGCCCAAGATTTTTCCAGCTCTGGCCGTAGCGGCCGTAGAAGCGGGGGAACTAAGCGGTAATCTGACGGAAGTGCTGGCAGCCCTGCAGCATTATTACGAGATGCAGGCTGAACTGCGCCGGTTCCTGCTGAATGCCTGTCTGTATCCCTGCCTGCTCTTACTTTTTGCTCTGGGCACCTTATGTTTCTTCATCTTTAAGGTTCTGCCCCTGTTTGGCGAGATGTATGCGGCTTTTAAGACAGAGCAGTCCCTGGGACTAAAACTTGTTTTGGGTGCGCGGGCGCTGCTGTTGGAACATTATGTGCTGGCGGCGGTGGTACTGGTCCTGGGGCTGGGGTGCGCCTGGCACTGGCGTAGGCATGGGCAAAAGTTATTAGCTTTGCTGCCCGGTTATGCCAGGCTGCAGCGGCAGTATCTGGAAATTCGTTTTTCCAAACTTCTGTCCCTGCTCCTGGGCAGCGGCGTGCCCCTGCCGGAAGCAATCCGGGTGGCCGGCAAGGCGGTGGGCGACGCTAACCATGTGCGTCAGTGTACTATCTTTGCCGGCAGCGTGGTACGAGGTATCGGTATCGAACAGGCGGCGGCTCTGGCAGGGAGGCTTTTTAGCGAGACCGGCCTGGCTTTTTTGCGGGTCGGTGAAAATTCCGGCAACCTGCCGGAGATGCTGGCGGAATCGGCAGCCATCCAGGAACAGGAACTGCGGTCTGAGATCAGCAATCTGAAAACGCTGTTGGAACCGCTCTTGATCATGGTGGTGGCAGGATTAATCCTGTTGCTGGTTATGTCGGTCCTGGGACCGATGTTCACCCTGATCAATCAGCTGCCGGAATATCCGTGAGCATAAGCAAAGGTGGTGTGTAGTCAGAAAATTTATAAATGCAGATATCAGGTAATTGGTTAGTAAGAAAGTTAGTTGCAAGTTAATTAGTAAGCAAGCTCAGTACATGCATGAGGTTAGTTTAGTTAATTTGGAAGTAAGTTTAGTTCTAGCACAATTAAGTTGAAGGAGGAGATAAGAATTAAGCAGCAAGAAATTTTACAAAAACAGTACCGCCGGTTAAAGAGCCGGGCAGGTTTTACCCTGATTGAGGTAATTGCGGTGACGGCGATGCTGGGAGTTCTGGCAGCCATGCTCATGCCCAGTATCTCGGGAGCGAATGACCGTACCAAGAATGCCAAGATGATGAATGATCTGGCTACGCTGGATCAGGCTATCCAGGTGTATAGACTGGATAAAGGAACACCGCCAAATGAGTTAAAAGATTTAGTGGATGAGTATGTTGCTCGGAATGACGGTTTCAAGGATGCTACAGGTACTGAGTTCAAATATACCGTAACTGAGACGACTAAGTATAAACTTAACGGTAAGAATACAAAGGGGGATATAGTTAAATCCTATGGTAGCGCAGATTATGAAGCAAAGGCAAGTGGAACAACGCCTGACCCAAAACCTGACCAAACACCAGGAGTATAAACTAATTCAACGGCAGGAACACATTCGACAACTTAACCAGGAACGCACCCAGTACCTGAAACAAAAACACATGCGAGCCAACTCGTTGTATGCCCAGGCCCGCGCTAGTTTTGCTGTTGCCAGGTGTTGGCCTCATGCTAAACTCTAAGGCGTGTGAGGGGCAGCAGGGATTTCTGCTGGCGGAGGTACTGACGGCGATAGCCATCGGTCTGGTCATCAGTTTACTGTTAGGCCCGACTTTTTCCCGGTATGAGACTTATCTGGCCCGGATGCAGCTGTGGGGAGCCGCCAGGGAACTGGCTGCGGATTTAAATACCTTACAGCAAAGGGCTTTATTTCAGGCCGGAGAAGACGAAGAGGCGGACGGTAAGGAAAGCCTGAGTGTGTCAAATCTGCTGGATGGTTACGCGATTTCCCGGCAAGGTAAGGAAATCAGACGGGTGAGCTTTAGTAAGGAAGGAGCCGGTGCGGTTTATTTTACCAGTTCCTCGCCGATGAAGCTGCATTTCGGACCGGAAGGCTCGCCGGTACTGCCGGGTTCCAGCAATTGTTACAAGCTGGTGCACAAGGCACAGGCGAATTTGGCCATCAACGTGCGTATCCAGCCGGTTACCGGCAGGGTGGTTATCAGTGAGTAAGATTAGTAAGAAGGTAGGTTTAGCGAAAAGATACGGTAGGAACCAGGGCGGTTTTTTCATGTTACAAGTGCTCCCAGCGCTTTTAGCGACGGTGACAGTAGTTGTAACACTAATGGCCTGCTACGGCCGGTGTGTCCAGACTATGCTCAGACACAACCGGGTCATGGCAGCCCAGTCCGCCGGGGAACGTTATTATTACGAACGTGAGGAGGAGATTTTGTTAAGGGCGAACCTGACCTGTCAGGAATTAGTAAGACCGGTGGGTAACGCAGCCAGGTTGCACGAATTGCAGCTGTATGATAGGGAGAACGGCAGGTTTTTGGTCAATATCTTCCATGTGGATAGTGATGAACGTTAAGCAAATATGCAGGCAAGTGCAAAGCTGGCTACAGGAGGAAGAGGGGATGCTTCTCCTGGATGTGCAGCTCTGTCTCCTGTTTCTCATTATCCTGGGCGGCATATTTTACCAGGCGTATCTGATCGGTATCAAAACCGGCGCCAGCCTGGAGCAGGATGTAGGACTATATCAGGCCCATCGTTACACGCAGCAACTTTTATTGAAAGAACTATCCTTGAATGCGCGTACAGTAACGATCGGCGGACTGCCTTTCAGTCCCAGGATCATAGTCCGGCACCAGCGCGGCGGCGTCTGTGACACTTATTATCTTAACGGGGAAATCCTCTACCGTAAACGGGAAACTACACATACCAAGGGTATTAATCCTTACTCGGCGTCAGGCTTTGCCATCAGGGAACTAACCTGGAGCAAGCTATCTTCCCGGGCGCTGCTGCTCAAGTGGCGGCTGGAGGAAGAAAAAAGCGGTCGGAGTAAAGAGTTTGAACAAGTATTTGTTTTGGGTAATGGTACGGTGCTTTAAGCTTAAGAGCGGGAGGCAAGGTCATGCGGCCTTACTCATCCTGGTCCTGGTCTGTTTTTTAGGGGCAGCAGCCCTGTTAGTCTCGCGTTTAGTCCTGGGAGAATATCTTAAGGCGAAAGAAGCTCTAAGCAGACAACAGGTGGTGTTCCTGACCCAGGATGTTTTGCAGTGCGCCCTGCAGCAGGAACTGCGGCAGGGGAAACTGGAAGATACCTGCTGGCAGACAGTCTTACAACCGGGACAGGAAAAAGTAGAGGTACGGCTGACCGTGACAGAGGCAGCGGCATTGGGATTGAGACGGCTCCAGGTAGCAGCCTCGCCTGCGATGCTGCCGGATTATGTTCTGAACCAGCTAAGATGGTCTTTTACGCGGGTAGTAAGGCAACAAGCAGCTTCTCACGCTTTAATCGTGGCGGGAAGTTTACAAGGTGATGCGGAAAAGTTAGGGCAACTTCTATGTACAAGCGACGAAGGCGCAATATTTCCCGACTATGCGGTCGGTGATTTTGTGCCCTGGCAGCCGCATCCATTGCCAACGCCGGTTGACCTGAGGACCTACGGGCTGGGGCAGCGGTTATATCTGCGGGAGTCCCTGGAACCGTACCGGATTAATTACGGTACGAACATTCCTGGTGAAGGCATAGTAATCTTTGGTGGCGACCTGGTGCTGGAGGACGGCGTTACTTTTAACGACAGGACCGTGCTCTTCACCGAAGGCAGCCTGACCACAGGTGCTAATGTGACCCTGCAGAACACGCTGATTTTTTGTAAAGGCAGGCTGTCCTTGGGAAGGAACAATAAGATCCGGGGTGTCATCTTTGTGAAAAAAGAGGCTTTCTGGTACGATGATCTTATCTTGCAGCATGCTCCGGAAGCAGCGGCACCGTTTTCAACATCAGCATATTTATGGTAACAAAGGGGGAATTATAAGGCTTTAAACCATTAAAAAAGGAAGGCCGCGGCGCCTTCCTCACTAAAAAACCTGCTGTCAAAATGGCACATGTGCGTGCGTTTACCGCATGAGACGTGTACGTGGCCGACAGCAGGTTTTCGTTTTATAATTTTATGGGTAGCGGCTTAGCCAGGGCCAGAGTGGCGGGGGTCACGGCACAGGTATAGGCCAGGACGTGGACACCGGCTTGTTTAGCCTGGCGCAGGGCGGTGCCAAAAGCCGGCTGGGTGGCATCATTAGGCGTGAAGTAAGCGGCCTCCGCCAGCTGCACTACAAAAAGAATGTAGGCGGCATAACCTTCCTTAAGGCAGCGGGTCAGTTCGTGCAGATGTTTGACTCCCCGTTCGGTGGGAGCATCAGGGAAAAGCACCACGCCGTTCTCTTCCAGGGTCACGCCTTTGACTTCCAGAAAAAATTTTGTATGGGCTGTTTCCACATAGAAATCAAAACGGCTGTCCCC
>JAKVKY010000027.1 GCA_022484685.1 Acidaminococcaceae bacterium | reverse complement strand
ACCTGTTTTTCCTGCCCATTCTAAAATACTTTTTACTTCCGGATGATTTTTTTCACCGATGATGATGGGTAAAAATCCATCCAGGGCCGCCTGATGAGCTTTTTGCTGGGCCAGGCGCACATTGGGACAGGTAGCGTCCAGAATGTTTAACTGTAAAGACTTAGCCTGTGCGTAAACTTCCGGTCCAACCCCATGAGAACGGATGATTACCGTCTCTCCGGGCCGGAAAGCTTCCAGCTTATCTTTACAGGGAATACCTTTTTTACTTAAAGCCTCTATGAATTGCGGGTTATGGATCAAAGGTCCATAAGTGCCGCCCTGCACCTTGTCAGCCGCGGCTTTTTCCGCCAGGGCCACCGCCCGTTTCACGCCGTAGCAGAAACCGCAGGGCTGCGCCACTAAAATTTCCATACGTGGATAAACCAACTTCCTGCCGGACAACTCACCTGCCGGCTTATTTTTTATACCGGACTTCCAGCTCGTGCATGGCTTCTACCCAGGTCCGGGTAATTACCGCCAGATGCTCTTTACTGGGTTTAGCCATGGTATCGTAAGCCAAGGGCTTGCCAAAGATCACCTGGACCTTGGGCCAGCCGGGATGACGTTTAAAATCCGTACCGGTGATCAAGACCGGCACGATAGCCGCCTTGCTCCAGGCTGCCATCATAAAAGCTCCTTCCCCCACGCGCCCCAGGTCCCCCGTCTTACTGCGGGTACCTTCCGGGAACACGCCTACGACCTCGCCCTTTTGTAAGAGGCCTATGGCCGTCTTGATAGCCTGACGGTCCGCCGCACCCCGGTGAACGGGAAAAGCTCCCATCCTGCGGATGGCGGGACCAAAAACCGGGGGCTCGAACAGCTCCGCCTTGGCCATGAAATTTACTTTCCTGGTGGCGGCCGTACCTACCACCGGCGGGTCCAGCAAACTTAAATGATTGCTGGCCAGGACCACCGGTCCTGTGGCCGGTATATTTTCCACACCGTAAATGTCCCAGCGCAGCCAAAATTTAAAAACAAGATTAAAGAGATACCAGCAAAATGTATACAGCATTATTGCCGCTCCCTTACCAGCTTAAGGATCGTGGCTACCACCTGGTCGATGGTCAGGGCGGAAGTGTCTACCAACACCGCGTCCTCCGCCTGCTTTAACGGTGCCAGTTCCCGCTCGGAATCTTTTTTATCCCGCACTGCGATATCGTGCTTAATCTGCTCCAGGTCCACCGTCTGGCCTTTAGCTTTCAGTTCTTCATAGCGGCGGCGGGCCCTTTCGTCCACGCTGGCAGTTAAAAAGACTTTACAACCGGCCTGGGGGAAAACCACCGTGCCGATATCCCTGCCATCCAGGACCACGTTACCTTCCTGTCCCATACGCCGCTGCTGCGCCACCATGGCTTCCCGCACCGCGCCCAGGGCCGCTACCCTGGAAACAGCATCCGTGACTGCCGTGCTGCGGATGGCCTCCGTAATTTCCAGGCCATCGGCAAAAACCCGGTTCACCTTGCCGTCTGGTTTAAAAGAAATATGCATCCCCCGGGCAATCCGGCCCACCGCTTCCGGTGAAAAAGCCGTCCCGGTATTGATCAGCTTTAAAGTTACCGCCCGGTACATAGCGCCGGTATCGATATAGGCGTAGCCCAGTTCCTCGGCCACCAGCTTGGCGACAGTACTCTTACCTGCGCCCGCCGGTCCGTCTATGGCTACTACGAACCCTGTGGTCATCATGACTTGCACCTGCTTTCTTAAAGGTTGCCGCCGGCGCCTGGGGTTTCTTTCCAGAGACACGGCCGCTCCGGTCTGCCGGTTTGGTTTCCGGCTGGTCCTGTGTATAATCACAGGAAAGTCCTGCCGCTTCCAGCAAGGTGGTAACTTCAAACTCATCCAGTTCCCGGGAATCACCCCGGCGCATCCCCTGCAAATTCAGGGGACCCATCTTGGTGCGCATCAGCTTGCGGACCGGAAAACCTAAAAAGTCACACATGCGGCGGACCTGCCGGTTCCGGCCTTCATGGATGGTAATCTCAAAATTAGTCAGGCCCCGTTCATTGTCATAACCCTGCAAGGTTACCACAGCCGGCGCCGTCATACCGTCTTCCAGCATCACACCCAGACGCAGCTGGTCCAGTTTTTCCTGGGGTACCAGCCCCAGCACCGTCACCTGATAAGTCTTGGTAAATTCGTGACTGGGATGGGTCAGGTTCTGGGCCAGGGCGCCGTCGTTAGTTAAGAGAAGCAGCCCTTCCGTATTATAATCCAGCCGGCCCACAGGATAAACCCGGGCCTGTAAATCTTGGACAAAGTCCGCGATGCAGGTCCGGCCTTCCGGATCCTTCATGGTGGTGACCACGCCCCGGGGTTTGTAAAAGAGGCGGTAAACTTTTTCTTCCCGCTGGATGGGTTTGCCATCCACGGTAATGGCATCCCGGGCTGTAACCTTGGTACCCAGCTCGGTAACCAGCTTGCCGTTCACCTTCACCCGGCCGCCGGTAATAAACTTCTCTGCCTCCCGGCGGGATGCAACTCCCGCGGCGGCTAAAACTTTTTGTAAACGTTCTTCCATTTTTCCTCACTTCTGCGTAGACTCACGTCTAGGCTTTAAGATGCTCCGGCTCTTTAGCCGTGAGCTCTGTTGCTGCTTCTGTTATTGCCGGCGCTGCCGTCTCTGTAGTGGTAACAGATGCAGCGGCCTGCTTGGTTGCTGCCGGGGTAACTGCCCCAGTATTTTCCGCCACGGTTGCAGTATTTCCTTCAGCCGGAACAGTTTCTGTTTCCTGCTCTGCATCCGCAAAATCCAGCAGGCTTAATTCTTCCGGCGTCTCCGGTTTGGCGCCCAGGGCTTCATCGGGCAACCTGGGCAGATCCTCCAGGGACTTGATCCCGAAAGTTTCCAGGAACTTAGCCGTGGTGGCATACATGATAGGCTTGCCAACCGTATCTTTCCGGCCGGCTTCCGCGATCAGTCCGTATTCCAGCAGGGTGTTCACCACCCCGTCCACCTTCACGCCGCGAATAGCTTCCATCTCACTCCTGGTCACCGGTTGTTTAAAGGCAATGATGGCCAGGGTTTCCAGGGCCGCATTGGTTAATTTTAATTCTTTGGTGGCCGCCAGCTGGTTCACGGCTGCGTCGAAAGCTTCCTTGGTACAAAGCTGGAAGCCGCCGCCCACCTCCCGCAGCATCAGGCCGCGTTTTTCATCCTTATAAGTTTCGCCCAGCTGGGTCACCAGCTCCCACACCTGAGGTTTAGTCAGGCTGAGAATCTCCGCCAGCTGCGCCACGCTTACCGGTTCCCCGGCCGCAAAAAGGACCGCTTCAATTTCTCCCAGCTTAAAGTCCTGCCACATCGCAATCCTCTCCTTGCCGTAAGAATAAGTAAATTGGGGCAAAAGCATTTCCCTGACTGATACGGATCACCTTGAGCTTTAACAGTTCCAGCACCGCCAGGAACGATGCTACCTGTTCGCTGACCGTCCCGGTACGGGCAAAGGCCGTCTTAAACTCCAGACCTTCTTTGTGCCTGGTTAACAGCGCCACGATCTCGTCCATCTTCTGACCCACGTCAAACTCCTGCCGCTCCACGTAGGCAACCTCGCTGCCCCGGGCGCTCATCAGCTGTACCAGCGCCTGGAACAGGTCCGCTACCGGATAATGGTGCAGGTACTGCTCGACCTTACCGGCAAAAAGCGGCCGGCGGGTGTGAAAATGCCGGGCCTGATGATAAAGGTCCAGCAAGGCCGCCGCATGTTCTTTTACCCGGCGGTATTCCACCAGCATATCTACCAGCATCTGCCGGGGATCGGCTTCTTCCTCCCCATTGTCACTGCGCTGCTCCTTAGGCAGCAGCATGCGGGACTTGATCTGGAGCAATAACGCGCCCATGACCACGAAACCCGTGGCCACTTCCATATCAAATTCCTGCAGGGTATGCAGATAATTGATATATTGCTCCGTCACCGAGGCAATGGGAATATCATAAATATCCAGCTTATCTTTTTCAATCAGGTGGATGAGAAGGTCCAGCGGGCCTTCAAAATCCGGAACCTTGATGGCTAATTCAGGCATAAGGACCGCCTTCAGTTAGAATTTTATCGAAGCTTACAGCACGTTCATGACCTTTTTAATCTCGGCCATGTTCTTGGCTGCAATCACCTGGGCGCGTTTAGCGCCGTTATCCAGCACTTCCTGGATATAGTCAGGTCGCTTTTCCAGTTCCTGCCGTTTAGCATGAATACCGGAAAGTAAAGCATTCATCTTGGCCGCCAAAGCCTTCTTGCAGGCTACGCAGCCGATATCGCCGGCCTTGCAGCGCTCGCAGATCGTGGGAGCTTCCTCCGTGTTGAAAACCTGTTGGAACTTAAAGACCACGCAGTCATCCGGATGACCGGGATCCGTCTTGCGGATACGGGTCTTGTCCGTCACCATCTGGTTGATACGGGCGGTAACTTCCTCCGGGGAGGCGCCGAAAGGAATGGTATTGCCGTAAGACTTGCTCATCTTGCGGCCATCAATACCCGGCAGCACCTTGGCCTTGGAATAAACCGGCTGCGGTTCCGGGAAAATGTTGCAATGATACAAAGTATGGAAACGGCGTACCATCTCCCTGGTTAATTCCAGGTGGGCGGCCTGATCCTCGCCTACGGGTACATAGTTGGCATGGTACAGCATGATATCTGCCGCCATGAGCACCGGATAACCCAGGAAACCATAGGTGTGCATATCCTTACCCTGGCTGCCCAGGTTCACAATCTTATCCTTATAGGTCGGTACCCTTTCCAGCCAGGATAAAGGCGTATTCATGCCTAACAGCAGGCACAGTTCCGCATGTTCCTTCACATGGCTCTGCACGAAGATGATGTTCTTCTCTGGATCCAGGCCGGCACTGAGCCAGTCGATGGCCATCTCCCGGATGTTATCCTGCAGCTTGCTGGTATCATCATAAGAACTGGTCAAAGCGTGCAGGTCCACGATACTGAAGACACAATCATAATCATTCTGCAAACGGATCCAGTTTTCCAGAGCCCCCATGTAGTTGCCCAGATGGAAACGGCCGGAAGGCTGCATCCCGCTAAAAATTACTCCCTTAGACATTTGTCAAACCCCTCCTAAGATTAAAATATCAGATGCGCCACCATGTAGCAGAAGCGCACGAACGCCGAAGACAAAGGACCAATGACCAGATTGCTGAGCCCGCTGAAAACGATGACGATCAAAATAATGAAACCGTAACGTCCGATCAGGTTCTCGTAATCATACGCCATTTTCGGCGGTAAAAACTGTCCTAACAGCTGCGACCCGTCCAGAGGCGGAATCGGGATCAAGTTAAAAAAGGCAAACCAGACATTGTACAGCATGGTCCAATATAAAAATTCCTGGGTGCCGTTGGTCAGGATCTGAAACTTGGTCATACCCAGCATGATGAACACCGAGAGAAAACACAGGAACAAATTGGCGCCCACCCCGGCAAAAGAAACTTTGATCATTCCTTCCCGGTAGTTGCGGAAATTATTAGGATTGATAGGTACGGGCTTGGCCCAGCCGAAACCTGCCAGGACCAGGAGCAGCGTGCCCATGATATCTAAATGTGCCAGCGGATTGATGCTCAGCCTGCCCATGAAACGCGGGGTCTTATCTCCCATGGCATCCGCCGCCAGGGCGTGGGCATACTCATGGAAAGTTAAGGCGATCAGCAGCGCCGGAATCCGGTACAGCATAGAACTAAAATCGAGCATGGTTACCTCCACCTAGTGAATTACTTCTATATTATACAGTATTTTGCTAAAAAAATAAACGGAAGCGGCGTGCCGTTCCCGTTTATTTTGTGAATTTTTTATGAACAACCGGTAAAATTATGGCTGCCGGGGTAAAACTGCTTATTTCTTCTTAATTTCGTCCAGCAGATATTCGTTTTTCACCCTGATCCAGGTGCCTTTCATACCCAGGGACTTGGTCTCAATCAGGCCGGCGCTTTCAAACTTGCGCATGGCGTTGACGATGACCGACCTGGTAATACCTACCCGGTCCGCAATCTTGGAGGCTACCAGGATGCCTTCGTTACCCTTCAGCTCACTGAGGATGTTGACGATGGCTTCCCACTCGGAAAAGCTTAAGGTGGAGAAGGCAATCTGTACCATAGCTTTCTTCCGCATCACGGCTTCCATCTCGCTGGCCTGGTCATGCAGGATCTCTACGCCCAAAACGGCGGAGGCATATTCTGCCAGCAGCAGGTCGTCTTCCGTAAAATCACGGTCGTACTTGGCCAAAATCAGGGTACCGATGCGTTCGCCTTTACCAAAGATAGGCACGATGGTGGTCCGCTTGTTGCCATACGGGCACTTGGTGCTGCCGACGAAAGTACAGTCATGCTCCGTGTGGCTGATATTGGAAATCGTCTCGGTGGAACCCATAGCAAAGTTCATATAGCCGGCCGGAAAATGCATATGAGCCAGGACCTGTTCCCGCATGATGTCACATTCAAACTTATCCTGTAAGGCATAGCCTTTGATATCACCCTTGGTATTGATGATATACACGTTGGCGTTCACCAGGTCCTGCAACAGCTTGGCGACCACATCAAACTCCACCTTCTCGCCTTGTTGCAGTAAATGGTTGATCTTTCTTGTCTTATCCAGTAATTTCACTTCTTGACCCTCCTCAATAATTTAAGTCTCTTGGTTAAGCTCTGGGAAAATTCTTTTTATAAACAGAAGCGATGCGCTCCGTCGTAACATGGGTATAAATCTGAGTAGTGGAAAGATTGGCATGGCCCAACAGTTCCTGCACGGTCCGTAAATCGGCGCCGTGTTCCAGAAGATGGGTGGCAAAAGTATGCCGGATGGTATGAGGACTTACATGCTTGCGCAACGCCAGGGCCTGCACATATTTATCCAGGATGCGGCGTACGCTACGGTCGGTCAAGGCGCCGCCGCGGCTGTTCACCAACACTTTCTGGTGTTCCGCCACCTGATATTTCGCCATCAAAACAGTGCGGCTCTGCTTATAGTAAGCCAGGAGAGCCGTACGGCATTTGTGCCCGATGGGCACGATACGTTCCTTGTTGCCTTTGCCATGGAGCAGCACAAAAAGGTTACCTGTGTCCACGCTGGAAAGTTTAAGTCCCACCAGTTCCGAGACACGACAGCCCGTGGCATACAAAAGTTCCAGGACCACCTGGTCCCGTAAACCTAAGGGCGTACTTTGGTCCGGCAGATCCAGGATGCCGTTAATCTCGCTCTCTTCCAAAAAGGAAGGCAGCCGTTTATCCAGCTTGGGCGAACGGACCTTGGTAAAAGGATTCTGGGCCAGCTTGCCCTCCCGCACCAGGTACTTATAAAAACTGCGCAAAGAAGAAATCCTCCGGGCAATGGTACGCCGGGCAAAATGCTGGTCGCTCATATACGCCAGATACCCGCGGATCTGCAGGACCGTCAAGGAAGCCCAGACAAAATCCGTAAAACCCTTGCCGGCCAGATAGGCCTTAAAAAACTGGATGTCCCGCCGGTAATTAGTTACCGTTAAGGGCGAACAGTTTTTCTCCACCGTCAGATAATTTAAAAAGGCGAGCACTACGGGTTCTGTCACTAAAGTGTCAGACATCTGTCCCGCCCCCTCTTTTTCAATCCTCTCTGTCTCTGCACGAATTTTTTGAATTTTTTTCATTATACTACAATTCCCGCCAATTTACAAGGGCATCCTTAGCGCATTTTTAACTGTTCCAGGACAGTGGCCAGGCTGGTTAAAGCGCGCTCCGCGATCAAAGCATTCTTGAGCTTCTTTTTGTGAATTCTTTGTGATAAGGGCGGCAGCAAACCAAAATTAACATTCATGGGCTGGAATTTTTCCACAGCCGGATTACTGATGTAATGGGCCAGCGCCCCATGAGCCGTTGCTACCGGGAAAGTCACCGGCGGCAATCCCAGCACGGACCGGGCGGCATGGATGCCGGCCATCAGTCCCGAAGCGGCGCTTTCCACGTACCCTTCCACGCCGGTCATCTGGCCGGCAAAGTAGAAGCGATGCTCTTGCCGCAGGTTAAACTTGTCGTCCAGAAGCCGGGGCGAATTCAGATAGGTATTCTTATGCATCACGCCGTAGCGGACGAACTCCGCCTGCTCCAAACCGGGAATCATCCCGAAGACCCGTTTCTGTTCCGGCCATTTTAAATGGGTCTGGAAACCCACGATATTATACAGGGTGCCGGCGGCGTTATCCTGCCGCAGCTGCACCACCGCATAAGCTTCCTTCCCTGTCCGGGGGTCCACCAGGCCTACCGGTTTCAAAGGGCCGAAACGCATGGTGTCCTCGCCCCGTCCGGCCATCTCCTCGATGGGCATGCAGCCTTCAAAGACATTGCCGGTCTCAAAATCATGGACCGGCGCCATCTCGGCGTGGACCAGGGCGTCCCAGAATGCCAGATATTCTTCCTTGGTATAAAAAGGACAGTTCAGATAGGCCGCTTCGCCTTTATCATAGCGGGAAGCCTTAAAAATCTTGTCGTAGTTCAGGGAATCGGCTGCCACGATGGGCGCCGCCGCATCAAAAAAGTACAGATAGTCCGCCCGGATAATGGTCTGGATATGAGCGAACAAAGCCGGCGAAGTCAAAGGACCGCTGGCCACGATGACCGTTCCTTCCAGCTTCGACAGATCCGTAACTTCTTCCTCCACCACGGTGACCAGGGGCAGACTGCGGACAGCTGCCGTCACACCGGCGGCAAAACCATCCCGGTCCACGGCCAGGGCTCCCCCCGCCGGTACCTGATGGGCGTCCGCCTGCTGCATGATCACACTGCCCAGGCGGCGCATCTCTTCTTTTAACAGGCCCACGGCATTTTCTACGTTAGCCGCCCGCAGGGAATTACTGCAGACCAGCTCGGCAAAGTTGCCGGTCTTGTGGGCCGGGTCCGACTGGGCCGGACGCATCTCGTGTAAAATAACGGGCACGCCGTACCTGGTCAGCTGATAAGTAGCTTCACTGCCGGCCAGGCCGGCGCCAATCACATGCACAGGTTGCATAAGTTCCTCCAAAAAAACACGAGGTGGACAGGCAGCCACCCTGGGCTCCTTCACCCCGTGTTCTCTAAAATTTTACAGCGCCGGTTTACGCCTTGGCGCCCGTACGTGTACCGGTGCGTTTTTTCGCAGTAGTCGTACCAGCCTTTTTACGGGTACTTTTAGCAGCACGGCGTTTTTTCACCACATGCTTCACCCCTAAGATAGAAGCGGTGGTCACCTTGTGGCGTACCGTATGCCGTGGCAGCGCGTTGGGACATTTGACGTTGGAGCAGTACAGCTTAATCTTGCCGCCCCGTTCCTGATGTTCCACCATGTAGTGGCCACACTCCGGACATTTTTCCGTAGCCGAAGGTTTATCCCAGGACGTAAACTTGCAGGTGGGATAATTGGAACAGCCGTAGAAGATACGGCCGGTCTTGGTTTTGCGGACGATAACATCGCCGCCGCAGTCAGGGCAGGTAACGCCGGCCTTGACCAGGATGGGCTTGGTGTTGCGGCAGGCCGGGAAGCCCGGGCAGGCCAGGAACTTACCGTACCGGCCTTCCTTGACCACCATCATGCGGCCGCATTTTTCACATTTCACGTCGCTGACTTCCACCGGCAGGTCCACCTTGGGGATGGCCACTTCTGCCACTTTCAGCAATTTAGAGAAGGGATCGTAGAATTTCTTTAAGATGTCCAGCTTGTCTTCCTTGTGCTCGGCAATCTCATCCAGTTCAGTTTCCAGCTGGGCGGAGAAAGGAATATTGATAACTTCCTTAAAATACTGGGTAAGCAGATCTACCACGGTCTGACCCAGCTCGGTCACCAGCAGCTTCTTGCCTTCCCGGACCACATAACCCCGGTCCTGGATGGTCTGGATGATAGGCGCATAAGTGGAAGGACGGCCGATACCTTTTTCTTCCAGCTCTTTGACGAGAGCTGCTTCGGTGTAATGGGCGGGCGGCTCCGTAAAGTGCTGTTCGCCGGGTACCACCTTGTACAGCTCCAGCGGGGACGGCGCCGGAATATAAGGAACTTCCCGGGAATCGCCCTGCTCTTTCTTATCGGCTAATTTCAAATAGCCGTCAAATTTCAGGATACTGCCGCTGGCACGCAGCCCGTACTCCCCGCCGCTGATGGTCAGGGTAGTGTTCTCGTACACGGCTTCCGCCATCTGGCTGGCTACGGCCCGGTTCCAGATCAGCTTGTACAGTTTGTACTGATCCTTGCTCAGGTATCTTTCCAGCTCCGCCGGCGTACGTTCCACCGCCGTGGGACGGATAGCCTCGTGCGCGTCCTGGGCGCTCTGGCGCGTAGCGAAGAAATTAGCTTTCTCCGGACAATAAGCAGCGCCGAATACCTGCTTAATATGGTCGCGGATGCTGACGCGAGCCTCGTTCGCCATGCGCACGGAATCCGTTCTCATATAGGTGATCAGACCTACAGACCCGCCTTTGCCCACGTTGATACCTTCGTACAACTGCTGGGCCACGATCATGGTCTTCTTGGTCGTAAAGTTTAACTTGCGGCCGGCTTCCTGCTGCAGGCTGCTGGTCGTAAAGGGCGGCAGCGGACGGCGGCGCACATCTTTGCGCACGGCTTCCTCCACCTTGTAAGCGGCCTTGGCCAAAGCCTGTTCCACCTGCAGGGTTTCGGCGGCATTGTGCAAAGCCAGCTTCTCGTTCTTAAATTTCACCACGTCGGCGGCAAAAATCGGCGCCTTGGCATCCTGGCGCAGCTTAACCTGCAGCGTCCAGTATTCTTCCGGTTCAAAGGCTTTGATTTCCTTTTCCCGGTCGGCGATAATCTTCACGGCCACGGATTGGACACGGCCGGCGCTGAGGCCTTTACGGACCTTGCGCCACAGCAGCGGGCTCAGTTTATAACCTACGATGCGGTCGATGATACGGCGCGCCTGCTGGGCGTCCACCATATCCATATCGATGGTGCGGGCATTCTTTAAGGCATTCTTCACCGCGCTCTCCGTGATCTCATGGAACTCGATGCGGCAGACAGCCTTCGAATCCAGACCCAGGAGGAACGCCAGATGCCAGCTGATGGCCTCGCCTTCGCGGTCAGGGTCGGTTGCCAGATAAATCTTTTTGGCATTCTTGGCCTTGGTTTTCAGGTCCTTGATCAGGTCGCCCTTGCCGCGGATATTGATGTATTTAGGTTCAAAATCATGTTCCAGGTCTACGCCGAAAGAACTTTTAGGTAAGTCGCGCAAATGTCCCATGGAAGCCGTGACCGCGTATGTCTTGGGTAAAAACTTGGCGATGGTCTTGGACTTGGTAGGAGACTCTACGATGATTAAATTATTAGCCATGTCATCCTCCTAAAAACGGTACTTACTACATCTTAGATGCGATAAAATCTTTGGCCGGCCAGCATTGCCACCACGCCTTTGACTTGTAAATCCAGCAGGTCCCTGCTGACGGTGGCCAGGTCCAGCCCGGTCTTTTCTAAAATATCTTCCAGTGCCTGCGGCTGCGCACTTAAAAGATTTAACAACTGCCGGGCCGTAGGCGTCAGTTCCAGGTCCGGCTCACTAAAGAGCGAAGGACCGGTGCGCACTAACGGCTGCTGCGGCAGCAGTTCCTCCAGAATATCCTCCGGACGGTCTACCAGCCGGGCCCCGGCCTTGATCAGGCTGTGACAGCCGGCGCAGTTGGGTAAAAAGATACTGCCGGGAACGCAGAAAACATCCCGCCCCTCTTCCAGGGCAAAACCCACCGTAATCATAGCGCCGCTTTGTTTGGCGGCTTCCACTACCAGGATGCCCCGGGCCAGACCGCTGACAATACGGTTGCGCTGGGGAAAATTGCCTGGCCGCGGCGGCGTGCCCGGCGGAAATTCGCTGAGCACCGCGCCGTTTTCACGGATACGGGCAAAAAGAGAGGCATTCCTTGCGGGATAAGTTATGTCAATACCGCAGCCAAGAACAGCAACTGTGGGACCGCCACCTGTAAGCGCCCCTTCGTGGGACGCGGTGTCGATGCCCTTGGCTCCACCACTGATAATCACCAGACCTGCCGCCGTTAAATCCGCGGCAAAAGCCCTGGCCACTTTTAAACCATATGCGGAAGCGTCACGTGACCCTACCATCGCCAGACCCTGCTGCAGCTGAGGCAGGTTGCCTTGGATGTACAAGGCTGCCGGCGGCATGGCTGTATGTTTTAACTGCTCCGGATACTCCGGGTCCGCATAACACAGGACCTGTACCTGCTCCCTGGCACAAAATTCCGCCAGTTCCGTTGGATATTCAGGCCGTCGTTTCCGGAGAAAAGCTCCCAGATGTTTTGGCTCCAGGGGTAACCCCGTCGCCAGATAATCTTCCCGGCTGGCCGTATACGCCGCCCGGGCGCTGCCAAAATAATCTACCAGGGCCGGCAGATTCCTGAGCCCCAGTCCGGGAAACGCGCTGAGCGCTGCCCAATAAAATCGTTCCACTTAACTCCCCCTTTCAAGGCTGGTCAAAAAATATACTTCCTATTATAGATAACATACTTTAATTTTGCAAGTCAACCCCTTCGGCACAGTTCACAAAAACTTCTCACCTTGTTTGCCGGTGGCAGCGGTAAATTTTTCCCGCAGCCAGCGGATAAGGTTCTGCGCCGCCAGAGGCTCGGCTACGTCCTGCCGTTTATGCAGCCGGGCGGCCCGTTCGCTTTCCGGGAGCCGCTGGTAATTTTGCAGGAGGTGCAAAACTTCCTCCGGTGTGCGGGCCAGGCTGGCCAGACCCTGACCGATAAAGTAGGCGGTGTTGCCCTGCTCCTGTCCCGGCAAGGGCCGGTAGATAATGATTTCCGGACCGGCGGCTAACGCTTCCGCCAAAGTTAAACCGCCCGCCTTGGTCACCACCACGTCCGCCCCGATCAAAAGGTCCGGCAGTTGCTCCGTGTACCCGTACACGGTGACGCCGGGATATTTACTGAGCGCGGCGGCCAGCCCTGTATTGGTCCCGGTGACGGCTACCAGCTGCAGCCGCTTGGGATAAGCCGCCCGGATCTTTTCCACGATGGCTTCCATGGGGAGCAGTCCGGCCCCGCCGCCCACCAGCAGGCAGACCAGGGTCCCTGCCTCCCAGTGAAACTGTTCCCGGGCATGCAGGTAGGTCAGGCGGCTGAAATGCCGGCGGATAGGAATCCCCGTCGTCACAATTTCCGGTACGCCCGGCAGAGTTTGGGCAGCCAGCTGCTGCAGTTGGACGCTTGCCACCCCGGTCGCCGTAAAGTACACATCGATACCGGGATAAAGCCACCAGCGGTGCACCACAAAATCCGTGACCACGCCGGCCACATATAAATGTGGCGCAAAACTATTTTTATAAGCCGTCAGGATCCCGGCGGCCGTGGCATGGGTCACCACTACCACCTGCGGCTGCTCCTGCCTGAGAAAAGCCCGGGCCCGGCGGGCCAGGAAGTGATTAATCAAGGAACGCAGCCGCAGGGAACCGGTATGGCTGTTGCCCCAGCCGTACAACCAGGCGTACCCGTCCGGCCACCAGTCTAGCAGCAAACCATAACCGGTGAGGATGAGACGCCCCAGCCAGGCCGGAAGAAAGCTGAACACATCCGCCGTCACCACGGTAAAGCCCTGCCGGGCAGCTTCCCGAGCCAGGGTAGCCGCCGCCATCTTGTGTCCCGTGCCCAGGGGCGCGGCCATGATTAACATCTTTAGTGGCGCCGGCATCTTGCATCCCTCCTCAGTTAGGTCTTTTCTCGCAGGCCCGCCCGTTGTATAATAATTAGGTACGGTAGCAACAGACCACCGTCTTACGTATCATAAAACAAATTCAGTGAACTTGCAAGGAAGTGTGACTATGAGCAGTTTAAACGCCACGCCCGCCTCGGAACGGGTGCATATCGGCATCTTCGGCAAACGCAACGCCGGAAAGTCCAGCCTCATCAACGCCCTTACCGGCCAAGATCTGGCCATCGTCTCCCCGGTCCGGGGCACCACCACGGACCCGGTGTATAAAGCCATGGAACTTTTGCCCCTGGGACCGGTGATGTTCATCGACACTCCGGGCATCGACGACGAAGGCGAGCTGGGCGCCCAGAGAGTGCAGAAAGCCTACCAGGTGCTCCAGAAGACGGACATCGTGGTGCTGGTGGTGGATGCGGCCAGCGGCCTGGGCCAAGAGGAAGAAAAATTTTTAGCCCAGGTCCGGGCCCGCAAACTGCCGGTCGTCTTAGTGTACAATAAAAGTGATCTGGCCGGCGCAAGTACCTTGCCCCAGCTGCCCGGCGTGGTCAGCTGCCAGGTCAGCAGCACCACTAAAAACGGCATCCATGCCTTAAAAGAAACCCTGGCCCGGCTTCAGCCCCAAACACAGGCCGTACCCATCGTGGCCGATTTGCTGCATCCCGGCGACATGGTGGTGCTGGTGGTGCCGGTAGACAGCGCCGCGCCTAAAGGCAGGCTCATCCTGCCCCAGCAGCAGACCATCAGGGATATCCTGGATGCAGGCGCCCATGCCCTGGTCACCAAAGAAGACAGCCTGCGCCAGACCCTGGCCGCTTTAAAGACGCCGCCTCAGCTGGTCATCACCGACAGCCAGGCTTTTAAGAAAGTTAATGCTGACACGCCGGCTGACATTACCTTGACCTCATTCTCCATCCTCATGGCCCGGCACAAAGGCAACCTGGCGGGAGCCATCGCCGGCGTGCTGGCGTTTAAGAAACTGCATGACGGAGACAAAGTTTTAATTTCCGAAGGCTGCACCCACCACCGGCAGTGCGATGACATCGGCACCGTGAAGATGCCGGGCTGGGTGACCAGCTTTACCGGCAAAAAATTACAGTTTGCCTGGACCAGCGGCGGCGAATTCCCGGCGGATCTGCGCAGCTACAAGCTCATCATCCACTGCGGCGGCTGCATGCTCAACGAAAAAGAGATGCAGCACCGGTACCGGGAAGCGGCGGCCCAGCAGATTCCCATGACTAACTACGGTCTGGCCATCGCCTACATGCACGGCATCTTAAAACGCAGCCTCAGCATTTTCCCGGAGCTGGCCGCCCAGTTGGACTAAGTTTTTAAACCTGACCGTTTAAACCTGACCGTACCAAAAACTGCCCCGCCTCAAACTGGCCGGATCTTCACAGTACCGTCAGCCAAAAACTCCCAGGTAACAAGACACCCTGTTTGCGGTTTTATAGCCGCAAGCAGGGTGTATTTTATTCTGTAGGAGGCGCGGACTTAGTTTCATCCTCAGCCTTTTTGCGCAATACATATTTATTAACCACGTAAAAGATAATCGCCGCCACGATGACCAGCACCGTGAGCCGCACACTGTGGGCCCGCAGGTTCACCACGTCGTGGCCGATGACTACTTCCAGGGCCGTGGAGGGAAACTTGCCGATAAGGTTGGCGATGATATAATCCTTGATGCTCATCCGGCTCACCGCGCCCACGGCGGTCAGGATACCGGAAGGGAAATACGGCAGGGCCCGGGCGAAAGTCATCCAGTAGATGCCGTTCTTGGCGCTGGCGTTATCAATATCCTGCAGCCGGTGCGCTTTCTTAATGATGCCTTCCGCGCTGTTGCGGAAAAAGAAACGCATGAGCAGGAAGCTGATAACTACGCCGGTGGTCTCCGCCAGCCAGGAAATTAAGATGCCCAGGGGCAGGCCGAAGATGAGGCCGTTAGCCGTGGACATAAAGATGGACGGGAACACGCTGCCCGAATTGATAAGCACGTCGATGAAAAAGCTGACGGCCACGGCCCAGGGGCCGAAAGAACGCAGATAATGCGCTAAGCCGTTGACGTTGCCGCTGATGGCCAGGCGGAAAGTTTTTTCCACGAAATCACCGCAGAAAAAATACACCGCGGCACAGAGAACTACCAAAAGGACCAGGGCCACGATCTTCGTCACGCCGTCCGGGTCCTCATACCAGGGGCACTTGTGCGGCGCCGCTGCCGGTTCCATCTTTAGTTCTTGTTTGGTATCTGTTGATGTTTCCATAAAATCCTTCTATTTATATAGTGTCACGTAACTTTAATAATCTTATGATAACACGCTCCCCGGCAAAAGCAAGCCTGTTTGCAAAAACTTCACCGGTAACAGGACCGCCGCCGCAGGTATTGCCGGCGTTTTAGCACCGCCATTTCCGCGGCGCCGTTAATTCTTAAAAATATTGGCGAAGCGTTCATCGAACTGGTTCTCCACCGCGGTGAGCACCTGCGCCCGCAATTGCGGATCTGCCAGAACTTTCTGGGCATCCTTGCGGCAGGCCACTAACACATCCGTATCCCGCAAAATATCCGCCACGTACAGATCCGGCAAGCCGTGCTGCCGGAGACCAAAGAGTTGTCCGGCGCCCCGCAATTCCAAATCTTTTTCCGAAAGTTCAAAGCCGTCGCTGCAGCTATGGAGCACGTTCAAACGGGCCAAAGCTTCCGGCGCCTGATTATCCGTGACCAGCACGCAGAAGGACTGCTGCTCACCGCGGCCGACCCGTCCCCGCAGCTGGTGGATCTGAGCCAGCCCGAAGCGGTCCGCGTTCTCCACGATCATCAGCGTGGCATTGGGCACATTCACCCCTACCTCGATGACCGTGGTAGTCACCAGCACCTTTAAGTCGCCGGCGGCAAACGCCGTCATGATGGCTTCTTTCTCGCTGTTCTTTAACTTGCCGTGCAGCAGGGCGCAGGGAATATCTTTAAGCCAGGTACGTTTGAGATGGATAAAGACATCGTTCACACTGGCCAGGTCGCTGCCCTCCACTTCCTCGATAGAGGGACAGACCACGTAGGCCTGCCGTCCCGCCCGCACCTGCCGTACCAGACCGGCGTAAACCTTGTCCCGCATCTCGCCGGTGTAGCACAAGGTCCGGACCTGCTTGCGTCCCGGGGGCATGCCCTTCATGATGGACAGGTCCACATCCCCGTACACGGTAAGCGCCAGGGTCCGGGGAATAGGCGTAGCCGTCATGACCAGCGTATCCGGCGCGTACCCGGATTTATTCACCAGGGCCGCCCGCTGGTTCACGCCAAACCGGTGCTGCTCGTCGGTAACCACCAGGGCCAGATGGGCAAACTGCACATCTTCCTGCAACAGGGCATGGGTGCCGATCAAGATCTGCAAACTGCCCGCCGCCAAGTCGTTCAGCAGCTGCTCCCGCTCCGCCGCCTTGGTGGCACTGGTGAGCAGGGCCAGCTGCACGCCCGTATCTTTAAAAAATGCCTGCAAAGTTTCCAGGTGCTGGTGGGCCAGGATACTGGTAGGCGCCATCAGGCAGCCCTGAAAACCGTTCTCCACCGTCTTAGCCAAAGCTAAAGCCGCCAGGGCCGTCTTGCCGCTGCCCACATCGCCCTGCAAAAGCCGGTGCATAGGCTGGCGCCCTTCCATGTCGTCGCTGATCTCCCGCCAGGCCTTCGCCTGGGCCGCCGTCAGTTTAAAAGGAAAGCCGCGCAGCAAGGCCGCTACCAATTTACCGTCCGGTCCGTGCTTAATGCCGGCCCGGTCATCGTGATTATGCTCCCGGTTTAACAACAGGCCGCACTGCAGCAAAAACAGTTCCTCGTAAATAAGCCGCCGTTTAGCGGCCGCCAGCAGGGCCATACTTTCCGGAAAATGAATGTTCTGCAGGCAGGCCAGCCTGTTTAAGAAACCGTATTTTTTTACCAGAGGTTCCGGAATCGTTTCCGGGCTGCCCAGCTTTACCGCCAGTTCCAGGGCCCGGCGCACGCTTTGCCGCAGCACGGTCTGAGTCAGGGACTCCGTCAGGTTGTACACCGGCTGGATGCCCTGCAGGGTATCGCCGTGCTTAGCATCCAGGATCTGGAACATGACTTCGCTGACGGTCTTGGTGCTGCGTCCCGGTTTCACCCTGCCCCGGATTAAGATTTCCAGGTCCGGTTTTAACTGCCGGGCCACATAGGTCTGGGCGCCAAATAAAAATAAGGTGGCGTAGCCGGTCTCGTCCCGCACCGTCACCATGGCGTACCGTTTGCCGCCAGCGCTGTAACGCTCCACCGCCCTGAGGGTGGTGGCCTTAAAGAGCTGCAGGGAACCATCCGTGGCCAGCTCCTTGATGGTCAGGATCTTGGAATTATCAATATAGCTGTCCAGACGGGGATAAAAATTCAAAAGGTCGCCGATGGTCTGGATATTTAAACGGGCAAAAGCTTCCACCCTTTTAGGGCCGATACCCTTCAAGGTGTTGATGCTTTCCTGCCACCATTTCATATTTTCACGCTCCCCATCAAAATAAAACTTGCTTTTATGTGCCTGCTATGGTAAGATATTTTTGTTAAATTTGCAACAAAGACCCAATCTAGTCTGTGCAAGGAGGTTAAGTGAAATGTCCAACACATGTGAAATCTGCGGTAAGGGCGCTATGGCCGGCAACAAGGTCAGCCACTCCAATAGAAAGAGCAGGACGACCTGGAAACCCAATATCCAACGGGTTAGGGTTGTTGTAGACAATCAGGTTAAGACCATGAATGTTTGCACCAGCTGCCTGCGTTCCGGTAAAGTAACCCGTGTTCAGGCTGCTCCGGTCGCTGAGGCTCCTAAGGCTGAAGCTCCCAAAGCAGAAGCACCGGTTGCTGAGGCTCCTAAAGCCGAAGCTCCCAAGGCTGAAGCTCCTAAAGCTGAAGCTGTAGAAGCAAAATAAGCTGATATTAAAGAAACCAAATGCCGTACAGCATTTGGTTTTTTTATTTACTGCATCGCCTTCCCGCAGTTAGGACAAAACTTTACCTGCCGGTCTACCCTGGCATGACAATGGGGACATACGGCAAAATGCAAATATTCTTCCAGCTTCTTGTCAAAACGTTCGTAAAAGTCCTTGACTTCCCCGTCCTGCTTGCTCCACTGATAAGCGGTAGGCACCTTCTTGTGCACGTCAAAGACCACCTGCACCGTACCTGCATCATCAGCTTCCTGCACCGCGGCCTGGAACAATTTATGATGATTGTTCTGGAAGAGCATGGCAAAGATGCCCTTGCCTTCATCTTTTTGCAGCTTGCCGCTGGCTAGACAATTCTTCTCGTCCATGGTCTCCACGGCCAAATCCATCTCCGCGATACATTCTTTCACAAACTTCCAGGCTACCTGCCGGGAAACCTCGTACATCCTGTTCTCAAAACAACCGCCGGCACCATCTATCTTCATGCTCCAACCTCCACCACTTAAAAATTAAATCTAGTATATTATAACATAAAAAAGCCGCAGACAAAAGCCTGCGGCTTTAAAACTGCAATTATTTAGCGTAATCGATAGCCCGGGTCTCTCTGATGATAACCACCTTGATCTGACCGGGGTACTCCATTTCCTCTTCAATCTTCTTGGAAATGTCGCGCGCCAAGAGCACTGCCTTGGTATCGTCAATCACGTCAGGTTTAACCATAATCCGGATCTCCCGGCCGGCCTGGACAGCATAACACTTTTCCACGCCTTCGAAGGATTCGGAGATTTCTTCCAATCGCGTCAAACGTTTCAAGTAACTTTCCAGAGTTTCGCGACGGGCGCCGGGGCGTGCTGCAGAAACTGCATCCGCTGCGGCTACCAGTACGGATTCCACGCAAGTGGCTTCCGTATCCCCGTGATGGGATGCGATAGCGTTGATAACTTTCTCTGATTCGTGATACTTCTTGGCCACCTGGACGCCCAGTTCCACATGGGAACCTTCCATCTCGTGGTCCACGGCTTTACCGATATCGTGTAGTAAACCGGCACGTTTAGCCAGGGTTACATCCACGCCTAACTCAGCAGCCATGATGCCTGCCAGGTTAGCTACCTCGACAGAATGGTTGAGTACGTTCTGGCCGTAGCTGGTACGATATCTTAAGCGTCCCAGAAGCTTAATCAGTTCGGGGTGCAGACCATTCACACCTACGGTGAAGGTGGCCTGTTCGCCGGCTTCCTTAATCCTCTGTTCTACTTCTTTCTGAGCTTTCTCCACCATTTCCTCAATACGGGCAGGATGGATACGGCCATCGTTAATCAGTTTCTCCAGGGCAATACGTGCAACTTCCCGTCTTACGGGATCAAAACCGGAAATAATAACCGCTTCCGGAGTATCATCGATAATCAAATCAATACCAGTCAGGGTTTCTAAGGTTCTGATGTTGCGACCTTCACGGCCGATAATACGGCCCTTCATCTCGTCGTTCGGCAGATCCACCACGGAAACCGTAGTTTCAGCCACGTGGTCTGCGGCGCAACGTTGAATAGCCGTGGAAATAATATCCCTAGCCTTCATGTCCGCTTCATCTTTTGCCTTCTGCTCCATGTCCTTGATCATCTTGGCAGTGTCGTGTTGGACATCTTCCTCCACGGCAGCAAGGAGCTCCTTCTTGGCATCTTCACTGCTGAGTCCGGAAAGTCTTTCCAGCTCCTGCAGTTGTCTCTGGTAAAGCGCGTCCACTTTCTCCTGAGAGGCATTGAGCTTGGTTTCTTTCAAGTTCAGATGCTCCTCTTTCTTTTCGAAAGCGTCAATCTTCTTGTCCAGGTTTTCCTCCTTTTGAACCAGGCGGCGTTCCTGACGTTGCAGATCGATGCGGCGCTCTTTATTCTCACGTTCCATTTCGGTACGTTGTTTGTGAATCTCATCCTTTGCTTCCAGCAAAGATTCTTTCTTTTTCGCGTCAATTTGCAGCTGTGCTTCCTTGAGCATGCGGTCGGCACGCTCCTCAGCGCTGGCCAGCTTCCCTTCCGCAATATTCTTGCGTACCAGGTAACCGCAACCCACGCCGACGATGGCAGCTACAAAAGCGAATATAATCGTTCCTAAAATTTACTTTCACCTCCCCCTGTTCTAACATAAAAAAGCGGGCAACAACTCGTGCTGCCCCTTTTGGAATAAGCAAAACCGCCCCTTTTAGTTAATGCGGGGCCTTCCTGCCGAAGCAGGAAACATCAAACATTAATTACACACGATTGGACAATATAATTGTAAATAAAAT
Organism: Acidaminococcaceae bacterium; assembly: GCA_022484685.1. Classification (GTDB taxonomy): domain Bacteria; phylum Bacillota; class Negativicutes; order Acidaminococcales; family Acidaminococcaceae; genus JAKVKY01. The sequence goes on along the minus strand of JAKVKY010000027.1, from coordinate 2,359 downwards.
AGGCCTAAAAGTCAAGTAAAAGGCGAGAATTATCGTCCCCACGGCCTAATAAAAAAGAACAGGCGCCGGAAACGCCTGTTCTCTGAAAATTTACTGAGCCAGAAGCTGTTTTTTGGCTTCTGCCAAAACCCGGTGCAGGGCCGGTACGGAAAAGCCGCGGCTGGTCAGATAACGTACCAGGGCCGCTACACCTTTTTCCGTAGTACAGTCGTACTTGCCGTCCTGACGTTTCGCTATCACCGCATAAGCCGCCAGGGCCCGTTCCTGTTCCATTTCCTCGGTGAACTGAGCCAGGATGGCCGGTATATACTTAGGCTCCACCTGTTTTTTTACCAGCTCCGCCTGCAAATGCAGCCGACCGTACACTTTTTTGTCCAGCCAGGCCTCGTACACCTTGCGGGCGTAACGCTGCTCGTCCAAAAGATGGTACTCTTTCAGCTTCACAACCACCTGGTCACAGAACTCCGGCGTCGCGCCCCGCCGTAGTAAACGGCTGCGCAGCTCCTGCTCGCTGTAATCCCGGTTGCCTAACAGCTTTAAGGCAAACTCATAGGCCTGATTACTTGTCGTCAGGCTCTTCTTTGGTTTCTGCCACGGCATCTTCAGGCGCACCTTCACTTTCGCTTACCACTTTATTAATGGTCAGGTCACGCACCTTTTTCTCAACTTCCTTGCAGACCTGCGGATTCTCTTTCAGATAATCCCGGGCTTTTTCCTTACCCTGGCCGATACGCATGTTGTTATAGGAGTACCAGGCGCCGCTCTTCTGGATGATGTCCATGTCCGCCGCCAGGTCTACGATGCAGCCTTCGTTGGAAATGCCTTCGCCGTAAAGGATATCGAATTCCGCCTGCTTAAAGGGAGGCGCTACCTTGTTCTTGACCACCTTGACCCTGGTCCGGGAACCGATGCTCTCGGTACCGTTCTTAATGGTCTCGATACGGCGTACTTCCAGCCGGATGGTGGAATAGAACTTTAAGGCCCGGCCGCCGGTAGTAGTTTCCGGATTGCCGAACATGACGCCCACCTTCTCACGGATCTGGTTGATGAAGATGGTGGCGCACTTGGATTTGGAGATGATGCCGGTCAGCTTCCGCAGGGCCTGGCTCATAAGCCGTGCCTGCAGGCCCACATGGGAATCGCCCATCTCGCCTTCGATCTCGGCGCGGGGCACCAGGGCCGCCACGGAGTCGATGACGATGATATCGATGGCGCCGCTGCGTACCAGGGCGTCGCAAATTTCCAGAGCCTGTTCGCCGTTATCCGGCTGGCTGATAAGCAGATTGTCCACATCCACGCCTAAATGCCTGGCGTATTCCGGGTCCAGGGCATGCTCCGCATCAATAAACGCCGCATAGCCGCCCAGCTTTTGGGCTTCAGCGATCATGTGCAGGGCCACGGTGGTCTTGCCGGAAGATTCAGGACCGTAAATCTCGGTCACGCGTCCGCGGGGGATGCCGCCAACGCCTAAGGCAATATCCAGGGTCAGGGCCCCGGTGGGGATGACTTCCACGTTCATCTTGGCACTGGCCTCACCCAGCTTCATGATGGAACCCTTGCCGAAATCTTTTTCAATCTGGTGCATGGCGCTGTCTAAGGCCCGCATTTTATCTTTATCGCGTTCAGTTGTTGCCATTAATCTTTACCTCCTGTGAGAACTATCCTTGTCCTTATTATACAAACGGTTGTTCGTTTTTGTCAAGCTATATTTGTCACAACTTGCTTTTGCCTGTTACTACCTGCCGGGCAAAATTTGACCAGCCGCCGTACAGCCGCTGGTCACAAAAGCTTTATTTACTTTTAGACAAAGCCTGTATCTCTGCCTTGGTAAAGAGATAGGTCTCGTTGCAGAAAGGACAATGCACTTCCGTCTGCGCATCCTGGCCCAGCTCCTGTAAATCCCCGGCCGGCAAGGTTGCTAAAGTTTGCAAGACACGTTCCCGGCTGCAGCGGCATTTAAACTGCACCGGTTTTGTGGCCAGGATATGGGTTTCCAGACCGCGGCCCAAAAGCTCGATCATCTTTTCCGGGCCGTACCCCAGTTCCAGCATCTGGGACACATAGGGCAAGCGGCGCACGTTGGCGTCCAGGAGGTCCAGGGTTTCTTCGTCGCAATCCGGCAGGGCCTGGATAAAATAGCCGCCGGCTTCCAGCACCTGACCGCTGGGCGCCACTAAAACACCCAGGGCCACGGAAGAAGGCGTCTGCTCCGAAGTATAGAGATAGCTGGTCAGATCTTCGGCGATCTCGCCGCTGACCAGGTTGGCGTAACCGGTAAACGGCGCCGCGTTTTTCCGGTAACGGGTCACGGTAATGGTTCCCGCTCCCACCGCTCCACCTACATCCAGCTTGCCGTTCT
>JAKVKY010000026.1 GCA_022484685.1 Acidaminococcaceae bacterium | reverse complement strand
GCAGGACAGTTTTTTAAACCATGTACGGAAAGAAAATCTGGCAGTGACCATTTATCTGGTCAACGGTTTCCAGCTGCGGGGTTTGGTGCGCGGGTTTGATAATTTCACCATCATCATTGAGAATGATGGTAAGCAGCAGTTGGTGTACAAACATGCGGTTTCCACCATTTCTCCGGTGACCAATATTACGATCATGCAGCCGGAAAGCGCCATCAAGCGCTAAGCAGCACAGTTGAAACAGAAGAAGAAAAACGGCGCGCGGGCGTTGTTTTTCTTTTTTAGGGGGCAAGATGGAGCATTACGTAGCCTTGTTCCTGGAATATTTACAGGTAGAACTGGGACTGGCGCTGAACACGCGTCAGGCTTATGCCAGGGATTTAAAGCTTTTCATGCAGGCGCTGAAGCTACAGGAAGACGGGCTTTTAGGCGTAACCAGACAACAGATTATTGACTATATCACGTCGCTGAAACTGAAGGGACTGGCTGCGGCCAGCATTGCCCGGAAACTGGCGGCGCTGAAGGCCTTTTATCGTTTTCTGGCGGCGGAAGGCTACCTGGAAGTGAATCCGGCGGAAGTGGTGGAAGCAGGAAACAAGGGCCTGGCTTTACCCCGGGTACTGAGCACCGACGAGGTGGAAGCGCTCCTCAACCAGCCGGATTTACATACGGTTCACGGCTACCGGGACCGGACCATGCTGGAAGTGCTGTACGCCACCGGTATGCGGGTGTCGGAACTGATGCACCTGAAAGTGGATGGCGTCAACCTGGAGATGCAGTACATCATAGCCTTTGGCAAAGGTTCCAAGGAACGGATCGTACCTCTGGGCAAGATTGCCGTGGCCTTTTTGCACAATTACCTGGAACGGGTCAGGCCCCAGCTGCTGGAAGAAAAACCGGACCCGGGCTATGTTTTTTTAAGCCAGGGCGATAAAGAGATGACCCGGCAGCGTTTCTTCCAGATTATCAGGAGCTACGCCAGGGAAGCCGGCATCACCAAGCCGGTGTCGCCTCACGTCCTGCGGCATTCTTTTGCCACCCATCTGCTGGATAACGGCGCGGATTTGCGTAGCGTGCAGGAAATGCTGGGGCATGCCAATATTGCCACGACCCAGATTTATACTCATTTAACCAATAAACGTTTGCGGGCGGTGTACGCCAAGGCGCATCCCCGTGCCTGAGTCAAGTTACGGAGGGCAGCATGTTTTTGAAGCCTGAGTCACAACCAACAAGAAAACAGGAACAAGGTTTCGTGGCCATCCTGGTGGTGATCTTTATTGCCATCGCCATGGCCTGCGGGCTCTATTATGCTGTCAGCAAAAATGAACCGGTGGATGTGCTGGAAGCCAAGAAGTCTTTTGACCTGACGGAAGAATCCAAGGAAGCTTTACGTACCGTGGATAATATCCTGCTGGAGAAAAAAGATAACTGGCAGCTGCAGGAACGGGCCCGGGAAGACGCCAACGAAAAGATTGCGGCTACCGGCGGCGACGTGACCTGGATCAAGCGCCAGTTAGCCATCGGCGTGCCGGTGACAACGGATCTGCAGGGTGCGTCGGACTGGGTAAAATCCAAGCTGCAGGGCAGCAAGGTCAAGGTCATCAGCGAAAGGACCGCGGTCTATAACGGCTGGGATTCCTACCGGCTGGATTTAGGTATTGAGGTCAAGGCCGGCAAAGGCACCCAGACATATACGACGGATACTATTTATTTCTTCCACAACGGTAATTTGACCAAGGTGGATAAGGATATTCGTAAACCCAGTACCCAGAAAAAACCGGGTACCACACCGAAAAAGAAATACAGCGGCAAGCTGGCGGTGATCATTGATGACTGCGGCTACAGCATGGACCCAGTGCGCAAGCTGGTGAAGACCGGCCTGCCGTTTAACTATGCTATTATTCCCTATAAACCTTATAGCAGCGACGTGCTGCATCTGGTGACAGGCGCCGGGAAAGTGGCGATGCTACATCTGCCCATGGAACCTATGGATGCCAGCCAGATCTCGGAGCCGGGCCATACGGTGTTGAACCGAATGGACGACAACCAGATCAGGAGCCTGGTGCTGAACGCCATCGATACGCTGCCCGGGATCAGCGGCGTCAATAACCACGAAGGCAGCCGTTCCACTTCGGATACGGATGTGATGGTGGCGACGCTGAAGGCGATTAAGAGCCGGGGCCTGTTCTTTGTGGACAGCGCCACCAGCAGCGCCAGCGTGGCCCAGCTTACGGCCCGCCGTTTAGGCGTGCCTACGGGAAAGAACTTATTATTTTTGGATAACGTGGCCGATGTGGAAAGCATCCACAGCCAGATGCTGGAAGCTGCCGAACTGGCAGACCGTTACGGCACGGCCATCGTCATCTGCCATGCCCGTCCGGCTACGGCTACGGCCTGGACTTATTACGGTAAGGAAATACAGGAGAGCGGCATCCAGATGGTGCCGGTTACCGCCCTGGTGCGTTAGGAGGCAGTCATGGAAGCAGCAGCAGTACTGAAAAAATACGAGCAGTATCTTAATCCGTCCAGCACCCGGTTGTTTCGTTTCATGGGCCTGACCGGCGTGGAAGACCATGCCAGCGGCTGGACCATCACGGACACGGATGGGACGGACTATGTGGACTGTCTGGGGGGCTACGGGATGTTTGCCATCGGGCACCGGCATCCCAAGGTGGTGGCGGCGGTGGAAAAAGAACTGCACGCCATGCCCATGTGCGGCAAAGTTTTGTTTAACGCACCGGCGGCGCTTTTAGCCGAAAAACTGGCTGCGCTGACGCCGGGTAAATTACAATATAACTTTTTTGTGAACAGCGGCGCCGAGGCGGTGGAAGGCTGCCTGAAAATTGCCAGGCTGGCTACGGGCCGTCCGGCTTTTGTGGCGGCCGCGAACTCTTTTCACGGCAAAACTTTTGGGGCGCTCAGCGCTACGGGCCGGGATTTGTACCGGGACCCTTTTCAGCCGCTGCTCCCCGGGTTTACCCATGTGCCTTACGGCGATCTGGAAGCTTTACAGAAAACGGTGAATGAATTTACCGCGGCCGTGATCCTGGAACCCATCCAGGGGGAAGGCGGCATCATTGAACCGCCCGCCGGCTATTTAAAAGCGGTGGAAAAGCTCTGCCATGAACGGGGCGCTTTGTTTATCGCGGATGAGGTCCAGACCGGTATCGGCCGGACCGGGGCCTGGTTCGGCGTGAACCAGGACGGCGCGGAACCGGATTTGATGGCGGTGGCCAAAGCTTTAGGCGGCGGCGTGATGCCTGTGGGCAGCGTCATCGGTACGGAACAGGCCTGGCAGGGTCTGATTGAGAATCCCTTTTTACATACCAGCACCTTTGGCGGCGGCCAGATGGCTTGTGCCGCCGGACTGGCTACCCTGCAGGTCATCGAGGAAGAAGATTTACTGGCCCGGGGCAAGGCTACCGGCGCTTATTTTAAAAAAGGTTTGCAGGAACTGCAGCGTGATTTTCCCCAGGTCATCAAGGATGTGCGGGGCCGGGGCATGATGTTAGGCATGGAGTTAACCAGGGAAGGCGCCGGCGGGATGCTGATGGCGCTGATGATTGCCAGGCATATTATCATTGCCTATACTTTGAATAATCCCAAGGTGATCCGCTTCGAGCCGCCTTTGTGCATGCCCACCACGGTGGTGGATCTGGTGCTGACCCAGCTGCGGGAAGCTTTGCAGGAAGTGGCGGCGGCCATTGACGATTTATAAACGGGAGGTGGCGTTATGCCGCAGGTAGTTTCCCAGATTCTGATCAAAGGTAGTAAACAAAAAATTTATGACGTCATCAAAGAGATGACCGCTTATCCGCGCTTTATGCCTAACCTGGTCAGCGTGGAAATTATCGAGCAGGGCGAGCATACGGACCTGACCCGGTGGGTGAGCGAGGTGGACGGCCGGCGTATCAGCTGGACGGAGCGGGATAATTTTTACCCGGAGCAGTTTAAGATTACCTATGCCCAGACCACGGGCGATTTAAAAAAGATGGCCGGCGCCTGGACCCTGACTGATACGGAGGACGGGGTAAAGGTCAGCCTGAGCGTAGATTTTGAGTTTGGCATCCCCATGATTGCCGGCATGCTGAACCCGCTGCTCAAACGCAAGGTTCGTGAAAATTGTGCAAACATGCTCCAGGGGGTGCAGAAGCAAATTGAAAGCTAAAGCTTTTTTTGGTATAATATTAAGAAGGTTTGTCTGCCGGAAGGCAGCTGCCTCTAAATAAGCCGCAGCCGCGGCTTTGAAGTAAGGAGAAAAAAGATATGTTAAGAACAACCTTTTTGATGACCCTGCTCACCATCCTCATGGTTTTGGTGGGCCAATATTTTGGCGGCAACCAGGGCATGCTGATCATGCTGGTAATTTCTATTGCCACCAACCTGTATGCTTACTGGAACAGCGACAAGATGGTGCTGGCCCAGTACCGCGCCCGGGAAGTTGACGAACAGACGGCGCCGGCGCTGTGGGGCATCGTGAAAAAACTGGCGGATAAGGCGGGACTTCCCATGCCGAAAGTTTATATCGTGGACGATCCCCAGCCCAACGCTTTTGCTACGGGCAGGAACCCGGAGCATGCAGCGGTCTGTGTGACCACGGCCTTAGCCAACGTGCTGGACCGCAAGGAACTGGAAGGCGTGCTGGGCCATGAGATGACCCATGTGCGCAATCATGATATCCTGACCTGTACCATCGCCGCCTGCATGGCCGGCGTGATTACCACTATTTCCCACATTGCCATGTGGTTTGGCGGCAGCCGGGACCGGGAGAATAACGGCAATGCCATCGTCGGACTGCTGCTGCTCTTTTTAGCGCCGCTGGCCGCGACGGTAATTCAGATGGCGGTTTCCCGCAGCCGGGAGTATAAGGCGGATGAAGGCGGCGGTCAGCTGTGCGGTAATCCGGACTACCTGGCTTCAGCCTTAGTGAAGATTCAAAATTACGCCAACCAGCGCAGCATGATGAACGCTACGCCGGCTACGGCCAATCTGTTTATCATCGAGCCTTTTAGCGCCCGGGATTTACAAACCATGTTCAGCACCCATCCGGCTACGGAAGAGCGGGTGGCCCTGCTGCATAAACAGGCGGAGGCTATGCGGGCCGCCGGTCAGTTGGAAGCGTAAGTTAAGTAAGCTGGAAGCGTAGGTTAGAAGCATAAGTTAACTAAGCTGGAAACGTACGCCAACAGTAAGTTGACAATCAAGCTGCCCGGTAAGCGGGCGGTGTAGTTCTTTTCCCAAAGGAGATAGCAGTGTGAACAAACTACAGTTAAGCAGGCTGGTGGAATTATCCGAGGTCTGCGGTATTTCCGGGTTTGAGGGCCCGGTGAAAGCACTTTTGCAAAAGCGTCTGGGCAAGCTGGCCCAGGTAAGTTATGATAAACTGGGCAGCATTATCTTTACCCAGGCGGGCAGCAAGGGCGAGCCCAGCATCATGCTGGCCAGTCATATGGATGAGGTAGGTTTCCTGGTCAAGTATATTACCAAGGAAGGTTTTTTAAGATTCTATCCTATCGGCGGCTGGTTCGACCAGGTCTGCCTGAGCCAGCGGGTCATCCTGCACGGCAAGAAGGGCGATTTGACCGGCGTTATCGGCAGTAAACCGCCGCACCTGATGCCGGCGGCGGAACGCACCAAGGTCGTCGAGAAGAAAGATATGTATATCGATATCGGTGCGGCTTCGGACAAAGAAGCCAGGGAACTGGGCGTCTACGAGGGCTGCCCCGTGACCCCGGATGTGAAGGTAGCAGTTTTAGGCCAGGGCAATATCCTGGCCGGCAAGGCCTGGGATAACCGGATCGGCTGCGCCATCATGGCGGACGTCATGGAAAACCTGGCCAAGAAAGCTCATGCCGGCACCGTGTACGGCGTCGGTACCGTTCAGGAGGAAGTAGGCCTGCGGGGAGCGCAGACCAGCGCCAACCTGCTGCAGCCGGATGTAGCTTTTGTCCTGGATACTTGTGCGGCCGGCGGTACTCCTGGCGTGACCGATGACATTGCTCCGGCTAAGATGGGCAAGGGTATCGGCATCACGATTTTTGACGGCGGCATCCTCTGCAACACGGCCTTAAAAGAGCTGGCGGTCAGCACGGCCAGGCAGCTCAAGGTGCCGGTGCAGATTGTTTACGGTGAAGGCGGCACCACGGACGGCGCCCGCATCCACATGACAGGTGCCGGGGTCCTGACCCTGGTCTTCAGCGTGCCCACCCGTTATATCCACAGCCATCAGTCCGTGATTGATGTGCGGGATTATGAGGCGGCGGTGAAACTGATCACAGCCCTGTGCGTAAAGCTGGATAAGAAGGCGTACGCCAAGTTGCTGGAAGCGTAAGCTGCAGCACAAACGCAGGCCGGAAGGCGCTGCGGCAAAGTACGGAGGCTGGCTGCCTGGCAGCCGGAGCATCCGCTCAGCAAGTTATAGACGCGGGTCAACCGCTTTTATAAATGAAAAATAAAATTAAGGAGCGATGAACATGACGCAACAAAAGACTTTGGTTTTAGTAAAACCGGATGGAGTAAGAAAACATTTAATTGGCGAGGTTATTTCCCGTTTTGAGCGCCGCGGCCTGACCGTAGCAGCTTTAAAGTTAGTGAAGATGAGCGATGCTCAGGCTAAGTTCCATTACGCTGAGCACGAAGGCAAACCCTTCTTTGGCGAACTGGTAAGCTTTATCACCAGCGGTCCGGTTGCCGCTATGGTTATTTCCGGCGACAACGCCATTAAGGCTGTTCGTGGCCTGATGGGCGCTACCAATCCTCTGGACAGCGTTCCCGGCAGCATCCGCGGCGACTTTGCCCTGGATATCGGCGAGAATATCGTCCATGGCAGCGACAGCGAAGAAAGCGCTGCCCGCGAAATTAAGAATTTCTTCAAACCGGAAGAAATTTACTAAGACACGGCGCCCTGAGGCGCAGCGCATTTTGATCTGAGAAGGTACACAGGTGGCCGGGAATTTTCCCGGCCTGCCTGTCGTTTAGTGACGAGGAGGTTTTGTGATGACAAAAGCAGCTGTTTATACCCGTACGGGTGATAAAGGTACGACCGGTCTTTACACCGGCCAGCGCGTGGCCAAACAAAGTCAGCGCGTGGAAGCTTATGGCAGCGTGGATGAGATTAATTCGGCCCTGGGACTGGCCCGTGCTTTCGTAGAACGGGACGATGTCCGGGAGACCATCCAGCAGGTACAGAAACTGCTCATGTCCATCATGGCCGACGTAGCCAGCCTGAATCTGCCCGAGCCGTATATTAAGCCGGAACATGTGACCCTGTTTGAGCAGACCATCGATAAGTATGATGCCATGCTGAAACCGCTGTCCCATTTCCTCATTCCCGGCGACAGCAAGGGAGCGGCCGCCCTGGATTTAGCCAGGACCACTACCAGGCGTGCGGAGCGTCAGCTGCTGCGTCTGAACGAGACGGAACCGATTAATCACAATGTGCTTGTTTGTATCAACCGCCTTTCCGACCTGTGCTTTATCTTAGCCCGGGTGGAAACTGAGGTTGGTAAGTAAAAAAAGGCAGGCCGGAAGTTCGTTCTTCCGGCCTTTTTTGCCATAAGGAGCGGAAGCATGAAGGCAGAACTGGTCTTAGTTTTGGGCGGTACCAGAAGCGGCAAGAGCGAGTTTGCCGAAAAATATGTCCTGCACCAGGGCGCCATCGGCGCCTATCTTGCCACGGCCGAGATCTTGGACGACGAGATGGCGGTGCGGGTGAAACTGCATAAGGAGCGCCGCAAACAGCGCTGGGTGAATTACGAAGCTCCTTATGCGGCCGAAACGGTTTTGCCGGTGGCGGGACAGGCGGCGGATGCCATCTTGTTCGACAGCCTGACCGTGTATTTGAGCAACCTGATTTACGGCAAGGAGCCGCTGCAGGGAACGACGGAAGCAAAAGCGGCGGCGGTACGGGCACGGATTGCCAAAGTTTTGGATGCGGCCCGGGCTACCGGAAAGACGGTGGTCTTTGTGGCCAGCGATGTGGGCGGCGGAATCGTGCCGGCCAACCCTATGGCCCGGGAGTTTCAGGATTTAGCCGGCTGGGTGAACCAGCAGGTGGGGGCCGCGGCGGATCATGTGTACTACGTGCTGGCCGGACAGGCTGTGGATATTAAAAAATTAGCGTTTAAGTTTACGGGTGCATAAAGTGAAAAAATTAACGATTAAGCTGCCGGATGAGGCAGTAAGGCAGCAAGTACAACAAGCCTGGCGGGAAAAACTCCAGGGCGCCAGCCTGGGCAAGCTGGAAGATCTGGTGGCAAACTATGCCGCCATGGTGGGCGGCGTGCCTCGTTTATTAAAACCGGTGATGCTGCTCATGTGCGGCGACCACGGGATTGCCAAGTATGGCGTCAGCGCCTTTCCCCAGGAAGTGACGCTGCAGATGGTGAACGGCTACATGCGGGAAACCGCCGGCGCCAATGTGCTGGCGCGCCACGCCGGGATGGACGTGGTAGTGGTGGACGTAGGTACGAACTTTGACCTGTCCCCTTATAAAAAGGTCCGGCAGCTGAAAGTGGCCCGGGGCACCAATGATTTTACCCAGGGACCGGCCATGACGGAAGAGCAGGCTAAGCAGGCGCTGCAGGTGGGCATGGATCTGGCGGACGAGATGATTGATAAGGGCTGTAACCTGTTAGCCACCGGCGAGATGGGTATCGCCAATACCACTTCCACGGCGGCCATCGCGGCGGCTTTCCTGGGTCTGGACCCGGAAGAAACCGTCGGCCGGGGCAGCGGCATCAACGACGAGCGCATGGCCATCAAGCGCCAGGTGGTACGGGATGGTTTAGCCAAGAACACGCCCCTGGAACGGGACGGTTTTGATATTTTGATGAAGGTGGGCGGTTATGACCATGCCGGTCTGGCCGGGATGATCTTAGGCGGCGCCAGACGCGGCGTTCCCACCATGCTGGACGGCGTAAATGCTACGGCGGCGGCTTTGCTTGCTTACGGCATCGCGCCGGCCTGTGCCAAATATATGTTGTGTTCCCATTTAAGTTCGGACGTTTCGCACAAAAAGATGCTGGCCACCCTGGGTCTGGAACCTATCGTGGATGCCGGCATGCGTTTAGGCGAAGGTACGGGAGCTTCCCTGGCCATCGGCCTTTTGCGGCTGGCTCTGGGCACGTATCAGGATTTGGAGTAGAAGTATGACGGACGAGGAAAAAATGGCGGCGGCCGGTCAAGCGGAAGCGGCGCAAGCTGCTGCAGGTTTAGATGCAGCAGCGGCGCAAGAGGTGGCGGAGATTGCCACCGATACGCAGCAGGCGGAAAATTTAAAAACTAAGGGGACGGAGCTGGAAGGCGAGCAGGGATTCTGGAAACATTTTTACCTGCATCTGCCGGAACAAAGCAGCGGCTGGACCCGTTATATCCGGGATTTCTTTACGGGACTAGAATTTTTGACCCAGGTGCAGCTCACCCGGCGGGATAAATGGTTTCCCGATGAATTTGCCCGCAGCGTGAAATTCTTCCCGGTCATCGGCCTCATTATCGGCGGCCTCATGACCTGGATCGTGTACGCGGAGCGCTGGGCGCATCTGCCCCAGGTTTTAAGCGGCGTGCTGCTGCTGGCGGCGGAGCTGTTTTTTATCGGCACCCTGATGTATGACGGTTTCATGGATACCTGCGACGGCCTTTTTAGCGGCCGCAACCGGGCCCGCAAACTGGAAATCATGCAGGACAGCCATGTAGGCGCCAACGCGGTCATCGGCGTCATCGTGCTGCTGCTGACCAAGGCGGCCCTGTTCATGGCCATGCCCCAGGTGCTGCTGCCGGATCTGATGCTGGTGATGTATGTGGCTACCAGGACGTTCATGGTGCTGTACATCATCCATTTTCCCAATGCCAGGCCCGGCGGACTGGGCGCCATGTTTAAGAACGGCGCTACCCCGGCCAGTACGGTGCTGGCCTTTGTGTTAGCCGCCCTCTTTATTTATCTGGTAGGTCCTGTTTATTTTCTGCCGGCGGCGGCAGCGCTAATCTTAGGACTGCTGTTGGCCTGGTACATTAAAGTTTTACTGGGCGGACTTACCGGCGACACTTTTGGTTTCTTAACCGAATGCGGCGATGTGTTTTTCCTGTTCAGCGCCCTGGTGCTGTATAACCACAATATCTTAAGGTAAGGAGAGAACATGCATATTGAAGAATTGGTCCAAAAAATTGTGCCGGTGAACCAGAATCTGGTCAAGAATGCCCAGCAGCATTTTGACAACCTGATTAAGCCGGTAGGGTCCCTGGCCCAGCTGGAAACCATGACCAGCCGGTACACGGCCATCATCGGTTCCGTGGACAAGGACGATCTGGTGCAGCCGGAACCGGGCGTGCTGCTGCTGTTAGGTAACGGCACCAGCGGCAAACAGCTGGAACGCGCCCTGGGCGGCAAGGATGCGGCGGTAGTGGTGGCGCGTCAGGTGGACGTGGTCACGGCGCCGGTCTTTATCACCGGGGAGCAGCCCGACGAATTAATTGAGGAAGGCGCCATGCTGGCGGCGGAATATACCGGGGAGGAGCAGGCCAAGGTACTGCTGCTGGGCAGTTTGAACCCGGCGCCGCAACCGGAGGTCTGGCAAAAGTTTTTGACGGAGCCTGATCCCTATTTCTTCCTGGAACGGGTCCAGGACCCCTTGGTAACAGCTTTAACCGGGGCCATCCTGCAGGGAGCGGGGCAGAAGCTGCCGCTGCTTTTAGACGGGGTCAGCGCCTTTTTAGCCGCGGTGGCGGCGTCCAAGTTTAATCCGGCGGCGGCGGAGTATTGTTTTGCCAGCCATGTGTCGCGGGAACCAGGTTTGGATATTTTATTAGCTTATTTTAAATGGACAGCGCCTTTGCGGCTGAATCTGCCCGGCGGCAGCGGGGTAGGCGCCGCGGCGTGTCTGACATTGCTCAAGGCCGGCGTCAAGGCCTATAAAGAGATGGAAACTTTTGATGAAGCGGGCGTGCACAAGGAAGAAGCCGAGTTTTCCCTGAAGGCGCAGCAAAAACAGCAGAAGTAAGGCAGGTAAGTCTGCACCCTGGAGGAGCGATAAAGTTGGGTAAATTATATTTGGTGAGGCACGGGGAAACCGTGGCCAATGCCGGCGGTAAACTGCAGGGCTGGATGGATGCGCCGCTGAACGAAAGGGGCCGCAGCCAGGCTCAGGACGCGGCAGCCTTCTTTAAAAATATCCACCTGGATGCCGTGTATTGCAGCACGCTGCAGCGGGCCCGGGAGACGGCGGAGATTTTGGCGGCGCCCCACGGACTGCCGGTGCATGCCGAGCAGGATTTGCGGGAATTTCACTTTGGCGCCTGGGAAGGTTTGAACCACGAAGAAATTGACGCCCTGGACCACGAGGAGTGGGCCAAGTTTTTTATCCGGCCCAAGGAGCTCCGGGTCCGGGACGGGGAAACTTTTGGCAGCCTGCAGGAGCGGATGGTCAAGACCTGGCAGCGTATTCAGGCCCAGGAAGGACCGGACAAGGATATTTTGCTGGTGTCCCACGGCGGCTCTTTACGGACTTTGATCTGTTATCTGCTGGGGCTGGATTTGAATTATATGTGGCGGCTGCGCCTGGAAAATTTATCGACCACTTGTTTTGAGTTTTGGGACAACCGGCCGGTATTAAATTTTGCCAACGCGACTTTTTACCGCAAGACGTCCGGCAACAGGACGACACTCTGGTAAAATGGTGTCTGCCGGGGGAAAAGGTGCTGTAAAAGCGGCTGCCCCTGTTACCCGGAGCGCTAAAAAGTTAGCCGGAACTACTTTTTTAGTACCAAGGCTAGGAATTTTCAAAATTTTTATGAAGTTTTCCTTGACTTTTTGGGAATTTATGCTATATACTATTTTCAAGGTATCTCAGTGGTCGCCAAGGAGTCTTATCTCTTCTTCCATGTTCCAACAGCTACATGAGGAAGTCTGGCTCAAACTAGTGGTCCTTATGGGGTATGAACAAACGAAGGAGTGATTTTGAAATGTATGAAGACAAGACTTTAGTATGCCGTGAATGTGGTAAGGAATTCGTGTTCTCTGCTTCTGAGCAAGAGTTCTACGCTGAAAAGGGTTTCACCAATGAGCCGGGCCGTTGCCCTGCTTGCCGTGCAGCTCGTAAAGCTCGCATGAATGGCGGCCAGACCCGTGAGATGTTCAAAGCAGTTTGCGCTGATTGTGGTAAGGAAACGGAAGTTCCTTTCCGTCCGTCCATGGATCGCCCGGTTTACTGCCGCGATTGCTACAACAAGAGAAGAGGCATGTAATTAATTTTACAGTTAAGAGACCGGTTGCCGAAAGGCAGCCGGTTTTTTTATGTTCTGACCCCGCAAAAAGATGCGCATTTGGGAATTATATGGTATAATAATACGGAATATTTATGCACGACTTACACTCAGGTGAAGGAGGTCCCGTCATGACAGAAGAAGAGAAAGTAACGGCTGCCGGTCAGGGGACAGCTTTGCCTGCAGAGGCGACGGCGACAACCACTACGCCGCCGGCAGTTACGCCGGAGCAAACGGCGTCAGCCACGGCTCCTAATGATCTGCACGCAGCGGTAGCTACGCCGGACCAGGAAGAAGAACATCCGGACCCGGGCATCGGCTACATCGAGGTAGCGGACGAAGTCATCAGTATCGTGGCCAGCCTGGCCGCCTGTGACGTCAGCGGCGTCATCGGCATGAGCACCGGTTTCCGGGAAGGCATCAGCAAGTTCTTTGGCAAGAGCAACCTGGCCAAAGGCGTGCGCATTAAGATGGAAGGCAAGACGGTCAATGTCTTTGTGTACGTGATCGTGGCCTACGGGGTCAATATCCCGGAGGTAGCCCTCAAGATTCAAAAGAATGTGAAAGAAGCCGTGGAAAACATGACCGAGTACGAGGTCAACTACGTGGATGTCCATGTGGAAGGCGTGGAACGGCGCAAGAAAACCATCCTGGAACAAAGCCTGGAAGAAACCGAGGGGCAGGACGCAGTGCCGGTTCCCAAAGCGCCACTATAAATGCTAACTGTGAATGAGATAAGGAGTGATGGATGTGGGGATAACTGATAGGATTATCTTAACTTTATATACTTTCCTCATGGCGGTGGTAGCCATACTGCTGATCCTGGGGAGTCTGGGCGTCATCCCGCAGGACGCCACCCTGGCTTTTATCGCGACTATCCCGGGGAGTTGGGAATATGCCCTCATCGGCATTATCCTGCTGGGCGTCAGCGTGCGGCTGCTCTTAGCCGGTATCGGCGCCCTGGGCGTCAATACCCTGACCCTGAGTGAGGAAGAGGGCGGCAAGCTTTTAGTTTCCAAACGGGCCCTGGAAGATTACATCGGCGATATCGCCCAGGAAGTGTACGGGATTTACGGGGTGAAGGTCGTGGTGAAGATGGCGGATAAAGCCGTGGACGCCAGGATCAACGCTTCCCTGGAGCCGGGGGTGAACGTGTACGAGGTCACCCACGAGGTGAAGACCAATATTAAGGAAACCATCAAGAAAGTCCTGGGCATGGAAGTCGGGGACATCGAGCTGTTCTTTAAGCAGATTAAGGAAACCAAGCAGGGTAAGGCATAAGAAAGGGGCACACAAGGATGTTTAAGGATATAATTCATGATATCTGGGAAAACTACCGCGGCCGCTTTCTGTGCACGGTGACGGGGCTTTTGATCGGCGCCCTGTTCCTGCTCATCGGCTTTTGGCGGACGCTGTTCATGCTGATTTTTGTGCTGGGCGGTTTCTTCATCGGTTACAAGATAGATAGGAAAGAGGACCTGATGGAATGGCTGGACAGGCTGTTACCACCCGGCTACCACAGATAAAGGGGTAAATTATGAGTCGCAGGATTGCCAGAGAATTAGTTTTACAAAGTTTGTTTCAGGTAGATTTTACCAAGACGGAACCGGAAGCCGCTTTAACCGCTGCCATGGATGCCCAGGGCGTGGAAGCCGGCGAGGCTGCGGTAGCGTATGCCCGGCAGGTGCTGCTGGGGACGGTGGCGCATCTGGCGGAGATTGACGCCAAGATTAGCGGCCACGCCAAGAACTGGGAACTGAGCCGGATGGCCGTGGTGGACAGGAATATCCTGCGCCTGGCGGTGTACGAGATGCTGTATGCTGAGGAAAAACAGCCGGTGAACATTGCCGTGAATGAGGCGGTGGAACTGGCCAAGCTGTACGGCAGCGAAAAGTCCGGCAGCTTTATTAACGGCGTTCTGGGACAGTTGATGCGTGATGAACACTGAGACTGCCTTTTTAGGTATTGATACCAGCTGTTATACTACCTCGCTCTGTCTGTTAAGCCCCGAGGGCCAATTGCTCACGGAAGCGCGCCGCCTGCTGCAAGTGCAGGAGGGACGCTGCGGTTTGCAGCAGTCGGAGATGGTGTACCAGCATACCCGAAATTTGCCGGAACTGATGCAGCAGGTCTATAAGGCAGGAAATTTTAAAGTGGCAGGGATCGGCGTCAGCGCCAGGCCCCGGCCCCGGGCAGATTCCTATATGCCGGCCTTTCTGGCCGGACTGGGTCTGGCCCGTTCTTTAGGCGCGGCCCTGGGCGTACCGGTAACGGAGCTCAGCCACCAGGAAAATCATCTGGAAGCAGGCGTCTGGTCAGCAGGAGGACCGGAGGCAGGACGTTTTTTGCTGCTCCATGCCAGCGGCGGCACCACGGATCTTTTGTTAGCAGAACGGGGCGGCGCCGGGGCACATTATCAGTTAACGGAGCTGGGCGGCAGCCTGGATTTACATGCCGGCCAGTTTGTGGACCGGGTGGGGGTGGCCTTAGGTTTAGGTTTTCCCTGCGGCCCGGCTTTAGAAAAATTAGCGGCTGCGGCCACGGAGATAGCGCCGGTACCAGTTGCGGTACGGGGCCTGACACTGAGTTTTTCCGGACCGGCCACGGCAGCTTTGCGGGCTGCCAAGGCAGGCGCGGCGCCGGCAGCTTTGGCGGCCGGGGTGCAGCAGGCCATCGGCCTGGCTTTAGCCAGGCTGTTAGCTAACGGCGCGGCTAAGACCAAGGTCAGCGATGTTTTATTAGTAGGCGGCGTGGGGGCCAATGCTACCATCCGCGCCCTGATTGAGAAAAAATTAGCGGCTCAGTCCGTGCGCCTGTGGGTGCCGGCGCCGCAGTTCAGCGGGGATAACGCCAGCGGCTGCGCGGCGTTTGCCCGGCGGGTAGGAGCAGCTTCATGAGATCACCTTTGCAAGGTAAGACCCTGTCCGTGGGCCAGGTCAACGACCTGGTCAAGGAACTGGTGGAAGGCAGCGATCTCTTTCACCATCTGCAGGTGCAGGGCGAGGTCAGCAATTTCAAACGCTATCCTTCCGGACATTGTTACTTTACGCTCAAGGATGCCAGCGGCGTCTTAAAATGTGTCATGTTCCGCTACCGGGCCGTGAGCTTAAAAGCGCTGCCCTTAAACGGCGACACCGTGTTATGCGTGGGCCGTCTGGGCGTATACGAGCGGGACGGCGTCTATCAATTATATGTGGACGCATTGCTGCCCCGGGGTTTAGGCAACCTGATGCAGCAGTACGAAGCTCTCAAAGCCAAACTTAGCAAGGAAGGCCTTTTTGACGAGGCGAAGAAACGTCCCCTGCCGGTAAATCCCCGGACGGTGGGCATCATCACTTCGCCGGCGGGCGCCGCGGTCCACGATATCATTACCGTGTCCCATCGCCGCAACCGGGGCGTCAAGTTGTTGCTCTTCCCGGTGAAGGTACAGGGCGAAGGCGCGGCGGCGGAAATTGTCCGGGCGCTTAAGTTTATGAACGAGCACCGGCTGGCCGAAGTGTTAATTGTGGGCCGGGGCGGCGGTTCCATAGAAGATTTGTGGGCCTTTAACGAAGAAGCGGTGGTCAGGGCGGTGGCGGCGTCCAAGATTCCCGTCATTGCTTCCATCGGCCACGAAACTGATTTTACGTTGACGGATTTTGCTGCGGATAAACGAGCGGCCACTCCGTCCCAGGCGGCGGAACTGGCTGTGGCGGATACGGATGCGTATCTGTACCGGGTGGAAGCTTTGCAGGGCCGGAGCCGGAAGGCGCTGCTGCGGATTTACCGGGACAAGGAAGCGGCCTACCGGCGTTTAGCGGCCAGCCGGATCTTGCAGGACCCCCACACTTTGCTGGAGGTACCGGCGGAAAGACTGGACCGGGCCCTGGAAAAGTTACAGCGGCTGACTCAGGATAAGCTGCAGGAAAGCGGCCAGGCTCTAGGTCTTTTAGCGGCGCGGCTGGATGCGGTAAGTCCTTTGGCGGTGCTGCAGCGTGGTTACGCTGTGGTCAGCGGCGAAGACGGCACGCGTTTAGTCAGCGTGAACAAGGTACGCTGGGGCGAAGAACTAACCACCAGGCTGGCGGACGGCCGGATTATCTCGGTGGTACAGGAAATTAAGGAGTTAGACGATGAAAAAAATTCCTAAGACTATGAAATTTGAAGCGGCCTTAAGCGAACTGGAAAAACAGGTGGAGCTCTTAGAGAGCGGCGACCTGTCCCTGGACGCTTCCCTGGAAGCTTTTCAATACGGCACGGAGCTGAGCAAGATCTGCCTGGGCAAGTTAAACACGGCCAAGGCAGCGGTGGAAAAATTAGTCGTCACCGGAGACGATACTTACCATACGGAACCTTTTGCCACCCTGGCGGACGGCGCCGGTACAGTGAAAGAAGCGATTGTCCGTTACGATGATGACGGCGAGACGGGTACGGCGGCTGCTGCAGTTGACGATGCCGACGCTGACGACGACAGTGATGACGCTACTGACGACGAAACTGACGCTGACGACGACGCTTTAGGCGAAGTAACGGCGGACGAGGAGACGGAGGACTAAGATGGATTTTCAAAAATATTATGAGGAGCGCAAGCAGCTGGTAGAAAGCTTTTTAAAGAAACGCACGGCTAAGAAGGGCATCTCCAAGGTGGACGACGCCATGATCTACAGCCTGCTGGCCGGCGGCAAACGTATCCGCCCGATTTTACTGATGGCTACGGCCGACGCGGTGGGCGGCAAAGGTTACAACTACCTGCCGGTGGCCTGCGGCCTGGAAATGATTCATACCTACAGCTTGATTCACGACGACCTGCCCTGCATGGACAACGACGATTACCGCCGGGGCCGTCTTACCAACCATAAGGTATACGGGGAAGCCACGGCGCTTTTAGCCGGCGACGGTCTCCTGACCATGGCTTTTGAGGTGATGCTGGAGCAGAAGGGCGTGGACCCCGCCGTCCTGGTGGACGTGGTGCGGGAAGCCGCGATGTGCGCCGGTAACTTTGGCATGGTGGGCGGCCAGGGTCTGGACATGGAAGCCGAGACCAAACAGCTGACCGAAAAAGAATTAAAAACTTTACATGAAGGTAAGACCGGCGCCTTATTCATCGCGGCGATCCGGGGCGGCGCCCGCCTGGCGGGAGCCACGGATAAGCAGCTTTTGGCGCTGACCCAGTTTGCCCAATTCCTGGGCCTGGCCTTCCAGATCACGGACGATATCCTGGACGTGACCGGTACCGAGGCCGAGCTGGGCAAACCTGTAGGCAGCGATGCCAAAAACCACAAGACGACTTATGTGACCTTGTTTACCCTGGAGGGCGCCCAGAAGAAAGCCGATGAAGCGCTGGCCGGCGCTTTAACCTGCCTGGCGGAATTTGGCGAGGCGGCGGAGCCCCTGCGGGAGATTACCCGGCTGATGGCACATCGTAAAAACTAAGAAAGGCGGTTCGAGGATGTCCTCCAATTCCATTTTAGCTACTATTAATAAACCTGCAGATCTGAAACAACTGACCCTGCCCCAGTTAGAACAACTGGCCGCGGAGATCAGGGAGTATATTATCCAGGTCGTCTCGGTGAACGGCGGCCACCTGGCCCCGAACCTGGGCGTGGTGGAGCTGACCCTGGCCCTGGAAAAAACTTTTGACCTGCCTCAGGATAAACTGATCTGGGACGTAGGCCACCAGGCCTATATCCACAAGATCCTGACCGGCAGACGGGAGCAGTTTAAGACCCTGCGGCAGTATCAGGGACTGTCCGGTTTCCCCAAACGCTGTGAAAGCGAGTACGATGCTTTCGGCGTGGGGCATTCCAGCACGTCCATCAGCGCGGCCATGGGTATTGCCAGCGCCCGGGATTTAAAGGGCGAGCATTATAATGTCATCGCCGTCATCGGCGACGGTTCCATGACCGGCGGCATGTCCTTCGAAGCCCTGAACCATGTAGGCGACATGCATAAGCGCCTGGTGGTCATCTTGAATGATAACGAGATGAGCATCAGCAAGAACGTAGGCGCCATGTCCAAGTATTTTACCCAGCTGCGCACCGGCGAATTTTACACCAAGGTGAAAGGCGACGTGGAAGGCTGGCTGAAAGATATTGAGTACGGCGACGATGTGCTGGAAGCCATCGACCGGGTGAAGAAGAGCGTTAAGTATCTGATGATGCCCGGCTCCGTCTTTGAGCATATGGGCTTTAAATATTTCGGACCCGTGGACGGCCACGATCTGCCGGGACTGCTGGAAGTCCTGGAGGTGGTGAAGAAGGAAAAGGGACCGGTGCTGGTGCATGTGGTCACCAAAAAAGGCAAGGGCTATGCGCCGGCGGAAGCGGAACCCAATAAGTTCCACGGTACGGGACCTTTCGATATCCCTACCGGCAAGAAGCTGACCAATCCGCATGCGGCGCCAAACTATACGGATATTTTCAGCAAGACTTTGCTGCAGCTGGCGGCGAAAGATAAGAATGTGGTGGCAATTACCGCGGCTATGCCGGACGGCACAGGCCTGTCGGCTTTTGCGGCCAAGTATCCCCAGCGCTTTTTCGACGTGGGTATTGCTGAGCAGCATGCGGTAACTTTTGCCGCGGGCCTGGCTACCCAGGGATTAAAACCGGTGGCGGCCATTTATTCCACGTTCCTGCAGCGGGCTTTTGACCAGGTGCTCCACGATGTGTGCCTGCAGCAGCTGCCGGTCAAGCTGTGTCTGGACCGGGCGGGACTGGTGGGGGACGATGGTCCGACCCACCACGGCGTCTTTGATTTAGCTTACTTGCGGGAGATGCCCCACATGACCATCATGGCGCCCAAGGATGAAAACGAACTGCGGCATATGTTAAAGACCGCCCTGGATTATAACGACGGTCCCATTGCCCTGCGTTATCCAAGGGGCAGCGGCGTAGGCGTGTCCCTGGCGGAACCGCTCCATAATCTGCCTATCGGTAAGGCCGAAGTACTGCGGGAAGGCAAAGATATCTGTCTGTGGGCTATCGGCAGCATGGTGCAGACCGCGCTCAAGGTCGCGGATTTGTTAGCGGCCCAGGGTATCAGCGCCGGCGTGGTCAACATGCGTTTTGCCAAACCGCTGGATAAAGAGTTGTTACTGCAGCACGCGGCGCAATATAAACAGCTGGCCACCCTGGAGGAAGGTATTCTTACCGGCGGCGTGGGCAGCGGCGTGCTGGAATTATTAAACGGGGCGGGACTGCTGCCTCAGACCCGGGTGTACCGTTTCGGCCTGCCGGACGAGTTTGTGCCCCAGGGCGATAAAAAGTTATTGTTCCAGGATTTAGGCCTGGCGCCGGAACAGATTGCGGAGACCCTGGCGCAGGCTGTGGCCAAGGGGAAACAATCTTGAAAAAAGTACGTTTAGACGCCCTCTTAACCGATAAGGGCTTGTTTGAAAGCCGGTCCAAGGCTCAGCGGGCCATCATGGCCGGCGAAGTGCTGGTCAACGAACAGAAAATTGATAAGCCGGGGACTAACGTAGACCCCAACAGCACCCTGCGGCTTTTAGGCAGCAAGCTGAAATACGTGAGCCGGGGCGGCCTGAAATTAGAAAAAGCCCTGGAGATTTTCCCCCTTGATTTACACGGCAAGGTCATGGCGGACCTGGGCGCTTCCACCGGCGGGTTTACGGACTGCGCCCTGCAGAACGGGGCGGCGAAAGTGTACGCCCTGGACGTGGGTTACGGGCAACTGGCCTGGCAGCTCCGGAACGACGCCCGGGTAGTGAACCTGGAACGGACCAACGTGCGTTTTTTGGAAGCAGACAGTCTGCCGGAGCGGATGGACGTGGTCACCATCGACGTGGCTTTTATTTCCTTAACTTTGGTGCTGCCGGCGGCCCGCAAGATCTTAAAAGACGGCGGCGTGCTGGTAGCTTTGATCAAGCCCCAGTTTGAGGCGGGGCGGGACAAGATTGGCAAGCACGGCGTGGTGAAAGATGCGGCCGTGCATCTGGACGTGATCCACAAGGTGGTGGCGTGCGCCCGGGCTTTAGGCTTTCAGGCGGCGGGGCTGGACTTTAGCCCCATCAAAGGGCCGGAAGGCAATATTGAATATTTGTTATATTTAACCACGACCGGTACGGATACGCTGACAGATGCCGGTATGGCGGCGCTGGTCCAGGCTTCGCACGGGGAACTGGATTAGAGCACAAGCTGCCAGGACAGCAACTGTACGCGTGGTTGTGTCAGTAAGAGTGGCACGCCGTACAAATGGCCGGCGTGGTAAGGTGGTTCGCAGGTGCGGACCCGGAGGTAAAGATGACAAGGAAGACGGCGCCGGTGGTGCTGGGAATTTTCCCCAATATGCAGATTGCCAAGGTCCGGCAAAGTTTGCCGGAAGTGGTGGCGTTGTGCCGGCGGCTTAAAATTCAGGCGGTGCTGCCGGAAAAACTGGCGGCGGCTTTTGACACGGCGGCCTATGCAACCGGACGGGGTAAAGGCGGCGCTGCCACAAATGTGGCGCTGGACACTTTAACCGCGGCGGTTTCTTTAGGCGGCGACGGCACCTTTTTGCAGATGGCCCGGCGCCTGATGACGAAGAAGCCTCCGGTCTTTGGCGTGAACTTCGGCCATTTGGGCTTTCTGGCGGAAGTGGAATATCAACAGCTGCCCCAGACTTTGCAGAGGTTAAAGCAGGGCGACTACCAGCTGGAGAAACGTAATCTGCTCCAGGCGGAAGTGCGACAGGCGGACGGTAAGAGATACCGGGACCTGGCCCTGAATGAGTTTGTGCTGGCCCGGGGTCCTCTGGCCAAGCTGGCCCATCTGGAACTGGCGCTGGACGGCAAAAAGTCGGCGGTGTATGCGGCGGACGGTGTGATCCTGGCTACCGCTACCGGCTCCACGGCTTATTCTTTGTCAGCCGGCGGACCGCTGGTAGAACCGGGCCTGGCCGTGATGGTCATCACCCCTATCTGCGCCCACGCGTTAAGCGCCCGGCCGTTAGTGGTGCCGCTCCGGGAAAAGATTTCCCTGAAAACTTTGCCGCCTCACGAAGAGCTGCTGCTGACGGCGGACGGACGTACCGTGTGCACGGTAGGCGCCGGGGATACGGTGACCGTGGTGAAAAGCAAACAGGTCCTGCGCTTTTTGAAACTGACGGAGCGCAGCTACTACGAGACCTGGCAGGAAAAACTGATCCGGGATTTTTAACCGCTCCGCAACTTGGCGTAAAAAATTTGTAAGTATCAGGCAGCAAGTAAATTAAAAACAAGTTTGTGTAAAATAAATTGCTAAAAATAGCATACTAAGAAAGGGTGCAACATCGTGAAAACTTCCAGACATGCAAGAATTCAAGAAATTATCAAGACCCAGAACATCGAAACCCAGGAAGATCTGGCCCTGGCGCTGGAGCAGGCCGGCTTCCATGTAACCCAGGCTACGGTCTCCCGGGACATTAAGGAAATGATGCTCATTAAGGTTCCCAACGCCGAGGGCGGTTATCGTTACGCTTATCCCCGTGATTTAGGGAACATGCTGACCCCGGGCCGCTTGCAGCGGACCCTGCGGGATGCCGTGCTGGATATTAAGAGCGGCGAAAATATCGTGGTGCTGCGTACCATGCCGGGCACGGCCCAGGGCGTGGCTTTTGCGGTGGACTATGCCAAGTGGCCGGAGGTGCTGGGCACCGTGGCCGGCGATGATACGATCTTCGTGGCTATCGACAAGACGGAGCACGCCCAGAGTTTTGTGGAACGCATCCAGAAATTGATCCTGCACAGCCATACCACGGTGAGCAGTACGGAAGAGGCTGAGGCCCCGGAGGCAGCGAAGCCGGCGGCCAAAAAGGCGGCGGCGAAAAGCGTCAAGACTAAAGGCGCCAAGGCTAAGACCGCGAAAAAGGTTAGTAAGTAACACAGGCAAGCTTAGCCAATAAGCTTGGCAGGTAAACAGGGCGGCCCTGGCAGGAGCCGGCCGCTAAGAAGATAGCAGTGAGGTTAAGGACTTATGCTGAAGTCTTTGCATGTACATAATTTTGCCTTGCTGGAAGACGCAGAGGTGGAGTTTGCCCCCGGGTTTAACATCTTTACCGGTGAAACCGGCGCCGGCAAATCCATCCTCATCGACGCTTTCGGCATCGTCCTGGGCAGCCGCGCCAGTACAGAATACATCCGTAGCGGTACGGATGCTTTTTGGGTGCAGGCTGTCTTTGACGTGTCCGGCAAGCAGCAGGTGCTGGAAGCGTTAGCCGCTCAGGATATCGAGCTGGCCGACGAGAATTTATTTTTAAAACGTAAATTAAATGTGAACGGCAAGGGCCAGTGCAGCGTGAACGGCGTCCAGGTGCCGCTGACCGTGCTGCGCTCTTTGAGCCGTCTGTTGGTAGATATTCACGGCCAGCACGAGAACCAGGATTTGCTGGAAGCGAAGACGCCGCTCCGGATCCTGGATGCGGCCGGCGGCAGCAAACTGGCGGCGGTGCTGGCGAAATATCAGGAAGCTTTTGCCGCGTACCAGGCGGCTGCTGCCCGGGTGCAGACCCTGGAAAACAGCAGCGCCGACCGGGAACTGCTCCTGGACCGTTACGGCTGGGAGATTAAGGAAATTACGGACGCCAAACTGCGTCCCGGGGAAGAGGAAGAGCTGCAGGCGGAGAACCGCAGGCTGCAGAACGGCGCCCGCATCCTGGACGACGTGACGGAAGCCCACGGCGCCCTGGACGCTGAAAGCGGCGCTTTGAACGCCCTGGCCGGAGCCAAGGAAAGTTTGCGGGACGCTCTGCGCTACGATGACAAGCTGCAGCCGTTAGTGGAGGCGTTAGACAGCGCCTGGATCACGGCGGACGATGCCCGGCAGCAGCTGGCGGTTTATCTGGAAAACGCGGAAGGCGGCGAAGCGCGCCTTAACGCGGTGCAGGAACGGCTGGACCAGCTCTATAAGCTGCACAAGAAATACGGCGCCACCGCTGCCGACATCGCGGCCTATCTGGCCAAGGTCCGGGAAGAGTATGCCACCCTGCAGGATCTGGACGCCCGCATCAGCCAGGCCAGGCAGCAGCTGGCTAAACTTACGGTTCAGCTGGACCGGGAAGCGGCGCAGCTGACAACTTTGCGGCAGGGTATTGCCAGGCAGGTGAGCGCTGCGGTGCTGACCCACTTACAGGATTTAGCCATGCCGGACGGCAACTTTACCTTTGCTTTTGCCAAACGGGAACCGGGACCGGACGGCGCCGATACGGTGACCTTTATGTTTAGCGCCAACAAAGGCGAGCCCCTCTTACCGCTG
>JAKVKY010000025.1 GCA_022484685.1 Acidaminococcaceae bacterium | reverse complement strand
GGTCGGCGTAGCAGCCGTGCTGGCGGTAGTGACGCCCCAGTATATCGCCAGACGGACTCCCTGCGAGATTAAGTCTGGCCCCGGCGTGACCGCGGTCAAACATTTAAGTGATTATTTTGACGGCCTTAAAGGCACGGCCGGCGATACCGAAGTCTATATCCTGGACAGCGGCAAACCGGGCGGCGCCATCCTGGTCATCGGCGGTACGCATCCTAACGAACCGGCCGGTTATCTGGCGGCCACCCTTTTAGTGGAAACGGCCAAGCCCACCCAGGGCAAGATGATCGTCATCCCCCGGGTGAACAACAGCGGTTTCAGTCATGCGGACCCCATGGAAGGTACGCCTTCCTACATTTATGTGAAAACCAGGACCGGGGAACGCAAGTTCCGCTTCGGTTCCCGCGCCACCAATTCTATCGACCAGTGGCCGGACCCGGATATTTATGTGCACGCGGGCAGCGGTCAGACCCTGGCCGGCAGCGACACCCGTAACCTGAACCGGGCTTATCCCGGACGCAAGGACGGCAACTTTAGCGAAAAAGTTGCGTACGGCGTGGTCCAGGTCATCAAGACCGAAAAAGCCAACATCTCCGTGGATATGCACGAATCTTCTCCGGAGTATCCGGTTATTGACGCCATGGTGGCTCACGAGCGGGCGATGCCCATCGCGGCCGAAGCCGTGATGAATTTACAGCTGGACGGCATTGAGATGCGTCTGGAACCGTCGCCGAAAAACTTCCACGGTTTAACTCACCGGGAACTGGGCGACTACACGGATACTTTGGCCATCCTTATGGAAACGCCGAACCCGTCCCAGGGACGTTTGCGCGGCAAGGTTTCTCCGGAAAGCATCCTCACCGGCAAGGATCCCCTGTACGTGAAGGCTGCTAAGATCGGCCGCCTCTTCGTACCCTTTACGGATGAAGGCCATCCTATTGAAGAACGGGTGGGCCGGCACATTGCCGGGATCATGGAATTCGTGAAGGTTTATAACCAGAAAGAACCCCAGCATATTACCATCACCAACGTGCCCACGTTTAAGGAACTCATGCAGAACAGCCTGGGTTATTATTTCTAAACCTCTGACAGGCAGCCGGCGCGCGTCTTCTTTAGCAGCGTGTGCGGTGCCGGGCGGTTGTTTTAACACTCAACCTGCCGCAGGTCTATTTTCCTGTGGCGGGTTTCTTTATTTTGTTATAAAATTAATTAGATAGGGGGAGTTACCATGCTCAAAAAATTATTCTGCCTCCTGAGCCTGCTGGCCGTAGTTCTGGCGGCAGGCTGCGGCGTTAGCGGCACGGCTAAGCCAACAGCCACACCGGAAACTAAAACCGCGGCACCAAAGGCGGCGCCCCAGACCACCACGGTGGTCAAGCTGATGGACGGTACCAAGTACGCCACTCCGGCTTATATTTACAAATCGGCCAACCCGGGACCGGCGGTCCTGGTGGTAGGCGGCGTGCACGGTAACGAACCGGCTGGCGCTGTGGCGGCGCAAAAATTCTGCGACGTGCCGCTCCTCAAAGGCACGCTCATCGTGGTGCCCCGGGCTAACGAGACGGCGCTGCAGGAAAAGATCCGTACCCTCCCCGAGACCGGCGATTTAAACCGGGCTTACCCCGGCAAAGAAAAAGGTACGCCGGCGGAGCAGCTGACCTACGGCATCGTGAAGTTAATGAAAGATTATAAAGTAGCCCTGGTTTTGGACCTGCACGAAGGTTACGCCTTTAATTACGAGAACCACCAGTCCCTGGGCGAAAGCATTTTGCCGGGCACCGATGACAAGAGCACCTTCCTGGCCATGGACGCCGTGGAATATATTAATCAGCAGATCACGGAGCCCAAGAAAAAGTTTAACGTGCTGGCCAATCCTATTAAGGGCAGCACCGCCTGGTACGCCAACAGCGTGTTGAAAGTGCCGGCCTTTACCATTGAGACCAGCGACAAGCAGCCCCTCGAAGACCGGGCTAATTATAGTTTTAAAATTGCCAGGTTTATTATCGCCAACGGCACCGGGATCATGGCGCAGTAATTTAAACAACGTGGAGCGGTTAGCGTTTCAATTTTGTAGCGGCGTTAGCGGTTAGCCACCCAGGATTTGTTTTCCGTTTTTCAGGAAGGAGCGCGGCGCATGGAATTCATACTCTTTTTTGCCGGCGTGTTAGCGCTGCTGCTCGTGTATTTCCTGTGGGAAAACCGGCGTCACGAACGTAATTTAGCGCAGCTGTCCTTGCGCATCCATGTGAACGGTACCCGGGGTAAGTCCAGCGTCACCAGACTGATTGCCGGAGGACTGCGGGCCGGCGGTAAAAGCGTGGTAGCCAAAACTACCGGCACGGCGGCGCAGCTGATCCTGCCGGACGGCAGCGAAGAGCCGCTTAAACGCCGGGGACCGGCCAACATCCGGGAAAATATCGGCCTCATCCAAAAAGCGGTAGACCTGGGCGCTGATACCATCGTCTTTGAGTGCATGGCCCTGCAGCCGGATTTGCAAAATTTTTGCGAGCGGCGGCTCATCAAGTCGCACCTCGGCGTCATCACCAATGTGCGGGCGGACCACGAAGATGTGATGGGCAAAGGCCTGACCAATATTGCGGCGGCCCTGGCCAACACCATTCCTGCACACGGAACGTTGGTGACCACACCCGCAGCGGCGGCACTTTTGGCGCCGCACCTGCATGGCACCCAGATGGTGGTGGCGGAGGCGTCCGAGGTACCGCCGGAATTTGTGCAGGGCTTTCCTTATCCGGTGGTGCCGGAAAATCTGGCCCTGGCTTTGCAAGTTTGTAACCTGGCCGGAGTGGAGACAACGACGGCGTTAAAAGGAATGCAGCAGGCGGCGCCGGACGCAGGCAATTTACATGTGAACCTGGTGACGCTGGCGGGAAAAACGGTGCGCTGCATCGACGCCCTGGCGGCCAACGATCCGGATTCCACGGCCTGGCTGTGGGAACAGTACGTGGGCCGTGGTAAACAGGCCGTCGTTTTATTAAACTGCCGGCCGGATCGCAAACTGCGCACGGTACAACTGTGCGAACTGCTGGGAAAAGTTACGGAAACTGGCGCGGCTAAAATTCCGGGCGCAGAAAAAATTGTTGACGCAGAAAATACTGCTGCCGCCACAGAAAATATTCAGCCGTTAGCGGCCGCATTTATTCTCACCGGCGACATAACTTTCGCCAAAAATATTTTACAAAAAGAAAATTATCCGCAGACGCAAATTTTTGCGCTGGCAAATTCGGCCACGCGCGCCGATGTAGCCAAAATTATTTCCGCGCTGGCTTCTAAAAACTTGGCCGCAGAATTTTCTGCGCCGAACGAAATTTCCAAAGCAGAAATTTCGGCAGCTTCCCAAAATTCGCAACCGGAAATTTTAACGCTTTTCGCCGCGGGCAACATCAAAGGTTTACCGGACACGCTGCGTCCCATCTTGAACGGAGGTTAAGCCCATGCATGTCTATCTTTTTTCCGGCATCGCCGTCGCTCTGGCGCTGGCCGAGCTGACCGGGTTTTCCCCGGGCGGCGTGGTGGTGGCCGGTTACTTAGCCATGTTTATCGAGCAGCCCCGCTGGCTGGCGGGGACTTATGGCGCCGCCCTGCTTACCTATCTGCTGGTAGGTCTGGTGCGCGACCATGTGCTTTTGTACGGCCGCCGTTTGTTCGCAATCTACGTGCTCACCGGTATCTTGGTATCGCAAATTGCCGGCTGGTTGTTGTTGCAAAGTTCCGTGCCGGAACTGAGCCTCCTGGTTATCGGCTACCTGATCCCGGGCCTGATCGCTAAAGATTTTGCCCGGCAGGGAATTGGGGCCACCACCTTGTGGCTGGCTCTAGCCATCGTCTTGACGCGGCTGGTAGTTTTGGCCGGGGAGGGACTCTTATGGTAAAAAACTGGCCGTGTCCCGGCGCAGGGTCCGTGCTGCCGGTGGTAGGCTCCGTCCTGCGGAAAAACTGGCGCCCGGCCCTGGTGCTGGCCGTCAATCTGCTCCTGGTCTTTGTCTGCCGCCAGGCGGTCTTGGAACAGCCGGCGCCGGATTACAATTTAAAATTACAAGCCGCCCAACAGGCGGCGGCGGCGCAAAAGCTTATCGGGCCCCGCCTTTTAGGCGAAGAATATACTTTTATCACCACGACCCTGGGTTCGCCGGCGGCGAAACATTTGGCCGCTCATCCGGATTTTGCCGCGGTGGCGGTGGATATGCTGGACCGGGCCGGCGTTCGTAAAGGCGACAAGGTAGCCGTGAACATGTCCGGCTCCTTCCCCGCGTTAAACATCGCGGTGCTGGCGGCGGTGCACAGCATCGGCGCGGAACCTGTCATCACCAGTTCTATAGGCGCCAGCACCTGGGGCGCCAACCGGCCCGATTTTACCTGGCCGGATATGGAAGCCCAGCTGGCCCGGGCCGGTCTCTGGCCTTACCGCTCCGCGGCGGTAAGTTTGGGCGGCGGCGCCGATAACGGCGGCGGCCTGCCCCCGGAAGGAATTACTTTAGCCAGGCAGGCCGCGCAGCGCTCCGGCCGCATGTTCCTGGACAGTCAGTCTGTGGACGACGCCATCGCCAAACGTCTGGCGCTGTACAAGGCGGCGAACCACGGCGCGCTGCCCGCCGCCCTCATCAATGTGGGCGGGAACCAGGTCATCTTTGGCGCCCCGGGACACACGGCTTTTTTGCGGCAGGGCCTGACGATAGGTTATCGTCCTTCCCTGGCCAAGAATCACGGCCTGGCCGCGGCATTCGTCAACGCTCAGCGTCCGGTGCTGCATTTTTTAAATATTGAACGGCTGGCGGCCGCGTACGGTATCCGGGAACAAACGCCCGTGGGGCAGAGCCGGGTCTATTTTATCCAGGTGGTGCCTAACGCGGTGCGCGTAATTATTTTAGGCTGGCTGGTCTTTATGGCGCTGGTCCTCTACCGGGGACAAACGAAGGGGTGGTGGCGGTGGGCGGACTAAAGAAACATATCCGGGAAAATTATCGCCTCCTGCTGGCCGGCATCGCCTTTATCATTTTCGCCGTCGTTTCGGCGCCGGCCCTGATGCAGTTTGAACATTTCAGCCTGATGGAGCTGGTAATCCGCAGCATCGACACCGGCAGCGTGGTAACGCTGATCAAGGCGGCGCTGCTTTTAACCGTGCTCAGCACGCTGCGTTCCCTGCCCATTTTCCTGGGGCCGCTGCTGCTCTCCGAAGGGGTGGGCACTTTTGAACACGGTTGTCCCTGGTGGGTGCGCTGGTCTATCATCCTGCTCATCCCCTGCATCTTCGAAAGCATTTACCTTTTGCACGATATCACCTACGATTTCGGCGTGCCGGCCCTCACCATGATCCTGGCCATCCTCATCATGAGCAAGATGCGGAACCTGGCCCGCAGCATCGTGCACAAAGCCGTGGTGCTGCTGCTCCTGCTTTTCGGCGTGCAGTGGCTGGACATCGTGCCGCTGCTGAGCCCCTACCATTTCGGCCGCGGCTCCCTCGCTGATTTAATTAAAACGACGGCGTACCTGAACTACGCCAGCGATACTTTTAACGTGATGGGCTTGTCCCTGTGCGTGATCTGCGTGGCCAACGCCTTTCTGCTGGCCCGCATCCTCAATTTGTACACCATTGAGATTCAGTCCGTGGAACAAAAACTGGCCCTGGAAAAACTGAACCACCAGATGGAGATTCAGGTGCTGGAAAATCGTTCCTTAAGAGAGATGCGCGCCCTGGTCCATGATCTCAAAACGCCGCTGACCAGCATCCAGGGTCTGGCGGGCGTCATCTCCATCTCCAGGGACCCGGATTTGCGCAAGCAGCATGCCGATTACATCAGCGGTCTGGTGGATAAGATGAGCGGCATGGTGGACGAACTTTTAAACGAGGACAGCCGGCAGGTTATCCGGGCCGAAGAGCTGGCCCGCTACGCGGTGGCCCATATTCCCCAGCTCAACGACGCCAGTACCGGCAAGTTCGAACTGCGCATCCTGGCGAACCCGCTGGTAAAAGTGAACAAGATCAGATTATCCCGGGCCCTCATCAACGTGCTGCAAAATGCCTGCGAAGCCGTGGACCCCGCCAGCGGCGCCATCGATTTAACCGTGGACCGGGCGGCGGAGGGCGTGGCCTTTATCATCACGGATAACGGTCAGGGGTTTACCGGCAACATTAACGATATCTGGAAGATCGGTTACTCCCAAAAACATTCGTCCGGGCTGGGCATGGCCTTCGTCCGGGACATGGTGCAAAAATACGGCGGCGCCGTCAAGGCGGAAAATAATCCCGGCGGCGGCGCCCGGGTGACAATCATTTTACCGGCGCTGCCGGAACCTGAAAACGGAGGTGCAAGGGCATGACGAAAAGAATTACCATCCTGGCGGTAGACGACGAGCAGGATATTTTGTACACCCTGGCGGCCATCGGTACGGCGGTGGGCTGGAAGGTGTACACGGAAAATAACAGCCTGGCGGTGGCGGACCGGGTGACGGCCCTGCGGCCGGATTTGATTTTGTTAGATTACCACATGCCCCAGCAGAACGGCGTGGTCACCGTGCGCAAGATTCGCGAGCGGGATAACCGGGTGCCCATCATCGTGCTTACTATTGACGGGCGGCAGGAACTGGCGGACGAATTTTTGGCCGCCGGCGCCAGCGATTTTGCTACCAAACCTATTAAGGTGCCGGATCTGGTGGCGCGTATCAATGTGCATTTAAAACTTTTGGCCAAGCAGCGGGAGGCGGAAGGCCGCAGCATCGTGAGCAAGGGTATCACGGCGGCCACGCTGGAGCTGGTCAGCGCTTACTGTCAGGCCCAGGCGGACTGGTTCTATGTGGAAGACGCGGCCAGGGAACTGGGGCTGGCGTACCAGACCACGTCCCGCTATCTGCAGCATCTGCACGGGCTGGGCCAGCTGCAGGTGGAAAACGATTACGGCAAGGTGGGGCGGCCGCGCAATCGTTATCGTAAAGTATGATTTCAGGGCGGGCTATTTTTGTGTTCGCGCGCGCTGAGGCAGGTTTGTTCGGCGTAGTGGTTAGTCGCCGCGGCGTTACGCGGCTGCGCCCTACCTCAGCATAGCGCTTACAAAAATAGCCCGCCCTGAAATTTTCTGTCAAAAAACAAAAAATGAAAATTGCAATTGCAAGTTGACTAATAGTAATTCTAGTACTACAATAAACACTATAATCTCAGAAAAGTTTTCTTTAGAAAAACTTAGCGGTACAAGGAGAAGGGGCCGGATATTGTGGCCGGTCTACGTTAGTCAACGGGGTAACGAGATGCGAGTAAAATTACAGGATGTCCTGGCACAAACAGGGCGTATGGTGATTGACGGTTCCATGGGA
Source organism: Acidaminococcaceae bacterium (assembly GCA_022484685.1). GTDB lineage: Bacteria > Bacillota > Negativicutes > Acidaminococcales > Acidaminococcaceae > JAKVKY01. Next base: position 16,486 of record JAKVKY010000025.1, on the reverse strand, counting down.
ACCGGGCTGGAACTTTTAGGTTGCACGTTTAAGGATGCGCTGTGGACGGCCAAGGTCTTGGCCGAAGAACCGGCGAAGGTGAAACAGGTGCATCTGGAGTATTTCCGGGCGGGGGCGGACTGCGGCATTACCTGCAGCTATCAGGCCACCATCCCCGGTTTAATGGCCCACGGTTACAGCGAGGCAGAAGCGGAAGAGATCATCGCCCGCAGCGTGGAAGTTTTCCTGGAAGCCCGGGAGGAATGGTGCCGGGTGGAAGCGCCCCGTCTGGGACGTCCTTATCCGTTATGCCTGGGTGGTTGCGGACCTTACGGTGCGTATCTGGCAGACGGTTCTGAATACCGGGGTCACTACGGCGTTTCGGACGAGGTGCTGCGGGAATTCCATCAGCGCCGGGCCGAGCTTTTGTGGGAAGCAGGCGCGGACCTGCTGCTCTTTGAGACGGAACCTTCTTTGCACGAAGCTCTGATTGAGGCGGAGATTGCCGAAAATTTAGGCGCAGATTATTGGATTAGTTTTAGCTGCAAGGACGGAGCGCAGACCAACGAAGGCGACCAGCTTACTGAATGTGCGCAGGTTTTAAGCAAAGACCATCCGCATCTGCAGATGCTGGGCGTGAACTGTACGCCGCCCCGGTTTATGACGGCGGCGATTAAGAATTTACAGACGGGGACCAGGCTGCCTCTTGCCGTGTATCCCAACAGCGGCGAAGTTTACGACGCGGTGACCAAGACCTGGCACGGCGTCACCGATACTGACAAAACTTTTGGCGCCTATGCCCGGGAATGGTTCCAGGCCGGCGCCACAGCGGTGGGCGGTTGCTGCCAGACGGCGGCCAGCCACATCATCCAGGTAACGAAAGTGCGGGACCAGCTGCAGTTGCAAGAAGAAACATAAAACGCCACCACACGGGTGCGGTCCTAAACATAAAACGCCCGCTAAGCGGACGCAGCTTAAAATATTTTTTACGCATGAGGGAAGAGGTCTTAAGTATGAAGAAGTTGTACGCAGCAGCGTTATTTTTAATCTTAGCGGTGGCGGTACTGGCCGGATGCGGTAGTCAGCCGGCGGCTAAGACCGCGGCCCCGGCGGCCAAGGTGTACAAGGTAGGCATGGACGCCACCTATGCGCCTTTTGGTTTCCAGGACCAGAACAAGAAAGAATATCTGGGTTTTGACGTGGACATCATCAAGGCCATCGCCAAGGCGGAAGGGTTCAAGGTCGAGGTGAATAACCTGGCCTTTGACGGCTTGATCCCCGCCCTGCAGACCGGCAACCTGGATATCGTCATCAACGATATGACCATCAACCCGGAGCGCGCGAAAGCAGTCAGCTTCTCCAAGCCGTACTACACGGCCGGTTTAGGTCTGGTGGTACGCAAGGACAACACCACTATTAAAAGCAAAAAAGATTTAAGCGGCAAACGTTTAGGCGTGTCCATCGGCTCCACCGGCGCCGAGGTGGCCCACAAGGTGCAGGGCGCCCAGGTGCGGGAATTTAACACGATCGTGGATGCGTTCCTGGAACTGAAGAACGGCGGCGTGGACGCGGTCATCAACGACAAGCCTGTGAACGAATATTACGTGTTGACCAAGGGCCAGGATTTTGCCAAGGCCCTGGACGGCGATTTTGAAGTAGAGTATCTGGGCATCGCGGTGGCCAAAAAGAACACGGCGCTGCTGGAACAGATTAACCACGGCCTGGCCGCCATTAAGGCCAATGGGCAGTATGCGGAGATTTACAAGAAGTGGTTCGGCAAAGAGCCGCCCAAGGAAAAATAATTCCCTTCCCAGGGAACCGCTCAAAAAAATAAAGTAACGCCGGCGCTTACACTCCGGAATTGGAAAAGTAAAAAATACTGCAGGTTTTGCGGCCTGTAGTATTTTTTATGTATATCTGCGCAGGTACGAGTGCAACTATTACTAACTGCAAGCTAGAATTTCCTCGGTGGGATTAAAAGTTGCTATTCTTGCGCCAAAATGGTATTATTAAATTAGAATATTAGAAGATTATTTATAATTGTAAATTTTAATATTGGTTTTCATGTCTTTTTGCTGTATGGTAAAAGGATTGCCGAAAGAGGTAAGCACTCATGCGCTCGCTGCTGTCACTACTAAAACAGAAACTGTTTTGTTTGCTGACGCTGGGGTTAGCATTGTGCTTATTTTTGTTTGCGGCGGCAGCAGCTGCAGAAAATGCCAAGACGGTCCGGGTGGGCTGGTATATTGTGCCGGGTTTGCAGGAACTGTTGCCGGACGGCAGCCACAGCGGGTATAACTATGAATATCTGGCCAAGATTAAACAGTATACCAACTGGCAGTATGATTTTGTCTACGGCACCTGGTCTGAGCTGCAGGCCAAACTGGTGCGCGGCGACATTGATCTCATCGGCGATGTGGCCAGGACGCCGGCGCGGCTGCAAATGTATGATTACTGCGACCTGCCTAATGGTTTCAGCCGCATGATCATGGCCTGCCGGAAGGACGATAACCGTTTCGGCTATAACGATTACCAGGCCTTTGACGGCATCAAGGTAGGCACGGTGCCTTCTACTTTTAGAAGATATTTACTGGACCGGGAAGCGGCCAAGCATCATTTTAAGGTTACCTATCAGGAATATTCCACCGAAGCAGAAATGTTTGCGGCCCTGGACCGGGGTGAAACGGATGTGGCGATTTTCAGCAACGTCACCAGTTACCCTGACTACAAGGTACTTTCGGAATGGGAGCCGAATCCCTTTTACTTTGTGGTGAACAAAAAACGCCCGGATGTCCTGGCCGACCTGAACGCCGCCATGCGTAAGGTGCAGGCCACGGACCTGTTCATGCAGGAACGTTTGTTCAAGAAATATTTTAAAAAGAATACCGCCGGTACGGTGACGGCTTTTTCCCGTCCGGAACTGGATTATTTACAAAGTAAACCCAAAATCAAAGTGCTGGCCTATATCCACGATAAGCCTGTGGCTTATGAGGAACAGGATCAGCTGCAGGGCATTGCCGTGGATTATTTGCAGGCGCTGACTGCCAAGACCGGTTTGTCCCTGGAATATATTTATTGCCAGAGCCGGCAGGAATTGCTGGACCGTTTGAGCAAAGGCGAAGGCGACGTGGCCCTGCAGATGCCGGATGATTTTTTGAACGGCCAGCAGTTTAACGCCATCGTGACCCAGCCCTACCTGAATTTGCGCTTCGGGTTAATTTCCCGGGGACGGCAGGTGGAGACCATTAAGCTGGTTGCCGTGCAGAAAGGTTACCAGCTTTTGAAAAAAAAGCTGCTGGAACGCCAACTGCAGATCCAGGAATATCCGGATGCAGAAGCCTGCCTGCAGGCGGTCCTGGAAGGACAGGCGGATGCAGCCGTGCTGGACAATGTTACCTATGAACAAATGGTATACCATGCCAAGTATCAGGGCCTGGTTTTTAATACCCTGCCTACATTGGAATACGGCTTGTGTCTGGGTGTTTCCGACAAGAGTCCCCGGGTGCTGTTCAGCATTTTAGAAAAAGCAGCGGCGGACATGAGCGCTGCCACCTTGGGCGATATCATCGTAAAAAACACGGCAGTGCAATATCATTATACCCTGCATGACTATTTTATGTACGGGGCACCCATGTTCCTGATCATCATCGTCCTGTTAGGCGTGGTAATTGCTGCTATCTTCTGGTTCCGGCGCAAAGACCAGTATGAACAAAAACTGCTGGCGGCCAAGGAGCAGTCGGACCGGGCTAAATTAGCGGCGGAGCGGGCCAACGAATCCAAGTCCACTTTCCTTTCCAACATGAGCCATGATCTCAGGACGCCTTTAAACGGCATCATCGGTTATACGGAACTGGCCCTGCAGGAACAGGGACCGGAACAAAAACAGGATTATCTGCAAAAAGTTAAGACTTCCGGCAACCTGCTCCTGGACCTGGTCAATGATACCCTGGACCTGTCCCGCATCGAAAGCGGCAAGCTGACGCTGAAGCCGGAAGTGGTGGACGGTTGTAAGTACTGGGAAGAAATCGTGACGGCCATGATGCCCTCCGCAGATGTAAAACAAGTCAGCCTGCGTACGGATTTTTCTAAGTATCCCCGGCAGATGATCAGGGTGGACCGTATCCAGGTAAAAAAAGTCCTGCTCAACCTGCTCAGCAACGCCATCAAATATACGCCGGCCGGCGGCACGGTAGATGTATCCGTAACCGCGCTGCAGCCTCCGGAACATGGCTGTACCCGCCGCATCATCGTGGCGGATACCGGTATCGGCATGAGCAAGGAATTCATGGAAAAGATGTTTGAGCCGTTCTCTCAGGAACACCGGTCGGAATCCGGCAATATTACGGGTACCGGTCTGGGACTGTCCATCGTGAAACGGATTGTGGATATCATGGGCGGGACCATCACGGTGGAGAGCGAGATTTATAAAGGTACTAAATTTACGGTGGACCTGCCCCTGGAATGCTGGGATAAGACCCCGGAGGAAGCCACGGCCCAGGCGGCAGATCAAAAACAACTGGAACAACAGGTCCTGGCAGGGATGCAGGTGCTGCTCTGCGAAGATAACTATCTGAATGCGGAAATTGCCCAGCTGCTTTTGAAAAATAAAAAGATGCAGGTGGACTGGGCTCATAACGGGCTGGAAGGCGTGGAAAAATTCCAGCAGTCGGCTCCCAATTATTATCAGCTAATCTTGATGGATATGCGGATGCCGGTTTTGGGCGGTCTGGAAGCTACCAAAACTATCCGCGGTCTGCAGCGGCCCGATGCCAAAACTATCCCCATCGTGGCCATGACGGCGGAAGCTTTTGAAGAAACAATCCAGGAAGCCAAAGACGCTGGCATGAACGGCTACATCACCAAACCTATTGCGCCTGACTTATTCTTTAAGACTTTGGCCAAGCTGTTGAGCAAAAAATAAAAAATACGGCGGCTAAATGCTGCTGTATTTTTTTGTGCAAAAACATAAAACGTTTAGACCTGGGCACAGCCAAGAATATATAAATTTGCGTCAAAATTATAAGTAAAAAACTCAAGATTGGCAAATTCATAGAAAAAAAGACGTAAAAGGTTTACAATTATAGTGGTTTTATGAATTAATTATATATAAATTACTTATATATAATTAATTTATAATAGTTCGGTAAATTTTAAAAGAAAATCCAGAGTGTCAGCAGAGGTGCATCGTGCGTAAAGTAGCTGCGAATAATGAATCCCTATCTCTTTTGGGTAGGCAATTTTTAAATATGCTGGAGAAAAATGGGAACAAGATCCACATCGTGGATCCCCGGACCCATGAGTTGCTCTATGCCAATGCGGAAGGCGTAGAGATGCGTTTTAACGGTCAGGATCCTGATTATACCGGCAAGCAATGCTATAAGTATATCCACGGGCTGGATGAACCCTGCGAGGGTTGTCCCCTGGAGCATCTGCCGGTGGGGGATGGAATTACTACCCGTAAGGTGTATAACGAACAGAACCAGACCTGGGATAAAGTTACGGCTTTCTGGGTACAGTGGCACGGCAGGAAGGCGCTGGCCTTCGTGCATTTTGATACCACGGCGGCGGAAAAGCTGGCCCGGGAAGAAGAAGATAAGATTAAGATTTATCGCAAGTCTGTCAGCGAGGTACTGTCTAATAATCCTCTTTCTATCTCTTCTTTCCATTTTAATATCACCAAAAATATCTGTGACCCTGGCTTAGTGAAAAACGAGGCGGTACGCCGGGCTTTAGTGGCGCCTACCATGGACGGGTTTATTGCTAAATTCCTGAAAATTATTCCTGACGCTAAGCAGCGCCGGATGGTTAGGGACCTGATTAACAGAGAACATCTGCAGCAGATGTTTGCGGCAGGTACTACCAATTTTACCTATGAATGCCAGTGTCAGAGTACGGAAGCGCGGCTGATTTGGACCAGGACTTTTGGCAATATGTTTAAAAATCCTGTTACCGGCGACCTGGAAGGCGCCTCGTACTCCATTGATATTGATAAAGAAAAAAAATGGCAGCAGATCGTGGACAGCCTGGTGGGACAGGAATTTGATTTTATTGCCTTGCTGGACCTGCATACAGGTAAGGTGACTGAGTATAGCGATAAAGGGAAGAGTTATTTTGCCAGCACCAGGATTAAAGAAATTAGTTATACCCAGGCGGTAGAAAACGCCTTGCACAAAATTATCCGGCCCGATGAAGCGGCGGCAGCAATCAAGGTAAGCAGCATCAAAAATATCCAGACCCAACTGGCCCGGGAAAAAATTTACTGGGTGGCCTTTCCCACTAAGGACGGCCAGGACATGGCGTGGCGGTTTAATTACCTGCAGGGTGATCCCAACTGTATCCTTATCGCCCGCAAGGACGTGACGGAAATCCATGCGGTGGAAAGACGCCATCTGGAAGAAGTACGAAAAGCTCAGCGGGCTGCGGAACAGGCCAACAACGCCAAGACGGAGTTTCTGAACCGGATGAGCCATGATATGCGCACGCCCCTGAACGGTATTATCGGCTCCGTGTACCTGGCCAAGGAGAAAGTTATCTCGAAGGAGACAGCAGCCTATCTGGATGATATTGATGTTTCTTCCAAGTTCCTGCTCAGCCTGATTAATGATACTCTGGATATCAGTAAGATTGAAAGCGGCACGATGGAGTTACGTCCCGAGCCCATTAGTATCGAAACCATTAAGGCGTATCTGGCGGCGGTGGTGAAGCCGTTTATAGCTTCCAGCAACCAAAAATTTATCTCGGAAATCAGCATGACGCCGGGTTACCTGGTGGTGACAGACCGGATGCGTATTTCCCGGATTTTCTTTAACCTGCTCCGGAACGCTTCCAAGTATACGCCTGAGGGTGGTACCATTAAACTGATCGTCCGTTATGACCTGGTACCGGGAACGAAAAAGATGGCCGGCCATGGGGAAATCATTGACAACGGCATCGGTATGAGTAAGGCTTTCCAGAAGGTGATGTTCGAACCTTTTACCCAGGAACACCGCCAGGAAAATAAGCCCGGCAACGGCTACGGCCTGGGTCTGCCCATCGTCAAAAGGATCGTGGAGGCCATTCACGGAAAAATAAGGGTAGAAAGCGAGCCAGGTAAAGGTACCCGCATCATTATCGACACGGTGCATGATTGTATCTCGGAAGCAGATAATCAGGCGCAGCAGCTGCAAAAGGCAGCCTCAGTCGATGATGCTAAATTTAAAGGCAAACATATCCTGGTGTGCGAGGATCACCCGCTGAACCAGAAAATCATTAAGGCCCTGCTTCAAGACAAGGGCATGTACGTGGACCTGGCGGAAGACGGCCAGCGTGGTCTGCAGCAATTTATTATTTCCCCCTTGTATCACTACGACGCCATCCTCATGGATATCCGGATGCCGCTCATGGACGGGTACGAGGCTACCAGCCAGATTCGGGCTCTGCCCAGGGGGGATGCGGCGGTGGTGCCTATCATCGCCCTGTCGGCCAACGCTTTTGAACATGACGTGGCCATCAGCCATGCCAGCGGTATGAACGACCATTTGTCCAAGCCTATTGAACCCAATACTTTATATGCTACGCTCGCGAAATATTTAAAGTAATTGCCTGTAGGTTGAGTGCGTTAACTAAAAAAAGGCTTTAATTAAGGATGACGTAAAGATAGATATTTCTGCAAAGGGAAGAAGGGAAGAACGATGGCAAACAGTGACCAAACCGGGGCCGAACGGCTGCAGGAATTACAAAGACTCAACGGGGTACTGCAAAAAAGACTGGACGATTATTATATCCTGCTGAACATTGCCAAGATTTATATCCTGAAAGTACGCCTGGCAGATTATGTAATCGTTAAACATAGTGAGGAACAAAGCCGGATTATCGAAAAATATACGGATTCCATGTATAAGATGACCGGTTATACCGCTAAGGAATATGAAGAACTTTTTCACTACGACCTGCATCAATATTTTGCGGGAGCGTATGCGGGAGAATTAGCCAGGCTTAAAGCAGAAGTGGCTAAAAATCTCCGGGAACATAAGAACAGCTTTACCGTTAACATGAAGATGCCCACCAAGCACGGGTTTATCTATGCCGGAGGCACGGCCTTTTTTGCGGATTACACGGCGGAGTTAAAACCACTTTCTTTTATCGCGGTCTACCAGGACATGACCCCGGTGATCACGGAGCATAAGAAGCTGGAAGTGGCGGAGCTGGAACTGCAAAAGACCGCCATGTTAAAAATTAAGAACAAAGAATTATACCGGCTCATCGACGGCGTGCCTTCCGGGCTGGGTACTTTGCGCATCGAAAACGGCGTCCCGGAGACGGAACTACAGCTTAATCGTTATTTTATCGACCGGGTGGGCATCAGCCTGTCTCCGGAGCGCTATGTCAATTTAGAAGATTTCCTGCTCTGCCTGCATCCCGACGACCGGGAACGCTGCCGGGAGGATTTCCATGCCTTTTTAAAGAGTACAGGCGTCGGTACCTGGCAGTACCGTTTCCACAGCGTGGGCGGTTATTACTACTGGTGCAGCGTCCGCGCCACCATCACCCATGTGGCGGAGGGACTGGACATTGCCTATTTTGTTTATACGGATATTGATGAGATGAAAAAGGCGGAGGTCAGCCTGGAGGAAGGCCGCCGCAATTACGAACGCACCGTGGACGATCTGCAGGCCGCCATGTGGACCTACGATATTGCTGCCGGACGTGTTTATATGGGTAAAAACAAGGCCACGGAGGAATTGCGCAAGAAATACGGCTGGCCGGAAGTGTTTGACCATGCGCCGGGAAGTTTGCTGGACACGGTGGAAGATTATGAACGAGACAAATACCGGAAGGTATTTAGCGATATCGCGGCCGGACGTGACGGCACCTGCGATGTTTGGTATAAGCAAAAGACGGGTTTGGAACCACGCTGTGTAAGAGAATCTTATCATGTGGTGGTAGACAAAAATGGTAAACCCGTGAAGGCTTATGGCATCGGCATTAATATTACCGCCGAAAAAAAGGTGGAGGAACGGTATTACCGGGAAATGGAATATCTGCGTCATAACAGCAGCCAGAGCCTTTTAGCTAAAGGTCACTATAACCTGACGCAAAATCTGGTCCTGGAATATGAAAACCCCGGCGGTAAAAAGTTGTATGCTTTTCCCAGCGGGATTAGCTATGATGCGGCTTATGACGGCTTTTTAAAATTAGCTTACGATGAGGCAGACAGGAAGGAAATCGCGGACAAGCTGAAGCGGGAGAACATGATTCGCCGCTACCAGCAGGGCGAGATGCAGGCCACCGTCCAATACAAGAGAACGGTGGCAGGACAGGACCCGGTGTGGATCTCCATGACGGTGCATACCTATATGCAGCCTAATAACGGGGACCTGGAGCTTTTCTCTTATGCCTATGACATTACCAAACGCCAGCAACTGGAGCAGGTCATGCAGTTAGTTTCTAAGAGCGCTTTTGATTATGTGGCCCTGATCCGGGTGGCGGACAGTTCTTTTGAATTTTTGGAAAAGACGCCCGCCGTCATTTTCCCGGAACTGCATCAAAGAACGCCGCTGACGGAATGCTGCGCCTATGTGCGGGAGCACTTTGTGGATGCTGGTGAAAGAGCCCATTTTGATACAGCCACCTCTTTGCCCGTTATTCTGCGGGAGTTGCAAACGAAGCAGATTTATACGGACACGTATCAAAGAACGGAGCACGGTAAAACTTTGTGTAAGCAGCTGGACTATATGTGGTTTGATCAGCAGGCCGGAATTATCCTGGCTGTGCGCACCGATGTGACCGCCGCTTATGAACGGGACCGGAAACAGCTGGCGCAGATTGAAGCGGCGAAGCTGGCGGCGGAACGGGCCAACGAAGCTAAATCGGCGTTCCTTTCCAGCATGAGCCATGATTTACGGACGCCGTTAAACGGCGTGGTAGGTTTTACGGCCCTGGCCCTGAAGGAAAAATCGGCGGCCAAGAAACAGGAATACCTGGAGAAGATAGATGTGGCCGGCCAACTGCTGCTGGATTTGATTAACGATACCCTGGAGCTGTCCCGGATTGAAAGCGGCAAGATGACCAATGAACCGGAGGCCGTCCTGGCCGAGGCCCTCATTCCGGCGGTGGTGACCTCTTTGCGCCCCTCGGCGGAATTAAAGCAGCTTAAACTGCTGGAAAGTTATCCGGAGCAGGCGGGTCCGGCGGTCTGGTGCGATAAATTAAAGGTGCAGAAGATTGCCCTGAACCTGATTTCCAACGCTATCAAATATACGCCGGCCGGCGGTACCATCAAGGTCAGCCTGGCAGAGGTGCCTAATGAGGTACCGGAGTGTAAATATAGTCTCATCGTGGAAGATACCGGTATCGGCATGAGCGAAGCATTTATGAAAAATATGTACGAGCCTTTTTCCCAGGAAAAGCGTTCCGAAGCTGCCAATGTGATAGGCACGGGACTGGGCCTTTCCCTGGTGAAACGCTATGTGGATTTACTGGGCGGCGCCATTTCTGTAACCAGCCGGCTGCACAAAGGTTCCCGCTTCGTAGTGTCCCTGCCGATCACAGAAGTGGATGCCGGGAAGGTAGTTTTACAGAATAAAAAAGAAACCGAAAAACGCCTGGCAGGTCTGTGTGTGCTGCTGTGTGACGACCAGCCGATGAATATTGAGATTGCCGGCATGCTGTTAAAAAATAAGCAGATGCAGGTAGAAGCGACCAGGAACGGTAAGGAATGTCTGGACAAGTTTGCCGCTTCCCAGCCCCGGTATTATGATGCCATCCTTATGGATATGCGCATGCCGGTCATGGACGGACTGGAAGCTACCCGGAGCATCCGGGCCCTGGACCGGGCCGATGCCAAGACGATTCCCATCATTGCCATGACGGCGGACGCCTTCGATGAAAGTATCCGGGAAGCGAAAGCCGCAGGCATGACGGATTATCTGACTAAGCCTATCAATCCGCAAAAACTGTATGAGGCTTTGGCGAACAGCCAGGGCCGGTTGTGAAAAGTTTAGGTTGCCCACTAAAATGGCATAAAGTTAGCAAGCACTGCAGAAGAAAAACTGCAGTGCTTATTTTTTTTGTGTATTTGTAAAAAGAAAACTAAGCTTGGCTTTAAACTAAGCTAGAATCAGCACTTATGGCGATTGCTATTCCGGCGCCAAAATGGTATTATTAATTTAGAATATTAGCAAAATATATATTTTTTAGATGTAAGTATTATGCCTACAGAGTTTTGTGCGGACGCACAAGAAACGCTGAAAGAGGAAAACCATCATGGGAGCATCGCGGCATCAACTACAACAGAAACTGTTTTCTCTGCTGGCGCTGTTGTTAGCGCTGTGTTTTACTGTGTCTGCGTGGGCCGCTGCCGCTAATGACAAAAAACTGGTGCGGGTGGGCTGGTACCAGGCGCCGGGCATTCAGGAAGGCACGGATGCCGCTGCGCTCCGGGGCTTTAATTATGAATATCTGGGCTTGATCGCCCAACACACCGACTGGCAGTACGAATTTGTCTTTGGTAATTTTGACGACCTGGAACAGCAGTTAATCCAGGGCAAGATTGATATCCTGGGCGACGTGGCCAAGACCAACGAGCGGCTGGCAAAATATAATTACTGCGACTATCCCAGCTGCTACAGCCGTTTGCTCCTGGTCTGCCGTCCTGACGACGACAGGTTTGCCTACAACGATTACGCCAGCTTTAACGGCATCAAGGTAGCCATCAGCCCGTCCGCTTTTAGACGCGCCATGCTTAACCGCCGGGGCGCCAAATATAATTTCTCCGTGCAGTTTTTGGAATACCCGACAGATAAAGAAATGCTGCAGGCCCTGGACCGGGGCGAGGCAGATGCAGCTGCTTTCAGCGACGCCATGATTGCCGGCAAGTATAAGATTATCTCCAAGTGGGAACCGGCGGCCCAGTATTTTATCCTCACCCAAAAAAGACCGGACCTGCTGCGGGAGATGAATGCCGCCATGGATCAGATCCAGTCCGCGGACCGGTTTATCCAGGAACGGCTTTTTGAAAAATATTTTACCAATAACACCGAACTCATCACGGCCTTTTCCCGGCAGGAACTGGCGTACATTAATGCCAAACCCACGGTGCGGGTGCTGATGCATGTTAACGACAGCCCTATCTCGTACCTGGAAGACGGCGAGCCCAAAGGCATTGCCATCGATTATCTGAATTACCTGGTGGATCGCACCGGCTTAAAGATCCAATATATTTATTACGATACTTTTAGCAAACTGCAGGAGGGTTTAGCCAAGGGCGACGGCGATATCTATGTGCATATGCCCGATAATTTTGCCATCGGCCAGAAATTTGCGGCGTCCTTAACCCAGCCCTACATGGTGGTGCGGGATGGTTTCGTGACTCAGAGGGGCCGCACGGCCGCCCTCAAGACTGTGGCCATGGTGGAAGCGCATCCTCTGCGGAAAAATAAATTAGAGGCCCGCAACCTTAAGGTTAAAGAATATGTGGATGCGGCCGCCTGTCTGGACGCCGTCCTGGCTAACGAGGTGGATGCGGCGGTAGTGGACAGCGCCTCTTATAATTTAATCGCTTATCACGCCAAGTACCAGAACCTGGTTTATCAGGGCGATCCCAAATTAGAGGCGGGCATCTCTTTCGGCGTCTCTAATAAAAGCCCCCAGGTCTTGTACAGCATCATTAAAAAAGTCACCAACGATATGACCAAGTCCAAGCTGGACAATATTACCATCAAGAATATGACGGTCAAGTATCACTATACCCTCAACGATTATCTGCACTACGGCGTCCCCTTTATCTTTATCATCCTCCTCTTAATCCTCATCGTGCTGGTAACGCTCTATGTCTCTAAACAAAAAAGCCGTTTTAACGCCCGGCTGGCGGAAGCCAAACTGCAGGCGGATCAGGCCAATGAATCCAAGTCCATCTTTCTTTCCAGCATGAGCCATGATCTCCGGACGCCTTTAAACGGCATCATCGGCTACACGGCCCTGGCGCTGCAGGAACCTGCGTTAGCGAAAAAGCAGGAGTTTCTGGAAAAGATCCAGCTTTCGGGCAATCTGCTTTTAGATATGGTCAATGATACCCTGGATCTGTCCCGCATCGAAAGCGGTAAACTGGTTCTGGAACCGGAGGCGGTGGACGGCGAGAAATACTGGGAATCCATCGTCACGGCCATGGAGCCGGTGGCCGAGGTCAAGCAGATTAAGCTGCAGACGGATTTTACAAAATATCCCCATGAGATGATCATGGTGGACCGGGTCCAGGTGAAAAAGGTGCTGGCGAATATTTTGTCCAATGCCATTAAATATACGCCGGCAGGCGGTACGGTCACCGTAACTATTGAGGCCATCGAGCCGCCGGAAAACGGCTGCACCCGCCGCATCGTGGTGGCGGATACGGGCATCGGCATGAGCCGGGAATTTATCACCAGGATGTTCGAGCCTTTTTCCCAGGAGCGCCGCTCCGAGATGGCCAATGTTACCGGTACCGGTCTGGGATTAGCCATCGTGAAAAAGATTGTGGACCTGATGGGCGGCACCATTAAGGTGGACAGCGTGCTGCACCAGGGCACCACCTTCACGGTGGACCTGCCCATTAAATATTTTGATAAGGTGGCGGCGGCAGCCGCGTCGGAAAAAGATGACGGACAAAAACAGGCGGTACGGGCTGCGTTACAAGGACAACGGCTCCTGCTGTGCGAGGACAACCATGTGAATGCCGAGATTGCACAGCTGTTACTTAAAAATATGCAGGTAGAGGTGGACTGGGCCCTGAATGGCCAGGAAGGCGTGGAGAAATTCCAGGCGGCGGCGCCGGGTTATTATGCGGCGGTGCTCATGGATATCCGCATGCCGGTCCTGGATGGCCTCCAGGCTACCAAAGCTATCCGGAAACTGGGCCGGGCCGATGCCAAAACCATTCCTATCATCGCCATGACGGCCGATGCTTTTGCAGAAACGATCCAGGCCGCTAAACAGGCGGGTATGGATGCCTACGTGACCAAGCCTGTCGTCCCGGCTACTTTGTACCAGACAATCTATGAACAGCTTAGCAAAAAATAAAAAATACGGCGGCGTAAAAACACAACGATTTAAAAATACAACAACGTAAAAATACAACAAGGTTTAGGAGTTATCCTAAACCTTGTTTTTTATCGTCACGCAGGCAATCTTTGGTTGTCTTTTACTTAATATACTTTGCCAGCGTGCTGTACAGTTTTTGTGGTTCAATAGGCTTACTAAGATGATCGTTCATCCCGGCTTCCAGGCATTCCTTAATATCCTCGGCATAAGCATTCGCCGTCACGGCGATGATAGGTACCGTAGCAGCATCTGGCCGGGGCAGGGCCCGGATCATGGCTGTAGCGGTCAGCCCGTCCATCACCGGCATCCGTACATCCATCAGGATAGCGGCATAATGATCAACCGGAACTACCTCAATGGTATCCAGGGCATGCTGTCCATCTTCTGCCGTATCTACGACCATGCCTTGCTTAACAAGCAGGGCCGCAAGAATCTGGCGGTTCAAAGGATGGTCATCGCAGACCAGTATATGTTTACCACGCAGGCTGGCAAAAGTAACTGTTTCCCTGGGAGCCTGCGCCTTAACAGCAGCTGCGGGAACGCAATCATTAAGCAAATCCAGGATAAAGGTGGTGCCACAACCTGGTTTACTCCGTACGGCGATGGTTCCGTTCATGGCTTCCAGCATCTTTTTAACTATGGAAAGGCCCAGTCCGTGACCATTAGTCTGGGAATTATCGTCCCTGTTTTCCTGGGTAAAAGAATCAAACATGACCTTCTGAAAACTGTCGCTGATGCCGATACCCGTATCGGTAATCTCAACATGCATAGCCATCTTCTTCTTATCGGGAAGAACGTGGGCCGAAACTACATAGCTGATCTTGCCGCCTTCAGGGGTATACTTGACCGCATTACTCAAAAGGTTAAACACGATCCTGTTAATGTAGAGTTTATCCTGCAGGATGTAATAATCAGAGGGAACGTGAATATCAAAAGTAAGCTGCTGTCCCTTTTCAGCACATAAAGGGCGGATGACCGCATTCATGTAGGAAATAAATTCCTGGGCGGTGTAAGGCTCCAGGTGCAGGTCTAACCGATTACTTTCAATCCTGGTCAGATCCAGGATATCATTGACCAGGCCCAACAGGAATTTAGAAGACGTATCTATTTTCTGGAGACATTCATTAGTCTTGGCCGGATTAGCCTGGTCCTTGGCAAGATAGGTCATGCCGATGATGCCGTTCAGAGGCGTACGGATATCATGGCTCATCCGGGAGAGGAACTCCGTCTTGGCCTTATTGGCCGCGGTGGCGGTACGCATGGCGGCAATGGCAGCCATCTCTTCATCCATATCGACAAAAGACGCGTAATAATATTGTACCTGACGCAGATTGTAAGCACGCCGAAAATCCATCCGCACCCAATGCAGCTTACCATCTTCGCCGGTCACCCGGTAGGTTACGGTGCCGCGAGGTTTTAAGCCTCTTTCCACAGCCATAAATTCAGCCTTGAAGACATTGATATCATCTTTATAAAGCCAGTTGAGAGGATCGGAATCATAAAGGAGCCAGTACTTGGGACTGCCATGATGAATTTCGTACAGGCCGTCATTGGCGTACTGATTATGAAAACAACCGTTGATCTCGGAAAAGACAGCTACGCCGCCGGGGATGTTGCCCAGGATGGCGGTAAGGACACTGCCATGATCTTTTTCCTGTACCAGCATATCGATATCATAAAATACGGCAAAAAAACGTTCCGTCCTGGCATTAAGGGGGATATGGTTAGCCCTGAGGCCCACCCAAATGTAATCGCCCTTGCCGGTAAGGATGCGGTAACGGTAATCGACCATCCGTTTTTCACGCACGGATGCCTGGGCCTCGGCTAAAAGGCCGGGGGCATCTTCCGGATGAACCGCTTGCATGACGTTATCGCCCTGGACTTTTACCCGTTCCTCACGGGTGGTTCCCAGCATTTGATAATAGCCGTCGCCCATATAAGCTGCCGTCACAACATCGCCTGTCAGATCATAAACCACGATACCGGTGGGAAGATTGCTAAGGATTTGCTCGGGACTAACTTTCTCGTAGTCTGCTTGGCTTTTCATTAAAACACCTCAATATTAATTATTTTCCCCAATTTATTTTGTATTCCCCGAATTCATAATAATTATTATTATACACTAAAAATACACTAAAATAAAGCTGATAACTGAATACTTTAAATATCTGGAGCAAAAAAATGCGAGGCTCAGGCAGTAAATCCCATGAAGTGCAATCTTAAACTGACAAGCCTCGATTTTTACGGCATGCCAATTCACCTTAGGCATAATATAAAAATTAGTCTGCTTTATACAACTTTTGCACAGGCACTTAAATTGTTCAACAATTAACTTTTTTAAAACTTTTTTTGGGAGTATTTTTGAGGTATAATAATAATAAATATACGTATCTGTCAATAAAAGTAGGCATAGAAATATGACACTGCACCTGGAGGCGTTATGATGACTACAAAA
>JAKVKY010000024.1 GCA_022484685.1 Acidaminococcaceae bacterium | reverse complement strand
CGGATTCCTTTTCACAAAAATTTTCCTTGCAATTAGTTTATTTATAGTTTACAATGACGGCGTCTTGAGAAAGACAAGGATGTGTAAATTAGTTTGGTGTTGAGATATAAGGAGGGATGCGTCATGGCTCTTGATAATGTTTGTCCCAAGTGTGGTGCTTCTGTTCCTGAAGGCGCACAGTTTTGCAATGCTTGTGGCGCCAGCCTTACCGGCGGGGAAGCTCCCGCTCAGGAGACGGTCAATGTGCCGCCCCCTCAACCGGAAGTGAAAGTTATTAAGAAAGTAGTGGTGGCTGATACTAAGAGCGTGCTCTTAGCTGTGGTCCTGGCTTTTTGTTTCGGGCCTTTAGGACTTTTGTACAGCAGCATTACCGGCGCCATCGTCATGTTTATCTTTGGCGCGATCATTACTATCATCACCCTGGGTTACGGCGCTTTTATCCTGTGGCCCATCTGCGCCCTGTGGGCGTTCTTTGCTACCCGCAGCCATAACAGCAGGCTGCGCCGCGAGGCCGGCGAAGATGCTTAAAAGTTTGTAAATTTTAAAGCCCGTGGTTACTTTTGCAGCCACGGGCACTTTTATTTCTGTACTATTATTTGTTTTGCAGCCAATCCAGCAGGTTGATAATTTTAATTCCCTGGTAGGAATTGGCCAGTGGACGGTCCAAGGTCAGGATGATTTTTTCGTAATTATCTTTTAAGGCTAACAGCGGTGCTAGTTCGCGCTGGCGAGTTTCTTCACCTGTGAGGGCTTCGGTAACCTGGATATATTTTTTCTCCGTAGGTGTCTCTATTAAGAAATCAATTTCTTTTTCTCCAATCTTACCGATGAAGATTTTATATTCCCGGCGTAACAGTTCCAAATAGACTACGTTTTCCAGAACATGGCCATAATCCAGGTCACGTTCTCCTAACAGCATGTTCCGGATGCCTAAATCAACGATATAATATTTTTGTAGGGTCTTGAGGATTTGTTTGCCTTTTACATCAAAACGGTCCACGCGATAAAAAATAAAAGCGTCTAATAAAGTTTGTAAATAATAATTTAAAGTTTTTAAGGCCGGTTTTGCTCCTTTACCCAGATCGCCTTCATTAACCAGCACTTTGCTAAGCGCATTAGCCGAAGTAATGTTACCGATGTTATCTGCCAGGAAGGTCACTATTTTACGCAGGGTTGCTTGTTCTGTGATCTTGTTCCGCGCTAATACATCTTTTAAGATGACGGTGGCATAAATGCCTTCCAGGGTTTCGGTGACGCGGGGTCGGTTGAATTTTAATTCTCTAAGGGACGGCATGCCGCCAAAGCGTAAATACTGCTGGAATTTTTCCTCATCGGACGTGGTTGCCGGCAGAGGATTAAAAAGCAGGAACTCGCTAAAAGAAAGCGGCAAAAGTTTTATTTCTACGTAACGGCCGGATAATAAGGTAGAAAGCTGGGAGCTAAAAAGCCAGGCATTAGAACCTGTTAGATAGATATCACAATCCAAATCTATTTGGAAAGATTTAATGGCCCGTTGCCATTCCCGGACTTCCTGGATTTCGTCCAGGAATAAATACATTTTCCCTGTAGCCGCTTTGTGAGATAGTACATATGCGTAAAGAGATTGATAGTCGAGCAGGTCTGCGTGTTGCAAGGAGTCAAAATTTAAAGAGATGATATTGGACTGGGGGATGCCGCCAGCCATTAGTTCATTCTCAAATAATTTAAGCAAGGAAGATTTGCCTACGCGTCTAAGACCGGTGATGATCTTTATGAATTCGGTATTTTTAAAATCGCGTAGCCTCTTTAAATAGTTTTCACGTTTGATTAGTTGCATCTTGCTCACCTCACAGACCTATTATAACACAAAAAAAAGAAAATCAAAAGTTTTTGACTTACAAGTTAAAAACTTTATAAATTTTAATAGTTTATGACTTACAAGTTAAAAACTTAAAAATATACCGCATGATTTTAGAACCAAGTAATTTGCCAGGGGACTTCGACAAAAGATTTCGGCGCTGTTATAATAGGCGGAAAGGGGGATACTACCATGCTTAAAAAAATTCTGGCCTGTTTCTGCCTAACCCTGGCGCTGCTGGTTGGGGTAACGGAGCCCAATTTAACGCAGGCACAAGCGACCGTACCGGTGCGCACAATTACTAAGGCTCAGGTGGAGCCGCTACCCGCCAAGGTCAGGATGGCCATCTATCTGGATGCTTTGGCTAACGGGGGTGGAACCTACGACCAAAACGGGGTGGCGCAGCATTTATGACTGCGCCCACGGCACGATCCTGGAGGTGGAGTATGGTCGTAAACAGGCCGCCATATAAAAGTTAAAACAGCCTAAAAAAATAGCAACCCCTAAGCCGTATGGTTTAGGGGTTGTTTGTTCGTGTTTACCTTTATTTATCCTCATAGTGTCCCAGGCAGCTGATGATAATCATGTTGCCATCGGCATCCAGGTTATAGACCAGCCTATTTTTTTGGTCGATACGTCTGCTCCAGGAATGGGTTCCCTTTAAACGTTCCGGTTTGCCTAAACCGGAATCGGCCCCGTTACGGGCGATATCTTTAATAAGGGTATTTATTTTTTTTAGGGTTTGTTTGTCCGTGGACTGAAGGGTTAAATATTCCAGCCAGCCGCGTTCGGCAAAAATAATTTTCATGCCTTGGCCAGCGCTTCCAAGTCAGCCAGAGTTTTGGTAACCACATGTCCCTGGGCAACTTCCAGTTCAGCAGCGGCAATCTTGGCCAGATATTCGGCATTGCGTAAACGGCGCTGCAGTTCGTCGTATTCTTCCAAACTTAACATGACGATGTCTTTGCCATTTTTGCGTGTGACCACAAACGGTTCTGTAGTTTCACAAACCTGGTCGCAGTAATCTTTTAAGTTTTCCCGGGCCGTGGAATAATTAACAATTTTCATGGCTGGCCTTCCTTTCACACTTAACCTCTTGTACAATTAATTGTACAATATAAGAGCACAAAAAGCAAGTTCCTTTAGAGAGTGATGCTGGCAAAAGCAAAGATCTGTAGCTACTATATAGTCAGTAGTTATAGTCAGTAGTTACAGGCCTTTGGCGCTAACCAAATTAGCGGTAGAAAAAATTTTGGCGTTTGCCAAAAGTGGTGGGAGAAAAAGATTGGCGCCTGTCAATTTTTGCTCACGAAATTCCACGCACGGCCACGCAAATAAAAGCAAGCACGCAATAATTTTTGAGCGCCGCGGCTCCGGAAACCGGGATTTAGGCGCCTTGATCCTATAAAAAAGTGATGGCGGCGGCCAAAATTATTAAAAAGTGCCGCTAAACCAGTACCAGAGCGGCTTTCCAGAACATACCCTTTAATGGCGATTAGAGGCTCATAGAGCACCTTAAGGGGGCCTATTGACCACTTACCTTAAGAATGCCCGAAAAACGCAAATTTAACGAGGTTTTAAAACCAGTGCCAGACTGGCCTACAGCGATTTTTACGATTTTGTACGTTTAAATATGGCGAGCAAAATTTGGGAAAAGACAAATTGGCCTATATTTAACTATATTTGGTAATATTTAGCCGTATTTAGGAATAAACATATGTTCTTACAGGGGAACCTGCGCTTATGGGAAGTAAAGTCTGCTTTAGGGTACAAGTCTGACGGCCAAAACAGCGCATTTTCAGGGTGCAGGGAGAGGGGTCTGCTGATCCTGAAAAAGGGGGTATTTTTTTGCCCGGTTAGCGCTTTTTATGCTATAATAATAAAAATATGTACGGGAGGCAGGGCTTGTCATGGCAAATTATATCGGCATCGATATTGGCGGCACGGCCATAAAATACGGACTGGTTACCGGCGGCGGCGAATTTTTGCACCGGGGCAGCGTACCTACGGAAGTTTTGAGTAAAGGGATACCCCAGTTTTTAGAAAAACTGGTGGATATCGTCAAAGGTTATCAGCAGGGGCGGGACAAAGCGGTGGAAGAACTGCGCACGGCGCCCACGGATCCCGAGGTGCT
Source organism: Acidaminococcaceae bacterium (assembly GCA_022484685.1). Taxonomy (GTDB): domain Bacteria; phylum Bacillota; class Negativicutes; order Acidaminococcales; family Acidaminococcaceae; genus JAKVKY01. The sequence continues at coordinate 20,228 of JAKVKY010000024.1, read as the reverse complement.
GGCCTGGGCTGAACCGATTAAGGGCGTGGGCATAGCCACGGCCGGCGTGGTGGACCCGGAGGCGGGCAAGATTTTGTTTGCGCCTCAGTCTTTTCCCGGTTACGAAGGCACGAATTTAAAAAAATTAATGCAAGAGCGGTGTTTGTTTCCCTGCACCGTGGAAAACGATGTGAACGCGGCGGCCCTGGGAGAATTTTGGCAGGGCGCCGGCCGGGGCGCGCATTCTTTATTTTGCATCACGGTGGGCACCGGTATCGGCGGCGCTTTGATCCTGGAGGGAAAATTGGTGCGGGGCGCTACTTTTAGCGCCGGCGAAGTTGGTTATACCCATATCGGCGAGCCGGAGATTTTGGAAAACCTGGCGGCGACTTCGGCGTTAATACGGGAAGTAGCGGCGGCTAAAAATTTGGATCCGCACGAGGTGGACGGCAAAAAGATTTTTGCCTGGGCCCAGGCCGGCGACAAAATTGCCGCGGCAGCCGTGGATAAAATGATCGCGCGGCTGGCTTCCGGTATCGCCAACGTCTGCTACATCGTGAACCCGGAAATGATTATTTTGGGCGGCGGCATCATGGCCCAGACCAAATACATCGGCCCGCGGCTGGATGCAGAACTGAAAAAAGATTTGCTGCCGGTAATTTATGCAGGGACCAAGGGCGTATTTGCCAAGCTGGGCAATGACGCCGGTACGATTGGCGCCGTGTACAACTTTTTGCAACGTAAAAGCACTGGCCAATAATTTTTGGCGGCGTAAATAGTTTTTTATCTTACTTAAACAAAACAAAGACCACCTGCTACTAAGCGGGGCATCTATACCGCAGCGGTCGGAACGGTGTTAGCCGTTCCGGGAACCGCAAGGGGAGTTGCCCGTAGCGTGTAGCAGGTGGTCTTTTCTTTATCAGGGGAGGATGTAAAACTAATTATTTGCCGAAATATCTTTTTAACATAGCGGCGAAAGCTCTGCCATGGCGGGCTTCGTCCTTAGCCATCTCGTGCACGGTGTCGTGGATAGCGTCCAGGTTTTGAGCCTTAGCGCGCTTAGCCAGATCGAACTTGCCGGCGGTAGCGCCGTTCTCGGCTTCTACACGCATCTCCAGGTTCTTCTTGGTGCTTTCGGTAACAACTTCGCCCAGCAGTTCCGCAAACTTGGAAGCATGTTCTGCTTCTTCCAGAGCTGCCTGATGGTAGTACATACCAACTTCGGGATAGCCTTCGCGAATAGCCTGACGGCTCATAGCCAGGTACATGCCGACTTCGCAGCACTCGCCGTTGAAGTTAGCCAGTAAATCTTTCTTAATATCTTCCGGAGCATCCTTAGCGATGCCGACTACGTGCTCGCAAGCCCAGGTCATTTCACCGGCTTGTTCCTTAAACTTGGAAGCGGGAGCGCCGCATTGGGGGCATTTTGCAGGGGGTTGTGCACCTTCATAAACATAACCGCATACTTGACAAACCCATTTCTTCATCGTAAATTCCTCCATTCATTTTTTAAATTCGCTGTTCCCAAAGGGACAGTAATTATTTTCTTGACATGTTTATCTTAGCATACATCAAAAACAAAGTCAAGAATAATTCTTAATTAGAATTTTAAGGTTAAACCTACGTTGATGCCGTGCGCTTTTACGTCGCCGCCCTGTTCGATGTCTTTGAAGCGGTTGTCAAAGTAGCTGACGTTCAGGTCCAGGTTGTTGACCAGAGCCTTGGACAAACCAATTTCCCAGGAGTTCATCTTGTTGCCCACGCCGATATTGCCGTAGACTGTGGCGAACAGCGGGATGTCATAGGCAGCCTGCACGCCGATCTGGCCGGAGTTTTGGGTTTCGTTGCGGTCGTCTGCGTTAGTGCGGGCGTTTACCAGACCGCCGTACACGGACACGCCGGGCAGAGCTTTGTAATACAAGTTGACCTGCTGGGCGGTAACCTTGGGGTCGCCGCTGGATTTAAACTGGTTGTACTTGTAGCCGACGGCCATCTTGTTGCCGATACCCACGGTGGCGCCGCCGTAAACGCTGCCTTTTTTGCCGTCGTTACCGTGCTCGGTAAAGTTCAGGCTGGTGGGGCTGCTGTAACCTAAGTCGATGGCCACATGGCCGGCGCTGTAATCTTTCAGCGGACTGGCCTGGGCGACCATGGCGCTACCCAAAAGGGCGGCGGTAGTCATGATGGTGATCAGTGCAAATTTACGCATGTTCTTCCTCCTCGTTCCACTTATAAAATAATTTTGGGGCGCCGGTACTTTCCCTGTGTGCCGGAACCTGTTGTGTTTATTGTAACACAAGCGGCGCCGCCAGGTGTGACAATTTTATGAAAAGTTAGGGCGGCTGGCTGGCAGCGTAAAATTTCCGGCCGCTGTTTTTAATTTGTAACTTTTTGTGAACAAAGGCCGCGGCGGCTTGCTTATTTTGCTAAAAAAGAGGATAATTAAACTGAATTTATCTGCGCTGTTAGATGTAGGAAGTTATGGTACACGAAAAAGTTACAGCGCCGCAACAGAAAAAACATATTTAAACGATATCTTAAGATTGGACGGTAAGGGTAGACATGACAGAACCCTCTCAGACTCCTGTAAAAAACGATAATAAATTTTTAAAAGGCACGCTGATCTTAACCACCAGCGCCATCGTGGTCAAAGTCATCGGCGCTCTGAACTGGATCCTTTTGTCCAGGGTTTTGGGCGGCGAAGGCATCGGCCTGTACCAGATGGGTTTTCCCATTTATCTGATGGCGATCACGGTGAGCAGCGCCGGCATCCCGGTGGCGATTTCCATCATCACCTCCGAGAAGTTAGCCCAGAACGATTTCCTGGGAGCCAAAAGAGTTTTCAACGTTTCCCTGCGGCTCCTGTTCTGTACCGGTCTGGTCTTTTCTTCGGCGCTTTTCTTTGGCGCCCAGTGGCTCATTGACTTGCATTTTATCAGAGACCCCCGCGCCTATTATTCCATCATCGCCCTGGCGCCGGCCGTCTTTTTCGTAACTTTCCTGGCCAGCTTCCGCGGTTACCTGCAGGGCTGGCAGATCATGACGCCGACGGCTTGTTCCGAGATCACGGAGCAGCTCATGCGCGTCATCACCATGTTGTTCTTCGCCAGCTATTTTATGCCGTACGGTTTGGCGAAAGCCGCCGGTGGCGCCAGCATGGGCGCCGGCGTGGGCGCCTTTTGTGCCCTGCTGGTGCTGATGTGGTTCTACAACCGCTTAAAGCGGGGGCTGAAAGCCAAGATGGCCCAGCAAAATCCGGAGGCCATCCGGGAAAAAGCCTGGTCCATCATCAAGCGGCTGCTGAAACTGGCCTTGCCGGTTTCCGTTACCAGTTTGATGCTTCCTATCGTAGCGAACCTGGATTTACTCATCGTGCCCCAGCGCCTGGAAGTGGCCGGTTTTGATGTGCGACACGCCACGGAGCTGTTCGGTTACCTGACCGGCATGGCGGTGCCGCTGGTCAACCTGGCTACGATTTTTACGGCGGCGTTAGCCATCAGTCTGGTGCCGGCCGTTTCCGAAGCCCGGGCCCTGGGCAACAAGCTGAGCATTCAGCACAAGACCGGGACCGCGTTCCGGGTAGCTTTAATCGTAACTTTTCCCTGTTTCATGGGCTTGTTCTTCCTGGCCGAAAAAGTGGCCGGGTTAATCTATAACGCGCCCGGAGCGGCGCCGGCCATCCAAACCATGAGCATCGGCATCGTCCTCCTGGGTTTGCATCAGGTTAGTACCGCGGTGCTGCAGGGCATGGGCCGGACCACCATCCCGGTCATCAACATGATCATCGCCTGCGTGGCCAAAGTAATTTTGAGCTGGAACCTGACCGCGATTCCTTCGCTGGGTATCAAAGGTTCCGCCGTGGCCACTATCGCCGATTTCGGCGTGGCAGCTCTGGTCAACATGTGGTTCATCTACAAGCTGACCGGGTACCGCATCCACATGGACGGTGTTTTGAAACCGCTCTTTGCGGCGGCGGCTATGGGTCTGGCGGTGGAAGTGGTTTTACTGTTGACGCCGACCTGGCGGGCCTGGAGTATCTTACTCGCCATGATCGTGGCGGTACCGGTATACGGTTTCAGTTTGCTGAAACTGGGCGGCATTGGCCGGGAAGATCTGGAAATGTTGCCTTTCGTCGGCCGCAGACTTTTGGGTGTGTGCCGCAAGCTGGGTTATTTTAAAGATGAAAAATAAATTTTGAAGCGAGTAAGTAGAAAGAAAAGTTGGGGTAAAGATGGCTGAACAAGATTTGCAGACAGAAAATGTACAAACAGCAACGCCGGCAGAGGAACCGCAGGTAAAAATGGTTTTGCCCGGCGGAAAAACTTTTAGCTGCAGGGAAAATGTTTTTAAAGCTGCCGCCGGTTTAGGCGCCGTAATCGTTATCGCCCTGGCGGGCTGCGCCGGTTATTTTGGCTACGATTACTACAAGTATCGGGGCGAGCGCTCGGCGTACGCCGAATATAAGGCGCACAAGGCGGAGCAGGATGCCCAGATTCAGGGGCTGCTGGACGACAACGAGAAGATGCTGCGGGACATGAGCGAGATTCATACCCTGGAGACCAAGCTGCGCCGGGCCGTGATCCGCAACAGCGAAGACAAAGATTTTACCACCAACCTGGATAAGACTACGGAAGGCGAGACCAAGTCCACGGACCCTAACTACATGGGCAAGGGCGGTCCGGGTTCGGCGGATACCAGTATGGTAGCCGTGGTCCAGGCCCAGGATAAAAATCTGGCCCACCAGATTGATGAACAGAAAACTAATATGAACGAACTGCTTTCCACTTTGGAAGGCCGCAACAATAAACGGTCCGCGTTCCCGGATCTGTGGCCCACCGAGGGCGGCGTGGTCAGCTCCGCGTACGGCGGACGCACCGGCCCCATCGAGGGCGGTTACGATTGGCATCCGGGCGTGGATATTGCCGCCGACTTTGGCGCTCCCATTTACGCCAGCGCCATGGGTACCGTGGAAGTGGCCGGCTGGAACGGCGGCTACGGCCGCTACGTGAAGATTAATCACGGCAACGGTTACGAAAGCGCCTACGGCCACATGAGCGGCATCGCCGTCACGGCAGGCCAGGAAGTGCGCAAAGGCGAGATCATCGGCTTTGTGGGCAGCAGCGGTTACAGTACCGGTCCGCATGTCCATTTCGAAGTTTTGGTGGATGGCCAGACCATCGACCCCATGTATATGCTGAACCTGGGCAAAACCATGAATAAGTAAAGGAGAGTGCTTACCATGAAAATTTCTAAAGCGGGATTGAGTTTAGCTTTGGCAGTAACTTTAGCAGTGGGTGGCAGTGCGCTGGCTAATGCAGCCAGCCAGACCGTGAACGTGTACGTGAACGGCGGCGCTCAGACTAATGTGGTGGACACCAGCAGGTCCCAGGCGGTAACGAACTGGGGCAACGAAAATACCAGCTATATTGAAGTTGTGGGCGTGGGCCTGAACGGTTACGGCGCCAACAGACAATTGGCAAAACGGGCCGCCGTGGTGGATGCGTACCGCAATCTGGCGGAAGCAACCCAGGGCGTGCAGGTGGATGCGGATACCACCGTGGAAAAATTAACTTTGCAGAGCGATACCATTCGCACCCATGTGAGCGCGCTGATTCGCGGCGCCAAGATTGTGGGCGAAGGGATGAACGGCGACGGCAGCTACTATGTGAAGATGCGTATGCCGCTCTTTGGTAACGACGGCCTGGCGGGCGCCGTCCTGCCCAGCGTGACCCCCAGTACTCCGGCCGCTTTCCCCGCCGCGGGCGACGCCTACGAAGGCAAGATCACCGGCGCTTATACCGGTGTGGTAATCGACGCCCGGGGTTTAGGTTTGGAACCGACGTACGCGCCGGTAGTTTATGATGAGAATGGCCGTGCGATTTACGGCATCAAGAATATTGACGGCGATTTTGCCATCAGCCACGGCATGGTGGATTATGCCCACGAGCAGGATCTGACCACGGGCAATACCCGGGCCGGTCTGAATCCGCTGGTGGTCAAAGCGGTCAAGGCAAAGCTGGGCGCCAACGGTGTGACCAAGGTCAGCGCCGTGATCAGCGTCAGCGATGCGGACAAAATTTTAAAGGAGAACGAACGGGCGGGCTTTTTGAATAAGTACGCCGTAGTGTTTGAGCTGTAAAAGGGCGGCAAGGGGGAGTGTTGTATGCTGAACGTACGTAAGTGTTTGGCCCTGGCGACCCTGGCTTTGTGCTGCCTGCCTTTTGGTTTGGGCCTGGCGGCGCCGAAACGCATCGGCCTGCTCCCGGTCAAGAATTTTACCGGCTACACGGGGAAGGTGGACTTTGGCAGCATCATCGAGGGCGAGATCGTGAGCCGCCTGATGCACAACAGTAACTACACCCTGGTGGAACGCAGCCACTTGAAAGAGGTTTTGAACGAGTTAGGTTACGATTTGAATACGGGTTACAGCGATGATATTTCCAAGCAGGTGGCCAATACCGCCGGGCTGGATTATATTATCACCGCCGAGGTGACCCAGGCCACGGTGGCCCAGCAGTATATCCCTCTGGTGGGAGAGCAGCTGAAGGCCAAGGTAGGCGTGCGCCTTATCGCCATCGACAAAAATGATGGCCGGCGCATCTTTGACCAGACCGTGGAAGATACGGCCAGCAAACAGGATTTGTCGGACCTGAGCGCCATCGCCGTCATCGGCGCCTTGGGCGGCTTGGGTAACCATGATGACGACCACGATTCCCATCACGATGACCGGAACTGGCATCATGATAATGGCAGTTACCAAAACGGCCAGGTGTGGCGGGACAGCCGCGGCGTGTATCACCGGGTGCCGCCGACCTATAATCGGGGACCGCAGCTGCCTCCGGGGTACCGTCCGGCGCCCAATAACGGCAGCCATTATCCCAACGGCGACAGAAATTATCCCGGCGGCTACCGGAATTATCCGGGGCCTTACCGTCCGTCTCAGCCTTCCCGTCCCGGCGATCCTAATTCCCGCCGGAGCCAGCAGCGTCCCGGCGATCCCAATTCCCGCCGGAGTCAGCAGCGTCCCGGCGACCCTAATTCTTACCGGAACGACCGGACCTGGGAACCCAGTTATCGTCCCAGCAGTTTTACGGCGCCGGTAACTACGGTGCAGGCGACTTTTGTGACGCCGCTGCCCGCCGCCAGCTACGCACCTAAATTCGTGGAGCTGCCGCAGGTTAGCGCGGCGCAGCTTCGCACCGTGAGCACGGACAGCTATCTGGAAAAATACGGCGCCTCCCTGGTGGCCGATGCGACCAGAGGCGCGGCCCGCAAAGCCATGAATCAGTTTGAAGAATTTAATCCCATCGTGGGCACCGTGATCGGCAAAGGCGACGACGAGATTTACATCGACCTGGGCCGCAAGGACGGCCTCCAGGTGGGCGAAAAGTTAAATGTGTTCAGGGAAGGCACGCCGGTAAAAAATGCCCAGGGCGACATCGTCCTGGTACCGCAAAAAAATATCGGCAAGCTGAAGGTGACCAGCGTCAGCGAAGCGGCCAGCGTCTGTGAGGACCGGGGTAATATCCGGATCGGCGACAAGGTGCGCCGCGCGGTAAAGGAGTAGTGGCAGCCATGAAAAAATTAGTGGCCCTGATAGTGGCGTGCGTATGTGCGCTGGGATTGAGCATGACCGCTTTCGCCCACACCGCCACGGTGGTAGGCGTAGGCAGCAGCCGCGAGGATGCTTTGCACGACGCGTTCCGCAAAGCGGTGGAAGACACTCTGGGCATTTATGTGCAGGGCGAGACCCAGGTGACCAACTACCGGGTGACCCGGGACGAAATTTTGGCCCGCTCCCAGGGGTATGTGCGCAACTACGAGGTGCTCAGCGAAAAAATCGAAGGGGCGGAACCCCATGCTAAACATTCGCTGTTGGTGAAGGTGGACGTGGACGACACGCCTAATTCCCATCTGCTCAACGCGTTAAAAATTATTCCGCTGACGGGGAATCCTCGTATTGCGGTAGTGATTTCCGAGCAGCAGGTGGGGAGTTATGTGGCGGATCACGCAGCCGAAACCGGCGTGCTGAACGCTCTGACCACCGCTGGTTTTACCCGGGTAGTGGACCAGAAACAGATCGACAAGATCCGGCAGGGGCATAACCTGGCCGCAGCGTACGGCGGCGACCGGGCCCAGCTTTTGCACGACCTGAATACCCAGGGCGTGGATTATTTAGTTTTGGGCGAAGCTTTTAGCGAAACGGCTACCCGGCTGGCAGACAGTGATGTGCTGGCAGCCCGGGCCCGTGTGGATGTCAAGCTGGTGAAAGCAGATACCGGCGAGATTTTAGGCGCCCAGGGTCTCTACGCCAGCGGCATCGATACCTCGGCGGTGATCGCCGGCAAGAAAGCCATCGAAAAAGCCAGCGAGAGCGCCGGCAAATTTGTGGCGGGCCTGCTCTTAAACAGCGGCTCCAACACGGTGAAAGGTTTACAGCTGCAGATCGTGGCCAGGAGTTTTGACCAGATCGGCACTTTGGTGCAGGCGCTGAAAGCCATCCCCGGCATGCAGAACGTGTACACCCGGGACTACGCTAACGGCGTGGCTACCATCGACCTGGATTATTCCGGCACGCAAAACAGTTTGCTGGAAGGATTGCGCCAGGAATACCGGGGCGGTTTTACGGTATTGGCCCAGAGCGGCAGCTTGTTAAAGTTACAGTTATGAACAAAGGCCCGTGGAAGCGGGCCTTTGGTGCAGCTAAAAGTTTTGGCGGTGGCAGCGGCGCTAAAAGCGCTGGCAGCAGCCGGGAAAGAAGGAGCGTATGCGTAAAATTTGGTTAGGGGTTTTGTTGGGAACTTTGGGTATGGTTACCGCTTGTGCGGCGGCTTCCGCCGGTCACAGGGGCATCGGCCAGATTCCGGCCGAAAAACCTTCCGCAGTGACGCCGCTCGTAGCAGCGGCCGCCCGGGAAAATGCACCCACGGCGGAAAAACAGGCCTACGAGTTGACGGATAAATTATTCCTGGCCCGGGCCAAAGGCAGCAACCTGGTCTTTTCTCCCTACTGCTTCCAGCAAATTTTGCCGCTCATCCGGGACAACACCAAGCAGGCTTCGACCCGGCAGGAACTGCTGCCGTACATCGTACCCGGCATCCGGGTGGAAAAACTGCGCAACACCAAGACCGGCGAACTCATCCTTTTGAATAAGCAGCTGGCCCGGGATTATACCGGCAGCGCCGACGGGGATTTAAAACTGGTCGCTTATCCGGACGAAGCTCTGGCGGCTAAAAAAGCTTTTCAGATGCAAATCTTGGATTCCGTCATCGATGGCGCGGCGCCCCAGGGCGATTTGAATTTTTTGACCGCGGCCCATTATTTTGCCGAGTGGGAAACCAAGTTTGATAAAAAATTGACGCAGCCCCGGGATTTTACCAACGAGAACGGCCAGGTGGAAAAAGTAGCCACCATGCAGCAGCATTTTACGGACGGACGCGGCGCCAGCACCGAAACTTATGATCTGGCGGCGGTGTGGGGCAAGAACCGTTCCGTGGTTTACTTCATTAAGCCTAAAAAAGATGCAACCGCGGTAGCGGCCAACCTGGATCAGATCGTGAAAGATTTTGAGCAGGGTAAAAACAGTTTCCACAATATTAATCTGCAGGTGCCCAAGCTGAACATTAAAAATAAAATTGATTTAAAAGATTTGCTGAAGAATGACATGGGCATCGCTTCGTTCTTTACCGGCGTAACTTTTGATAAGATTACGGGGAAGGTGCCGTACGTTTTAGCCACCGCTTCCCAGACGGCCACCCTGGATATTAACGAGGATTATGCCGAGGGTAAAGCTATCACCGAGATTGGTTTCCGGGTTACGGCGGCCTTTGAACCGCCAGTGGTCCACGACATTAAAATGGATAGCCCTTACTTTATCGTGATCAAGGATCTGGCCGACAGCGGTTTGCGCCGCACGGTGTTCACCGCCTTTGTGGCAGACCCGGCAGCGAAATAACGGGCGTACAAAAATTTCCGGCCGCAGAAAGGTGCGGCGGGTGCAAGTGAAACTGCCCGGCTAGAAGTCGGGCAGTTGTGTTTGAGGGGATAAGATGGAACTGGCGGCGATTGTGTGCTTTTTGCTGGCGTTAGGCGTGTGTGTTTTTACAGGCGCCTCGATTTTATACGCCCTCATCGCCGGGTACCTGATCTTTTTTGGCTACGGCCTGCTGCGCAAGTTTACAGCGGCGGCCTTGCTCAAGATGAGCTGGGACGGCGTGGCCACCGTCAAAAATATTCTCATCGTCTTTATCCTCATCGGCATGATCACGGCGGTATGGCGGGCGGCGGGGACCATTCCCCTGATCATTTACACCGCCGGCGGTTTGATCCAGCCCGGCGCCTTTCTGGTCATTACTTTTTTGCTCAACTGTCTGCTGTCCCTGCTGACGGGAACTTCTTTCGGCACGGCGGCCACCATCGGCGTTATCACCATGAGCATCGGCAACGTGATGGGCATCAGCCCGGTCTATCTGGGAGGGGCCATCCTGGGCGGCGCTTTTTTTGGCGACCGCTGCTCGCCCATGTCCACCAGCGCGCTCTTAACCTGCACTTTGACCGGGACCGATATTTTTACCAATATTAAGCTGATGCTGAAAAATGCCGCGGTGCCGTTTGCGGCCACCTGCGTCATTTACGGCGTGCTGGGGAGCTACGGTGCTGCCGGCGCCGTGGATTTACAGATTTTAAATTTGTTTAAGGATAATTTTAACCTGCACCTGCTGACTTTTTTGCCGGCGCTGCTGATTATCGTCTTGTCTATTTTTAAGGTCAGCGTGAAAAAAACCATGCTGGCCAGTATCGTGACCGCCTGCGTTTTATGTCTCATCCTGCAGGGCGTCAGCGCCGGCGAGCTGCTGCAAATTTTGTGGCAGGGGTACCGGGCGCCGGGGCCGGAACTAGCCAAGATGCTCAACGGCGGCGGCATCGTTTCTATGTTCAGGGCGGTGGCCATCGTAGGCTTGTCGTCATCGTATTCAGGCATTTTTGCGGGGACGGGACTGCTGGACGGCGTAAAAAATAAAATCGCCGGCCTGGCGGCAAGCTGCACGCCTTTTGGCAGCACGCTGCTCATTTCGTTTTTAACCGGCATGGTCGCCTGCAACCAGACTTTGGCCATCATGCTCACGCACCAGCTGTGCGCGGATACCATCTCGGAGAAGCAGGAGCTGGCTTTGACTTTGGAAGACACCACCGTCCTGACGGCGGCGCTCATCCCCTGGTCCATCGCCAGCGCTGTACCGCTTACCGCAGTGGGAGCGCCGGCCTTAGGTATCGCCGCGGCCTGCTATTTGTATCTGCAGCCGCTGTGGAGTTTGGGAAAACATTTATGGAGGGAGAAAACATGACAGCCAGCAAACTTTTTGAGTTCCAGGTGCAGACCACGGCTCACACTCAGATGCTCAACATTACCCGCCAGGTAGCCAAGATTGTGGCGGAGTCCGGTATCGCCAGCGGCATCTGCGTGGTTTTTATTCCTCACACCACCGCTGCCGTGACCATTAACGAGAACGCGGATCCGGACGTGCAGACGGATTTTATGAAAGAGATTAACAAAATTGTGCCCTGGGAGGACGGCTATCTGCATATGGAAGGTAACGCCGCCGCTCACTTGAAAGCTTCTCTGATGGGTTTTTCCGCAACAATTTTGGTGGAAGACGGGCGCCTGGTCCTGGGCACCTGGCAGGGCATTTATTTTCTGGAGTACGACGGCAGCAGGAACCGCACCGTGTACGTGAAAGTGTTAGGGTAAAAAAAAGAGCTGCCTGAGGGTGATCTGCACCCAAAATGTTGGACAGTTTTAAGCAGCTATACTGGAATGAGTTCGGTATTCTACCGGACTCATTCCTTTTAGTTTTAGCTTGATTCTCTTGTTGTTGTAGTAATAAATATATTCATGCAACTTCTTTTCAAAGTCCTCCAGAGACTTGAATTCCTGCAAATACAGTAGCTCAGACTTTAAAAGGCCAAAGAAGTTTTCCATCACGGAGTTATCCAGACAGTTCCCCTTACGGGACATGCTTTGGATAATGCCGTGATTTTTTAATGTCTTTTGGTAGTAGGTGTGCTGGTACTGCCACCCTTGGTCGGAATGGAATATTATTCCTTTGGTTTCCTTAACCTTGGCAAAGGCCTTTTCCAGCATGTTCATGACCTGAGGCAAAGCCGGTGCCGTAGAAATGTCGTAGCTGACGATCTCCCCGTTGAACATGTCCAGTATGGGAGAAAGATAGAGTTTCTTCCCGAAAAGGGAGAACTCTGTTATATCTGTAGTCCATTTCTGGTTGGGCTTGTCAGCAGCAAAATCCCTGTCGATAATGTTGGGGGCGATCTTGCCAACCTGGCCTCTGTAGGAGCGGTATTTTTTCATGCGTACCTTGCTGGTGAGGCCTTCTTCCTCCATTAGGCGCATCACCACCTTGTGATTGATGCAAATATTCTGCCTGTGCATTTCGGCTGTCACACGACGGTAACCATACCTGCCAAAATTGCTTTCACAGATGTGGTGGATCCTGGCTCTGATCTCCGCGTATTTGTCTGCCCTATGCAATGACTTGATGATGGCGTAGTATGTGCTGCGTGCCAGTTTGGCAAACTTTAGCAGAGCCTTGAGCGGAAATCTCGCCTTGAGCTCGAAAACAACTATGGCTAATTCTTTTTTGGTTGCTTTTTCCGCTGTTGAACCAAGGCGTCTAATTTTTTTAGGAATTCATTCTCCATGCGAAGCTGAGCATTCTCAGCTTCCAACTGCTCTAGTCTGGTTAGATTCTCTTTCTTTTTTGGCTTCTTAGGCATTTTACTCGGCCTGCCTCTCTTCTTAGGCAATAACCCAGATATTCCTCTCGTTAAGTACCTACATTCCCATTCATAGATTGTACCTTTCTGTGGAATATTAAACTGGATTGCCACTTGCTTAAATGATAACCCATGTTCCCACCTATATTCAATTACTTTTTTCTTAAATTCAGGTGTATACCGTCTATTAACATGTAACAACTGGGCCGTTCCACCAGCTCTATATCTATCTATCCATGTACATACAGTTGTTTGCTCAACACCAAATTCTTTAACAAGCATGCTTAAGCTTTTTCCTTCAAGTCTTGCTTTTATTACTTTTGCCCTAAGCTCATGACTAAATTTTGTCATAGAAAAAGTGCACCTCCAAATGTTATTTTTTGTCTAACATTTGGGGTGCACTTCATGATGACTCCACCGTCCTTTGTGTTTTTGCATAAATGCCTAATCATCTTACTTTTACTCTTACTCTTACTTTTGCTCTTATTTTTACGCTTACTCAGGCTTTTTTTCCTCGCCCAGTTCTTTAAAGCGGGGCATAGTTTTGCCGTTCACGGTAATGTTCTCAAAGAACATCTTTTCCGTGCGCACCCAGATACCAAACTCACCGTACAGCGCCTGATAAACTACCAGCCGTTCCCTGGTCTCAGAATGAGTAGCGGTGTAAAGATACTTATATTTATTGCCTTTGTAATGTAAAAAGATGGTGCCATATTTAGGCATGATAAGGGACCTCTCCTACAATTTTATTTAATGGTAATCGCAACGCCATGCGGCTTACTGGGATTCATAGCCTCAGATTCAGAACAGTACCTCCCGGCACATAGGCTTCATTCTTAGGCATGTTGCTGACCTATGCATTAGCATAATGCCGCTGGCGCTGTCAAAACCTAGTATACCAGGATACTCGTGTACTAAGTTAAGTATAGCACATAAAATGACCAAATGCTCACAATTTCAGAAAAGACGGGCTTGACGCCTTATCCTGCCGGTCTTTGCTTTTGTGTCCCCGCGAGGCACCATTTATTACGCCCGGTTGCTAAAATGTAATTAAACCAGGTTCCATAAGGGAACTAAAAAATTAATTTAGGAGGCAGGAACATGAAAAAATTTATCTTAGCATGGAGCGTCATCGCTGTTTTAGGTTTTGCAGGCGTAGCTGCAGCCGAGCCCATCCATATCAGCGCCACCCCGGACACGGGAGTTATCACCCTGGCCAGCCACGGCAGCACCTGGCGCTGCCGTAAATGCGGTCGCGTAGTCCATAATGGATATACCAACTATCCCGGCAACGGTTTCTATTGCATTCAGGATGGCGGGACCTGTATTTTTGATAGAGTAGGCTAATACGATTTTAACACAAAAAAGGCGCTGCACCAGTTTTGAAGTGCAACGCCTTTTTCTGAACAACAAGGATAGTGCGGGTGCGAACCCGGCTGTCCTTGTTCGTCATTTGGCGGAAATTTTTATCTTGTTCCCGGATGTTTTAGCTCTAACTTCTTAGCATCATCCTTAATCTTATCGGCCATGTCACCCACGCACACGTTGGTCATCCGGCCCACAATACCACGCGGGTCCACATTCTTGTTAAATACCCGGCCTGCCGCCTTAGTCCGATCTTCCGTGTAAGCAAAAACTACCGTGTTGCTCTTGATATCGGTCAGCTTTACGTCCAGCATCACAGAAGCATTATTGATAATCGCCGGTGGAATCGTGTTCGTTACCGTAGTAGGGGTATTAATCGTGGCGATAGGCATACCCAGAGAATTATGTACCGTACTAGTCGTTGTTTCATAAGTATTATAGGAATAACCAGGGTCATACTGTTGTCCTGTAGTGTAAGCAAGGATATTCAGCACCAGCATGCCATCGTAAGTAGCCATTGCACCCGCCATGATTGCAGAAGCCTTCTTAGGTTCCTTCGCATTCAACTCTAAAAGATTAACATTATTAGCCAGATTGGCATCGGCAATCACCTTGCTAAAAGGCACAGGAACAAAACCATTTTCTACCAGTTTTTTATGAACCAGCTGGTCCACCTTTTGGACAACGTAGGGATCATGAACATACTGGGCATTACTTTGAGGTACGGTACATAGGTAAACAATTTTCTTGATATGGCCCGCATTGACATTGTCATTTTTATACTCGTACTTCTGCGCCAGAGCCGAACCAGTAAAAAGCATCAGTAGCAACAGCATCAGAAAAATAATACGTTTCAATGAAATCACTCCCCCTCAAATAAATTTTTAAACTGCCATTTTTATAATTTACCAGCAACGCAATTATACCAAAAAAACTTCGTCCCGTGGTCGCCGCCAGGGCGACAAAACTGGCTCTGCGCAGATAACTGTTAGGATAATATTCTGTCAGCAAGTTACCCTTAGGACGCTGTCCTGTTACCTGGTACCGTTTACGACACTACCCGGTGTTTGAGTTCGTTAAATTTATTGTAGCTGCCGTTCAACAACTGGGACAGGCCAAGTTCGATGATGGTCATCAGCGCCTCGCAGTCCATGTTAGGATCATTATACAGTGTGCGCTTCAGGCACAAGTCCTCATCGTTGCGGAAGACGGGATAGAGCAGGTGGTCGTTCTTTTCCTGGTTGAGCAGTTCTAAAAGCTCGTCCTCCCTCATCCCGGCTGAGCTCATAAAAGTAATAATCAGGTATACCAGCTCTCTCTCAAAGCAGACCAGCACCGTGACCTTAGGCGTACTCAGCATAGGCAGGGTTTCCTCATAACGAAGCATATCCGCCCGGTCCACGTCTATTACTTTCTGCTGCGCCAGTAAATACGTTCCCCATTGATTTTTGTTAACCATCGCGCACCTCTTTCTAATTAGCCGCCTGGCCGGAAGCCACCAGAGCGCACAGCTCCGGCCACAGTTCTCCCAGCAGGATGTTCAGTCCCAGCTGCAGGTTGCTTCTCACATCATCTACCGCCATCTGGGCCGTGTTGTTAAGCACCATGCTCATAAAAACCATCTCATTTTTTACAAAGAAACTATAAAAAGGCGTCCGTAAGGTGTACGTGTCCAGCAGCGTCAGCACCTTGGCCCTGGGGAAATCACGGATGTTGGGGCCAAAAGCGATAAGAATTACATCTGCGCCGTCCTCCATCAGGCTGAGCAGAACCGGCACTTCCTGCAGACCGCCGTCATCCAGGGGCAGCAGTTCCTTGTAAAAAAAGGTATCCGGATCGTTTTCGTACTCAGGTATGCGCTCCTCCGGCTTCAGCTGGCTGGCAAAATCTTTCAAGGTCACCATAAGCATCGCTCCTCTCACTAGAAACAGAAACCGGTCTGTATAATACAGATCGGTTCTACACAACACATTGGTTCGTTGTTGATAAGGTTATTATACCAAACAGGTTAGACAGACGTCTGACAGATTGGTATGGTTTATGGTTAAATTATAGCAAAAAAGCTTGACCTCGTGGTCGCCGTCAGAGCGACAGAAAAGAATAACAAAAAAGAACGCTGCACCATGTGGTACAGCGCCCTCACTCTGACTGTGTCTGAGACTTAACCCCTTGCCCGCCCTCGCTTTAACGTTAGTACCCGGTAGTAAAAGTACAGGATGAAGATGCACGTGTAAAAATGCTGGAACTAAAAGTAAAATTTAATCCCGGTTCCCGCGGGATACATTTTAGGTGTTAGTTTACCCCACTAACGGAGGGTTGGTACTCACCCGTCAACGCTACACCAAAGTCTCAGAGCAGTTCGGTGTTCCAGTTGCTCTGCTGGATGCGCACTTCCAGGAGACGCAGATCCTGGGACAGTTTATCCAGGCGGTTTTGTTGTTCCGCCACGGCCACCGTCGGCAGCACCTTGATCTCATCCCGGCACATGCGGCTGGTCAGATCGCTGGCTTCGTTTAAAAAGCTGCGCAGGATGCCCATTTTTTGTTTCAGGCAGTCCCGCTTGGCCAGCAAAGCCATGAGAGTCTCGTCCCCCACCTTGCTCACCGCGTTGGTTTTGTTGATGTGTACCATCAGGTACTCCAGACGTGCCAGAGCCTCGTCCAGCTTGGTCAAAAGCTCCCGGGGATCCTCTGTCGGTTTTTCACCCTCCTGGACCCGGGCATTGGCGTCCAAACGTTCATGGAGCCGTGCCACCAAAGTCTGCAGGTCTGCTCTTTCTTTCAATGCTTCTGCCAGTAACATAGTATCTGCCTCCCTTACAATTATCTTCTCAACTTTTTCTTTCTAACTTTCTCTTTCCAACTTGTTTTAGATAAATCCAGTATAACACACCTCATGGACAAATGTTGCCACAGGGATCACCGGAGCGAGACGCCGTGCAAGCGTACCGCTCCGGATTTTATTTTCCCTGCTGCCTATCCGTTCAGACCCCGTTTTCAGGATCATTGACCGTCTGGGTAGCGTTGATAGCAACCTGGGCTTTACCCTGTCCCCGCACATAAGCGGCGGTAATGGTCAGGGTGCGGCGCAGGCCGTCTTCATCTTCGTAGTCGGAGATGAAGGGCGCCAGCAGCTGTTCCAGGATGGCGTTGAGGGCCCGCGCTCCCATCTTGCGTTTCCGGGCACGCTCCGCCACTTCACGCAGCGCCTCCGGGGTAAAGACCAGATCCACGTTCATGGCGTTGAACAGGCCCTCATAGGCACGCAGGATGGATTCCCGGCCGTCGGTCATGATCCTGACCAGCTCTTCGGTGGTGAGCTGCAAGATACGGCAGAGCACGGGAGTGCGTCCCGTCAACTCGGTGATGATGCCGTACTCCACAAAATCTTCCGGCGTCACCTGAGCCAGCAGGTCCGCAGCTTTAGCTTGAGCGCCTGCAGGTTTAGCCTGACAGCCTTCCTGAGCATCTGCCTTGGCGTTCACCCTGGCATTTACCTTCGCTGTCACCGCCGGCGCCGCAAATCCTAAACGCTTAACCGGAGCCGGTTGCTCCCGCTCTAAGCGCCGCCGCACCACCTGGTCCAGCCCTACGAAAGCGCCGGCCATGACAAAGAGGATACCGCTGGTGTCCAGGTGCTCATCTCCCACTTCGTAGGTGGCGCCTTCCACCATCTTCAGCAGGTCATGCTGAAACTCGGCGCAGTAAGCTGCGTCAGGAAAGCTCTGGATGCCGGGCTTGGAAGCCTTCTTATCCAGTTCGTCAAAAAAGATGATGGCCCGCTCCGCCTGCCGCGCATCGCCGTGAGTCTTGGCTAGCAGCTCCTCCAGGATGTGGGAAATGTTGGTTCCCTTGTACCCGGTGGGGCTGTACGCCGGCGCGTTCACCTCCAAAAACGGTACTCCTGCCACCTTGGCCACCTGATTAAGCAGATGGGTTTTACCGCAGCCCGTGGGCCCGAAGAGCAGGATGTTGTTCTTGGGCAGCCGTACAGAATCCGGAGCCAGGTCCTCCTTCTCCCTGGCTGCCAGAGCCTGCAGGTGTTCGTACACGGCTACAGACAAGGTAATCTTGGCCTGCTCCTGGCCGATCACATATTTATCCAGGTGCTCCCGGATTTCCGCAGGGGTGAGCATGGCTCCCTGTCGTCTATGTTTGCGTTCTTCTAAACGCTGGCGTAAATGTTTACGCTTGTTCTCTGTTTTTTCCATAGGAAACCTCCTTCGTTTCACTAAATGTAAGGTTGGATACCGGAACCGCAAGATCTGTTTGCGGCCGGCACTCCATTCTGGTACGGCAAAGGCGCCTCGTACCTGGCGTTTAAACTTAGGCCGGCTGCCGGTCCAGCACCGCATCGATGATGCCGTACTCTTTGGCTTCGGCGCTGGTCAGGAAGCGGTCGCGGTTGGTATCTGCCGCCAGGCGTTCCCGGTCCTGGCCGGTATGCTTAACCATGATGGTCAGCATGTCCTCCCGCACTCGCAGGATCTCCCGGGCGTGAATCTCAATGTCCGTAGCCTGGCCTTCCACCCCGCCCAGAGGCTGGTGAATCATGACCCGGGCGTAGGGCAGGGCGTACCGCTTACCCTTGGCTCCGGCCAAAAGCAGGATTGCCGCCATGCTGGCCGCCATGCCCAGGCAGACGGTGGTCACCGCCGGTTTAATGTACTGCATGGTATCGTAAATCGCCATGCCCGCCGTGACGCTGCCTCCCGGGCTGTTAATGTACATGCAGATATCCTGGTCCGGGTCCTGCGCCTCCAGGTACAGGAGCTGGGCCACCACCACATCCGCCATGTCGCTTTCAATAACGCCGGTGACGAAAATGATGCGGTCCTTTAAAAGACGGGTGAAGAGGCCGTAGCCCTGTTCCCCGTTTCTGGTTTGTTCGATGATTTCGGGAATCATATTCATAAGAAGTTTTCCTTTCTGCCTTGCGGCAACTGTTAACATTTTTTTGCTGACATGCTTAGGATAAACTAAACAGTCCCATTCTGCAATTTTAACGAAAAAACTTGCCTTTTTTCACGTTTCGTGATAAGCTCTTCACAAAATTTGGCACCGCAAAAAAATACCGCCCTCAAAGAGCGGTAAGGAGGAAACCATGAACTTTGCCGAACAATTAAAAACGCTGCGGGTACACAACCCCGCCTTTAAAACCGCTAAGAGCTTTGTAGATACGTTGAACAAACTGCTGATTGAGGATGGTCATGACAGGGAAACCATTGCCTACAACACTTACAGCACTTATGAAAAGGGCCAGCGGGAGCCACGTTACCTGGTCCTGACCTACATGGCCAAACTGCTGGACGTCTCCACCGATACCCTGCTGGGGGTCCAGGTAGAACCGGAGCAGGCGGATGTATGGAAATTACTCCTGGACCACCTGCAGCCCGGAGAGGCTCCTCGTTATAAGACCCCCGAACAGGATCTGATCGTTGCCAGCACCAGCGGCAAACTCTACCGTGTGACCGGTAAGGACTGGCAGACCCTGGTGCAACAGGCAGATGAGGACTGGCAGCAGGAACTGGATCAGATCAACCAGCGCCGACAGCAAAAACTGGACCGTAGCATTGACAGACTGCTGCAACAGCAACGAGACAAACTCAAATTTGAACCGGACAGCGACCTGGGACAGATACTGCTGTGGAGCATCAGCCTGAGCCTCAAAGACTTCAGCCTCAAACAATTTAGGGAGAAATTTAGACCGGAACAGCTTGCCATCAATAACAATGAGGAAAGGTGTAACCTGTTCACCGCACTCTGTTTTGTCTATTTTACCGGCCTCAATCCCATCAAAAAAGACAGCCGGACCCAGGATTTTCTGAACGCGTATGATCTGAGCCACTATGACCTCTGTTTGCCGGACAGCCTGAACACCAAGGATTTTTTGGACTTGTACCAGAGAACCTTATACCTCTACATCCCGAAAATACGCTGTCCGGGTCTGGAAGCCTACGTAGCTTATCTTCTGGATTTGGATTACGACAAGTTCAGAGAAAAATTTCAGGACTTCAAAGAACAGTTCCTGCGCCTGCGGGTACTCTTTTTAGACTATCTGATAAAAATAGACGACAATACCATGCTGCAGAC
>JAKVKY010000023.1 GCA_022484685.1 Acidaminococcaceae bacterium | reverse complement strand
TTCGATCCTCCGGCGGATCACCATGTGGGCGCTTAGCTCAGCTGGGAGAGCGTCTGCCCTACAAGCAGAATGTCAGCGGTTCGAACCCGTTAGCGCCCACCATTTTTTTTGCCCAAAATAATTTTGGTATACCATTTGGCATACCATGGTGATACTAAACGGACATCCATATGGGAGTCCTTTGGGGAGTCCCTTTCCTTACAGCATCTGCCTCGGTAGCTCAGTTGGTAGAGCAAAGGACTGAAAATCCTTGTGTCCGCAGTTCGATTCTGCGCTGAGGCACCACGTAAAAAATAAAACCTGTTCCTGAGGAACAGGTTTTTTATTGCCACAAACAAAAGTAGTCAAAAATCTAAGCTAAAATATGCTAAATGTGTTACAATTAAAATATTCACAGGAGGCGTATCATCAATGCGCAGGTACATTAATTTTAAACTGATAATTTTAGCGGCCCTGCTGACGGCAGGGCTGACACTTTTGAGCGGTTGTGGCAAGGCTACCGCCGCGCCGGCTTTTGGCGCCTTACATGTCGCCGGCACGAATCTGGTAGGCGCTAACAACCAGCCCGCGGTGCTGCACGGCATGAGCACCCACGGCCTGCAATGGTTCGGCCAGTTTGCTAACTCCGGCGCGTTCGCCGATTTAAAAAAGCGCGGCGCCAATGTGATCCGCCTGGCCATGTACACGGATGAAAACGGTTATCTGAGTAATCCCGGCCTGAAGGAAAAAGTATTCAGCGCGGCTGATGCCGCCCTGGCCCAGGATTTATACGTCATCATCGACTGGCATATCCTGCACGACAATAATCCCCGTACGCACCAGCAGGAAGCCGTAAACTTTTTTAGCGAAGCGGCCCGCCGCTACGGCAGCAATCCCGGCGTCCTCTACGAAATTTGTAACGAACCTAACGGCAGCATTTCCTGGTCCGGCGATGTAAAACCTTACGCCCTGGCCGTTATTCCCGCCATCCGGGCCAGCGCGCCCCAGGCTGTGATACTTGTGGGCAGCACCACCTGGAGTCAGGATGTGGATCTCGCCGCTCAAGACCCGCTGCCTTTTAGCAACATCATGTACACCTGTCATTTTTACGCCGGCACCCACGGCAAGTGGCTGCAGGATAAGATTGACGCCGCCAGGAATCGCGGTGCCGCCATCTTTATCAGCGAATGGGGCACCAGTGCCGCCGACGGCAATGGCGGTGTCTTTCTGGACAGCGCCAGCCAGTGGCTGAACTTTTTAGCCGCCCGCAATTTAAGCTGGTGCAACTGGTCGCTGTGCGACAAAGCCGAATCTTCAGCAGCCCTGAACCCGGGCGCTAATCCTAACGGCGGTTGGACGGAGGGTAACCTCAGTCCTTCCGGCAAATTCGTTTTCGCCCATTTTTAAAAGTACCGCTTTAATGAATGTTGAAGCCAATTTGAGCTTCTCAAATATCTCCGCAACGGAAAGGTTTAAGACATGACAACTGACGACTCCCAGATGTGGCAACACCTATCTAAAACTACACCGGCTCCAGCCGCCACGCCGCTTCCGGCACACAGGCTGACTCCTCTGGACCAGCCCGGTACCGGTTTACCCCGCCGCCTGCAGCTATTTTATTTTTTCATCCTGGCAGCGATTGAAACCGTCCTGGCTTTTTCTGTGTACGGACTTATCAACGTGGGCAATATTTCTACTACCACCCTGCATATTCCCGTACTGCTGGCCGCTTTGTTTTTTGACCGTAAGACCAGTACCTTGATGGGACTTTATTTTGGTCTTTTGACCGTGATCAAAGCGTCTAACGCTTCGTTTACGCCCGGCGATATTACTTTTAGTGTTTTTACCAGCGGCAACTTACTGGGTACGCTGGTGATGGGTATCGGCATGCGGGGCCTGTTCGGTTACTGTGCCGGTTATATCTTTGAGCAGGTTAAAAAGCTGCGGCCTTTGTGGCTGGCGCTTATTTTAGGCACTTTCCTAGCCTGCATCCTGCATTCCTTTTTCGTGCTCACGGCCATGGGTATCTTTTTCCCGCGCCTGGGTCTAACCAGTATTACTACCTTTGTGGATATGCTCACGCCCAGGCATTACTTCTTTTATATTCTCAGCTGTGTGGTAATTTTAGGCTCCTATTATTTGAACCGCCGTTATAACATCGGCGCTAACTTGTCCCAGGCTTTTTTCAACGTGCAGTACTTATTCAGGAACAAACGCAGTATCGGCATCTTAATGTTCATGGTCCTGACCTGTTTTATCGCCACAGGTTTTGCCCGACATTTTACCGGCCGGGTCCTGATGGTCCTGGGCACGGGTAATTTTAAGCTTACCCCCATGATGCTCAGCGCCATCAACGGCTGGTACCTGCAGTTTATCGCCGGTATGATTGCCGCCTGTTTCTTAATCACGGTGGTCATCTTCTATTTTTATAACAACACGGAGATTGCTATCCAGAATTCCCATCTCGATTCCCTCACCGGCATCCTGAACAAGGATGCTTTGGAGAAACAAGTTAATGAGCTGTTGCAAACTGACGGCTTGCAGAGCAAAGGTACTTTCATCATGCTGGACGTGGATAACTTTAAAGAAGTCAACGATACATACGGCCATCCCGTCGGCGACCAGATTCTGATCCAGGTAGCCGAAAATTTACGGCTGTCCACCCGTTCCCACGACGTCATCGGCCGTATGGGCGGCGATGAGTTTGGGTTCTACCTGGCCGGACAATGTAATCTGGCCCGGCTGGAAAGAATCGTCAAGGCCCTGATTGAAAACCTGCGGGATATCGAACTGCCGGATAGCAAGCGCCTCACTTGCAGCATCGGCATCGCTCCTTACCATGGGCAAAAAACTTTTGATGACTTCTACCATGAGGCGGACAAAGCTTTGTACCTGGCCAAAAATTCCGGCCGCAACCGTTACAGCTTTTACCATTATGACGACGCGGAAGGAAATTTGTTTCACAATTAAAAAAATCAGGCTCCGGAAATTTTTCCGGAGCCTGATTTATTTTGTGACTTGGTCACAGACAAGTATAATTTTTTTTGCTAAACTTACCCTCAACAAAGGTAGGTGCTGTTGATGAAAAAACATTGGTATAACTATTTATGGATCTGGTCGGCTTTTTATCTGCTCATGGGTTTTGTGAATATTCTCTTCGCCTGGGTGGGACTGCTGTGCTTTTTTATCCCGCTCTTCATCGCCTCGGTGTGGGGCAGCAAAAGTTACTGCCGTCAATATTGCGGCCGGGGCCAGCTTTTTTACCTGCTAGGCAAACAGTTAGGCTTTTCCCGCAACCGGATCATGCCGGCGTGGCTGCACAGCCGCTGGTTCCGTTATAGCTTTTTAACTTTTTTCATGTTCATGTTCCTGAACATGCTGCACGTGACCTATTTAGTTTTTGCCGGCGCCCGTGACTTACAGCAGGTCGTGACTTTACTCTGGAGCCTGCATCTGCCCTGGGAGTGGGCCTATACTATTCCTGTTTCCGATTGGGCGGCCCAGTTTGCCTTTGGATTTTACAGCGTCATGCTGACTTCCACCCTGGTAGGTCTCATCGTCATGCTGCTATACCGTCCCCGTTCCTGGTGCGCCTTCTGCCCCATGGGCACCATGACGCAAACCATCTGCCAGCTTAAAGCTAAGGCCAGGGCTGCTGCTTAACTTTTCGGCAGCAGCGCCTGTAATTTTTTATTATCCAAAATCTGAATGCCGCCCCGGGATAATTTTACGATGCCTTCCCGGGCAAAATATTTCAGCATGCGGGAAACTACTTCCCGGGCACTGCCGATATCCCGGGCAATTTGTTCCTGCGTCAGCTGCAGCGTATCCTGCTGCAGCTTTTGTTTTTCCTGCCACAAAAACAGGGCCAGGCGTTGATCCACGCCCCAGAATAAAATCTGCTGCAGGGTCCACATCACTTCCGAAAAACGGGTGGTGGACAGCTCATAGCCAAAGCAGCGGGCGTAAATATTTTCCTCGGTCAATTTTTTAAACGCCGCCTGGTTCAGCAGCAGCACTTCCGTATCTGCTTCTGCCGCAATGACCACGTCAAAGGTGATAGCGTCCAGCACGCAGGAAGCAGACAAGATACAAATTTCTCCGGCTCCCAGCCGGTACAGGGTAATCTCCCGGCCTTCATCGGACAAGATATAGGTCCGGAGCTGGCCTTTTTGTACCAGCAGGACGCCGGTACACGCGGCGCCGCCGTCATGCAATATTTGTCCCCGGGCGTAATGCACCAGCGCCGTATGGGCGCACAAAAATTGCTGTTCCTGTTCTGTCAGGCGGGGCCAAAAACTAAGCTGGGCCGCCAGGGCAGTTTTAAGGGCTTGTTCGTTCATGGTTAATCCCCAAAAATGATTGGCTTTAACTTATTTATCGTCTTCGTAAATTTCCCGGTACAAGGTGCGGTACATCAGTTCCGGTTCGATGGGTTTGGACAGGTGGGCGTTCATGCCTGCCGCCCGGCTCTTTTCCACATCCTCGTCAAAAGCATTGGCCGTCATGGCCACGATGGGAATCGTCCTGGCGTCTTCCTTGTCCCAGTGCCGGATATTGGAGGTCGCCTGCAATCCGTCCATAACCGGCATGCGCACATCCATGAGGATGATGTCGTAATAATGCACCGGATTCTTGACGAACATTTCCATGGCCTTGAGGCCGTTAGGCGCCACTTCCACGGCAAAGTGCCGGTTCTCCAAAAGTTTCTTGGCAATCTCGGCGTTAATAGCGTTATCCTCTGCCACCAGTACCCGCTTGCCGGTAAAATCAAATTCTACCTTGCTGACTTTTTCCGCAGCTTCCAGACCTTTGGCTTTCTTAAAGGCCGATATCAGCGTGGCCTTAAAGAGCGGCTTGCTGATCAGGAGATTAGCTCCCGCCGCCCGGGCATCGCTTTCGATAGCTTCCCAGTCATAGGCCGAGATGATGATGATCGTCACCTCCGGTCCCACGATCTTGCGTATCTGCCGCGTGGTCTCGATGCCATCCATGTCCGGCATCTTCCAGTCGATAAGGATGAAATCGTAGTAGAAAGCCTGGCCGCATTTAGCCGTAACTTTTTCCACGGCTTCCCGGCCGCTGGTCACCCATTCGCCGCTCATGCCGATATCTTTTAAGATACTGCTGGCCTGTTCGCAGATGATAATATCATCGTCCACTACCAGGGCATGCAACTTGGCAAAATTGACATCTTTGGCGTGACGGAGCGGTACGCTTTCTTCATCCAGCGTCAGCGGTACTTCTACCGTAAATTCACTGCCCACGCCGACGATGCTGCGTACCTTGATGGTGCCGCCCATCATATCCACCAAGTTCTTGCTGATAGCCAGACCCAGGCCCGTGCCGCCGAACGGCGTGGTCGTCGTGTTATCCCCCTGCTCGAAAGGTTCAAAAATCTTAGTTAAAAATTCTTCCTTGATGCCCCGGCCCGTATCATTGACGATAAAGCGTACCCGGGTCAGCTTGCCCTTCTGGGACACAGGATGGACTTCCAGGGAAATCTTCCCCTTATCCGTAAACTTAACGGCGTTGCCCAGTACGTTAATCAGAACCTGCTGCAGTTTCATGGCATCGCCCAGATAATATTCATCCAGCTGGGGCGATACCAGACATTCATAATCCAAACCCTTACGCTGAGTCTGATTATAAATCATGGTATTGATGCCGGTGATAAAATCACTGAACAGGAATTTTTCATTCTTCAGCAACATCTTGCCGCTTTCAATCCGGCTCATGTCCAGGATGTCGTTGATGAGACTGAGCAGATAGCGGGCGGACAAACCAATCTTGCTGATACAATCCGAAACTTGTTCGTCGTTGCCGATGGACTGCGCGGCAATGGTATCCATGCCGATGATGGCGTTCATAGGCGTACGAATCTCGTGGCTCATGCGGGAGAGAAAATTGCTCTTGGCGCTGCTGGCCTGTTTAGCCGCCATCAAAGCTACTTCCAGCCGCTGAGCGTTGACCTGCTCCTGTTTAAAGGCTGCGGTCACATCGCTGACCGTAAATAAAATCGTGTTCTTCGTCTCATCCAGGTAACGATATTTTAAAACTTTTTTCCGGACGGTGCCATCGGAAGAATTAATCAGATAAGGAACTTCTAACGCCGGTTTCCGTTTCAGGACTTCCAGGATATAATCTTTTTTATTTTGGCGCAAAAATTCCTGCCTGCCTTTTTCCGACACGATCATCCGCGCTGCAGCCGTCGCGTCTTCATCATAATTATGGCTTTCAGCCCAGTGCTTATAAGCCAGGTCGGAACGAATATGGGTAAATTGTACGTACCAGTCATGGGTGTCGATGAGGCCGATGCAGTCATGGTCTTCATCCACCAGACGTGCCACCGTCTTTTGCTCCTTGATGCGGGCATCCGTATCCACCGTAGAAACCGTGGCTTCAATATCGCCGGTAGTAGGATTCTTGAACATTTTCACATAGGTGGTAACCCAGTGTCCGGCTTCGCTGTTATCTTCGGTGCGGAAATAATCATAAGAAAATTTAGTCCGGCCCTGCTGATAGATAGCGATCAGGTTCTCACAGTTACAAGTCTCTAAAAAGTTCCGGCGCTCCTCGACATTTTTAATCAGCACCGCGATATTTTGGAATAAGCCGCTGGCAGTATCCGACTGCAAAGCTTTGATACTGGAAACGGAAATACCATGACCGCCGCTGGATTTATCTTTGGTTAAATTAAGATGGAAGGCGCACAGAAAAGTAGGGTTCACCACCAGGAAATCGGTGATGGCCTGTTCATAGCGCTGTTCTTCTTCTTTTAAGGCCCCTACGTCCGAGTAACAGAAATAAGCCAGTTCCCCGCCGTCAGCATTTTTTATCAGCCGCGCTTCCAGGTGCAGCCAGATATAGCGGCGCTGCTTAACTTGCCAAAAACGATAATCACCACCGGTTTTCCTTCTGGCATCCAGCTGGGCGATGGTTTCCTGGCGGTGCCGTTCCCGATCTGCCGGATGGACCCGCTGTTCTACCTGGGCAAAATCTTCGCCGATTAGTTCTTCTTTCTTGGCTCCCAGCATCCCGGTAAAATATTCATTGGCCAGGATGCAGACAATCTTCCCGTCCGGCAGCTTTTTAAAGACCCTGATACCTCCCGGGATACTGTCCAGATCCAGTTGTAAATTCTTAGCATCTCGTGTCGTCATAATCCCAACTCTTCTCCGATGAGCACGACTTCCATATCCATGTTGCTCATCTTTTTAAATTCTATCAAAAGTCCGTTGCAGATCCGTTCCGGACTCATGCAGTTGTAACATTTATCGCCGTGCACGGCGCAGGGCGTCTTTTTATGTTTGCGTTTGGCGTTCTGGGGCGCCGCCACGTTCCGCACCCGCCAGATAGCTTTATTCAAATCGGGACAAACCTTGTTGACACCCGCCACGTAATAAACTTTTTCGTGGCCAAAAAGGGAAGCAGCAATCCGGTTGCCGGTGCCATCCATGTTCACAATCTCACCGGTAGCGGCGATGGCATTGCAGCTGCACAGAAAAATATCCGTGAGCAGCGTGCCCTTTGCGTAATCGGCGAAAGTTTTACCGGCATTCAGGGGACTGTGGGCCACGTCGTGGACCTGGTTATGTTTTCCCAGGGATTCATACAGCCCTAAGGAAAGCAGCGTCTGGGAATCGCCCAGCCCTACCACCTTGCCGTCAATCTTTTGGTTCAGGTACGCCGCAGCCTCAGCCCCGGTGGCAAAGTAGCTGGCCTCAAAACGGTTTTTGCGCAAATTAGCAAGAATCATCTCAATCTCCATGGCGGCCTCCTTTAACATATCATCCCGGCGGTATGAACCCCGCAAATTTTCCGTGCTTAATTTTAATAACTATTATCTCTTATTTTATCATAAAATTGTAGTTTTTGCTTTAGTTTTTGTTTCCAGTTATAATATGGATAAGAAGTTGTAGTTAGGGAGGTTTATCATGCAGGAATTTACCTATACCATCAAGGATCCGGAAGGTATTCATGCCCGTCCCGCCGGAGTGTTAGTTAAAGAAGCAACCAAATTTAAAAGCAAGCTGACTTTAAAGGCCGGCGCCAAAAGCGCTGACTTAAAACGCATTTTCGCCGTGATGACCCTGGGGGTCAAGAGCGGCGCCGCCGTCACCGTCACCGCGGAAGGTGAAGATGAAGCGGCAGCGATCGCAGCGCTGAGCGCGAACCTGAAAGCTAACTTATAACGGAGGCAGCTATGCTGATCTTGCAGGGAAAAGGTGTCTGGGACGGCGTGGCAGCCGGCCCCGTAAAAATTTACCGGCCCCGTGCGGCTGTAACCGTACCTCATACGGTAACGGATCCCGCCGCCGAACAAAAACGGTTTACAGAAGCCCGGCGCCAGGCTCAGACAGAACTGGCGGCGCTGGGCAAAAAAGCGCTGGCGGAAAGCGGCGAAAAAACAGCCGCTCTTTTTGACGTACACCAGTTAATGCTGGACGATCCCGATTACGTGGAGAACGTGAAAAATTTAATCGCTCAGGAACACCTTAACGCCGAGGCCGCCGTGGACCAGACCGCCGCTAAATTTGCCGCGCTCTTTGCCGCCATGGACGACGCCTACATGCAGGCGCGCAGCGCTGACGTTCAAGACATTTCCCGCCGGGTTATCGCCTGCTTAAGCGGCGCCACAGACGCACCCGCTTTAACAGAACCGGTACTGCTGGCGGCCCACGACCTGACTCCCAGCGCCACCGTGGCCCTGGATAAAAGTAAATTATTAGGTTTTCTCACCGAAGCCGGCTCTCCTAATTCTCACACCGCTATCTTAGCCCGGACCATGGGTATTCCTGCCGTGGTGGCTGTGGGCGCCTGCCTGGACCAGCTCCGGGATGGGCAGCAGCTTATCCTGGACGGTGCCGCCGGCAAAATTTATGTGGACCCGGACGCTGCCACCCGGCAAAAACTGCTGGCTAAGCAGCAGCAGGAACAAAAACAGCAAAAATTATTGGCGGACCTGAAAGGTAAACCTAATGTAACCCACAGCGGCCGTACCGTAAAAATTTACGCCAACATCGGCCGCCCGGAAGAGGCAGCGGTGGCCCTGGCTAACGACGCCGGCGGTATCGGCCTGTTTCGCAGCGAATTTTTATATTTAGATAAGGAAACTTTCCCCACGGAGGAAGAACAGTTCCAGGCTTATAAAAAAGTGCTGACCGGCATGCAGGGCCGGGAAGTCGTGATTCGTACCCTGGATATCGGTGCCGACAAGCAGTGCGCATATTTTAACCTGGAGCACGAAGCTAATCCGGCCCTGGGTCTGCGGGCCATCCGCATCTGCCTGACCCGGCCGGAAATTTTTAAAACTCAGCTGCGGGCCATCTTAAGGGCCAGCGCTTTCGGTAAGGCGCTCCTCATGCTCCCCATGATTACCTCCGTTGAGGAAGTGGAAGCTGCTAAAAAGATTCTGCACGCAGTCCAGGCAGAACTAAGCGCGGCCCAAATTCCTTTTGCTAAAAATATACCGCTGGGCATCATGATTGAAACGCCGGCAGCGGCCCTCATCAGCGACGAGCTGGCCCGCCACGTAGACTTTTTCAGCGTGGGCACCAACGACCTGACCCAGTATACTTTGGCCCTGGACCGCCAGAATCCTCATCTCGGGCAATTTTTTAAACCGCACCATCCGGCGCTTCTAAAACTGATCGCCCTGGCGGCCAAAAATGCGCACGCCGCCGGCATCTGGATCGGCATCTGCGGCGAACTGGGCGCGGACCCGGCCCTGACGCAGCAGTTTTTAGAGCTGGGCATCGACGAACTGTCCGTGGCTCCGGCCGCTATCTTACCCCTCCGGCAACAAGTAAGAAACCTGGCATAAATTTCAGTTCAAGGTGAGGCAGGCCAACGGGTGCTTCTACCCGCCTGCCGGAAAAGAGTTCTGCTATGACGATCAGCACCATGTGCGGCAATTTCTTTAGGTACCTGACTCAAATTTTTGGTAAGAATTTAATTTCTTTTAAGGGACGTCTCAGCCGGCAGGATTATGCCGCCTATAATTTATGCTACCTGTTCTTCCTGTTCTGCCTCATCTGCATCTTAGCCGTCCTGGGGCTGATATTCCTCTTTACTTTCGGGGCCAAACCACCCCAGAGCGCCCGGGAAGCTTTGGCCGGTTTCGGCATTTTAGCCGGCATAACCGTCTTCATTCTTTCCCTCTTCAGCATCTTCTTTTCTCTTTCCTTAGGCACGCGCCGGCTGCACGATATGGGCTTGTCCGGCTGGCATCTTTTGTGGAGCATCGTCCCGTTCGTCTCCGCCTTCCTCAGTTTTACCATGATCCTGCGCCGGGGTACGGTAGGTGCTAATGCCCACGGTGAAGATACGCTGCCGGCAGAAACTGATTACAGCGGCCCCGACGGTGAATTTTTCTATAACGGGTACGCCACCGTGGAAGCGGCAGCGCAAAAATATTTTCCCGGTTTCTTTTTGTCCACGAACGGACGACTCAGCTGCCGGGAATTCTTTTTCGGCAGCGCCTCCCTCTATCTGGCCCCCATTATCCTTAACCTGTGTCTCTTTAAACCGGCGGCGGTGCTGGGCAAGCTTCTAGATCTTCCCGTCCTGGGCCAGGCGGCTAATTTACTGCTGGGTCTGTTGACCCTGGTTATCTTCGTCCTCTCCCTCTCTTTATTAATCCGCCGCAATCATGACCTGGGTTTAGCCGGTGTCTACCTCCTGTTACTGTTCGTGCCGGTGCTGAATCTTATTTATCTTTTTAACCTGCTGGTCATCAGCGGCGACTACGCCGCCAATATCTACGGCGCACCCCGGACCGTGCCCACCGAAGATCCGGAACTGTATCTGAACGACAATTACTAAAAAGATTGAGCGGCTGGCCCCGACAAAATTACATGGTAAAACGCCAAGGAATCCCGCAACAAATTTGCGGGATTCCTTTTTTGTTGGCCGTATAAAATTGTGTTTTGTGTTTTTACTTCTCGCCTGCGCTTAGCTTTTTCCTCAGCGGGTTTTGTAACCCTGATAATCTTTTAATTTTGTATCGGCTTGCAGTACCTGGGCAATACTCTTACCATTTTCTAATTCTGTTTTAGCCTTTAGGGCCTTCGGCGACAAATTAGCAGCAGCTTTTTTGCCTACCTGCCAGGTTTCCGTCTTAGGCCACAGCTTACCGGTATTCTCGTTGCGTCCCTGCAGGATGAATCTGGTATCGCCGGCCAGGTTAGCCTGGGCCAGAGAAATATTTTTCTCCTGCTGGTAAGCGGCGATGCCGGCGCAGAGAGCGGCGTCATCCTTGCGGGTCCGGTTCATGATCAGCACGGCCTTAGTATCCTTAAACTCGGTGCAGAAGTTAAAATCACCCTGGGAATCCATGGCGCAGAAGGAAGGTCCCTGACCCCTGTATTTGGGTAATACCACCTTGACCAAAGTCTCCGACTTACCCACGCCCTGAGTCTGGGCATGCAGGTCGTAATCGTAAGCGTTCACATAACGGCCGTTCTTATCCAGCTTATTAGTCATACCTACGATCCCGTCCACTCCGGGAATCTTAAAAGTAGTTACGGCGGCACGGACCACGTCTAAGGGTGAAGCGGAATCAATCCAGGTATCCACGCCGTGTTTATCCAGTGCCCGGTACAAATCTTTCACATCCGAGGTTACCGTGATGCCCTGTTTAAAGGACACGGTGACGCTGCCGGCAGCGCCCTGGTCCGGGCTGGTAAATTTTCTCTTATTCCAGGTCTGGCCCTGACCCTTATCGCCGTAATATTTATCACAGGTACAGGCCAACTTATAAACTTCCTGAGGCTTCATGCCGGTAAACCAGTAGGTAACCCAGGGGTAAGATACGGAAGCATCCATGGTCTCGCCGATAGCATCGTAAAGCCAGCGCATCTTGGCCACAAAATCCTGGTAGTCCGCTTCTTTTTGCACGGCGGCGCTTAAAACTTTGCCGCTCGTGCTCACATACCCTTTTTTATATAAAGCAGCGTAATCCCGGACCGCATCTTTAATGGCCGCCCGGATCTGTACGGGTCTGCCGTCGCCGTCAGCCGCACCGTAGGTCAGGTTTAACTTGTCCGCGGGGATGCCCGTCAACAAAACCTGTTCCATCTGTTCCGGCTTAATAGCAAAGGCCAGATGTTCCAGTTGCCAGATTTCTAACTGTTCTTCCACGTCCAGGATGCTGGTGGTGTTATCAAAATCAAATACGGCGTAGGGTTTATTGTTTTGCTGATAAGCCTGGGAACCCTTGCCGTACAAACGTAAAAAGTCATTCAGCGTCTGCCGGGCATCGCTGGTCCAGTTGGCGCCCAGTTCCTCATTAACCTGTTGGGTTACCGCCGGCCTGGTACTTACAGTCGCGGCTGACGGTGCGGCCTGGCTTACAACCGGACAGGTTCCCAGTAAGACTGCTACCAGAGCTAAACCTGCCAAACCTTGTACGGCGCAGGTACGGCGCCAGTTACCTTGCATCTTGTTGTTGATTGCTTTTATCATTTCTTTTCCTCCTTTAATTACGTCCTGGTTCGTATTATAGGAGGCCTTTGTAAAATTTCCGCTCAGTTTCGGCTGCGGTTTTGGTAAAACTTAGGTAAAACAGGCATAAAAAATCTCCACCCGTCAGGATGGAGATTTTATGTTTATCAGTCAGCACTGAACGGCAGCAATGCAACATTACGTGCACGCTTAATAGCCGTGGTCAGCATACGCTGATGTTTAGCACAGCAGCCGGAGATACGACGCGGAACAATCTTACCGCGCTCGGTGATGTACTTGTGCAGCTTAGCTACGTCCTTATAATCAATATCAGCAGCCTTGTCTACACAGAAAGCACAAACTTTTCTCCTGGGCCTTCTGCCGCCTCTTTCACGTCTAATCATCTTGCTTAATCCTCCTATTATTTAGAAAGGAACTTCTTCATCAAAAGGAACGCTGGCCCCGAAAGTATCCATGCCCTTCTTGGGAGCGCTGCTGCCCGTGGCAGGAGCACTGCCCGTACTGGGAGCACTGTTAGCATTATTGTTATAATTGTTAACTCCGTCAGGCGGCTTGATGCCCCTGTTGGCGCTTTCAGATTTACGCTCGATAAATTCCACGCTGCTGGCGATAATTTCCGTCACGTAGCGTTTCTGGCCTTCCTTGCTTTCGTAGTTCCGTACCTGAATACGGCCTTCCACAAGGATTCTGTGGCCCTTTGATAAACTATTCCCGCACATTTCGGCAGCTTTACCCCACACAACGATGGGTAAAAAGTCTGCTTCTCTTTGGCCTTCGGCATTGGTAAAAGGTCTGTCCACCGCCAGGGTGAAAGAGCAGACTATCTTACCAGTTGAGGTATAACGAACCTCGGGATCACGGGTTAACCGGCCTAAAACCATTGCTTTGTTCATTGATAAGTATCCTCCTCAAATTATTCCGCTTTCAAAATAATCATATGGCGCAATACTTCATCAGTAATCTTCATGATACGGTCAAGTTCTTTCTCAGCTGCAGGTTCAGCTTTGAAGTTTACGAGTACATAATAACCTTCGGACAAATCCTGGATTTCATAAGCCAGGTGCTTTTTGCCCCAACGGTCGGTCTTTTCAATAGTGCCGCCGTTTTTGGTGATGACGTCCTGGAACTTGGTAATAATAGCTTCAGTAGCTTCATCCTCCATCGGTTTTACGATGTACATGACTTCGTATGTTTTCACGAAATCACCTCCTTCTCTGGTCATTTGGCCCCGGCGCTACCGGAGCAGAAAGAGTATATATTTCTATATACAAGCTTAATTATATTATCATTGTACGGCCTGTTTGTCAAGTTTACCGGTCCCGGACCAGTTCCAGTTCCGGGCATTGGTACGCGGTCAGAGTCTCGTTAATAGTATCCAGGTCGTAACCCTTTTCCAGGCCAAAACGCAGGATGCTGTCCCGGCGGTCCCGGGGATAAAGTTCCCGCAGGCCGGCGTATTTTAACAAATGGTCCGCTTCGTCCGGCGTGAGCTTAAACCCGACGGCCAGAGCCACCACCCTGTCCCGCCCCGGACGGGTCTTGCTGCCATCAAATAAACGGTAGCCGTAACTCATTTCCAGGTTGGCCGCCCGGATAACCTCCGCCCTTTTGCAATGTTTTTCGGCCAGCAGCGTCCGCAGATACAAACCCAGATCCGGCACCTGCAGCTCCTGCGCATTTTTCTGCAGGTAATCTCCCAGGTTTCCGGCCGCCGTCAGTTCGTGAAACAATTCTTCCGTAGATTTTGACATCGCCTTTGACTCTCCCTTGTGTTATACTTTAATTATAAACAAATTCTGCATCCTGACAAGGAGGAAGGCGGCGCTTACCTGAAGCGCCTGCCGGAAACATGGCCACCGCAGCTGAAACATATCTGCACACCAACTTCACACCGGTCCGCACCCTAAAGCAGACGGACACCGCCCGCGTCGCTATCGTCACTGACGCGGATAAGACTTTTTATGTGCTGAAGGAAAGCCGGCGCACCGGGCTGCCGTACCAGCAGCTGCAGACGCTGCAGCATCCTGCCCTGCCTCATATTTATTTTGTGCAGGAGGAAAACGGCGTCACCACCGTCCTGGAAGAATACATCAATGGCAAAAATTTAGCCAGTCTGGCGGCGGCAGGTCCGCTGCCGGAACAACAGGTCCAGGACATCGCCCTGCAGGTTTGCCAGGCTTTAACTTTTTTGCACGCCCACAAAATTTTGCACCGGGACATCAAGCCTTCCAATATTATCCAGCAGCCGGACGGACGCGTCAAGCTTATTGATTTTGATGCCGCCCGTACCCTGCACGAAGATGCCGCCAGCGATACCCGACTTTTGGGTACCAAAGGTTTTGCGCCGCCGGAACAATACGGTTTTGCCCAGACCGACGCCCGCAGCGATCTGTTCGCCCTGGGTAAGACCATGGCCGTACTTTTAGGGCCGGCTTATCACGGACGTCTGACACCCATCATCCGGAAAGCCACCCAGATTGATGCCGCTAAGCGTTATCCCGACGCCGCCGGTATGGCCAGGGCTTTAAAACATAGTACCTGGCGCTACCGCGTGCTGCACTACGTTCTGCCGGCAGCAGCCGTTCTGCTCCTGGCGGCCGGCGGTTGGTGGTTCCACTACTCCCGCCAGCCCTTTAACCTGTTCCCGGCCAGCAGTGCAGCTCCGGCGCTAACAAATTCCTCCACGCCGTCCCAGACCGCCGGTAAAACTACGACCGTTAAAGAGAAAAAAACTGCGGCGGCCGACGTTGGCAAAGATCAGGAGGCCTTACCCCCGGATAAAACCGGCAACCCGCCGGTTAAAGAAACCACGCCCGCAACTGCCGGCGCCGCAACTGCGGCGCCACGCCCGCAAGTACACTATATCCCTATCAGGAAAGGCGACCTGGCCATCAGTTATACCAATCCCAATACCGGCCGGACCCTGCCTTTAAGACTTGCCGATTATGATAATGCCATCATCCTGCCGGCGCCCCGTGACTTTACCGTAACTTTTACGGTCACCAATAAATCGGCGTACACCCTGAAGCACCCGATGCTGGTCTTTTACAAAGACAGACTGACAGCCCGCAGCTCCACCGGCCTGGACCGTAATGACAAATTAACCAACCTGCCCCTGGCCGAGCAGATGGCGCCCGGCGTCAGCATCACTACTACCATAACTTTCCATCAATTGGCGTTGGTAAACCCTGTAGCTAATTTCCTCATTTTTGTGGCGGCCGATGATTTAGGTACCGCTCCGGAAAATTTCTATTTAATCTTCTGGGCGCAAAAAAATCAGGGCAAAGGCGTCAACTGGTAACCACCTCTGTTCTTACCAACAACGGAGGTGGATTTTTTTTGCTTTTTTGCGACAGCCCCACCGGCTGCCGCTATTTTTTTATAATTCGCCTGGCAGACAAACACCGCTGGTCCTTTTTTGCTTATACTTAATTTACAGTTTCAGACCCGGCACTCTCTCTAGCAGAGCCAAATTTATCTTTATTTACGAAAACGGCCCGGCACAGAATTTGAGATAATGTGTAGAGAAACATTAAGGAGCAAAAATATGGCGCCCAGTTTTGATGACGATTATAAACTCCTGGGTTTAAACATCGCCTACTATAGACACTTACGCGGACTTACCCAAACCCAACTGGCAGAAAAAATCTGCATGAGTTCCAGCTATCTGAGCAAGATTGAATGTGGTAATTATCATAAAAGTGTTTCCCTGACCATGATCCTGACCATCGCTTACGGCCTGGACGTAAAAGTAGAAAAGCTGCTGACCAAACGGTAATCGTGCGGCAGTCTGCTAAAAAAAACGAAAGGTGGTAACATTATGTTTTGTCAAAAATGCGGTAATAAATTGGAAGACGGCGCTAAATTTTGTCCTAAATGCGGGACGGCACAGGCTAGTGCAACCGTAGCCACGCCAGCAACGCCGACAGACTTATCTGCAGCCCCTGTTGCTGCTGCCGTAAACGTTACAACTAATCCCGGCGCTGCTGCCGGAGAACCACAAGAATTCAATTTCCAGTTAACCAAGCATCTGCTCTTTGGCATGTTGGGACCTTATAAAACTACCTATACCGATATCATCATCCAGGGAGATACCGCTACTGTCCATAAATATAACCGTACCTTTTTAATTAAAAACGGTAAGCAGGATTTTAGTTTTAAAGTTAGTGATGTCGTTAGTATCCTGCCTACCAAAAAGCTTTCCTGGAAAATGATCTTCAACATCATTTTTGGTATCATCGTCATTATCTCCGCCATTGAAGGCGGTATTCTCTGGGCCGGCGTTATCGGCCTGCTCATGATTATTCTCGGGATTGCTGAGTTTCATGATTATTTTATGACGATCAATTTTGGCAGCGGCACCCTGTCCGTGCCTAACGAAATTAAAGATCAATGTACAGAACTGCAAGCGTACCTGGTCCAACGTAATCCTAAGATCCAGGTTATTAAAAATTACTAAGGGAGGATGATGTTCTTATGGCTATGATCTTTTTGATTGCTTACATTTATTTAGGCTACAAAGCAAATAATTATTGCCGCTATCATCTTCTCAATCAGGAAGCCATCCTGTACGGCGATACCGGAAATTTTATTGTTTCTCAGGTTATCTGGGCAGTCTTATTAGGCTGGGCCACGATACCCATCATGCTCTTCTTAAAAGCCACGGGCAAAGACAACGACTAACCCCTCCAAAAAAGGCCGGCTGCACAATTATGTGCAAGCCGGTCTTTACTTTTATTAACACTATTATTATTCCAATTCTTTCGGCCGCGGGAGCAGGAACGAGAAGATAGCCGCCGCCAAAGCCGCGATCCACAAAATCTGCAGGGCCGTGGCGATGCCCCAGTAATCGGCCGCCCGTCCTACAAGCGGCGCCATGATGCCGCCGATGGTAGTACCCAGTCCCATGGTCACGCCGCTGGCAAAACCTACGTTCTTCCCCAGATAAGTCTGGCCCAAAACCACGATAGGGCTGTAGCAACCAAACAGGGCATAAGCCGCCGGAAGCAGCAGCAGCGTAGCCGTAGTCACGTCGGTGCTGTGCGTTAAAAAGAACATGGCCGGTACCATGACAATCAGGGCGGACCGCAAAATTTTGATGAACCCGAACCGGTCGGCCAGCACGCCGCCTAAAAAAGTAATCACGGCGCCCAGGGCAAACAAGATGGTCAGCGCCATACTGCCCGTCGCCGGTGAAGTGCCCAGCACGTTGATCCAGTAGATAGGAATGAAAGAATTACAAATCGTAAAGCCCAGGGAACGGGCAAAAATGATGACGGATAACTTGCTGAAGGCGCCCCAGTCATTCTTTCTTTCCCCAAAGATACTATTTTTAACTTCGGCTGCCGCCACATCTTTGGCCTGTCCTAAAATGGCGCCCATCTTAACATACATCAGCGCCGCCAGGATCAGGTTGACGATGCCGAAAAGCAACAGACCGTGAATATCATATTTATAGGCAAATAAACCTACGACCAGAGGCCCGATGGCAAAGCCGGTATTGCCGCCCACGGAAAAAGTTCCCAGGGCCTGGCCCTTTAAATTGCCGGAAATCTTATTCACCATCAGCGCCGCTTCGGGGTGGAACACTGCCGAACCCAGACCGCAGAGCATACTGCACACAAAGATGATCCAGTAGTTGGTAGTAAAAGGAATCACGGCCAGGGATAAACCGCACAGGATAGGACCGGCGGGTACGAACCAGGGCTTGGAAATCTTATCCGAATAATAACCAAAGAACGGCTGGGTGATGGAAGCCAGGAGCATGTTGGCAAAAATTAAGGAACCTGCCTCCTGGTAGTTTAAATGGCAGACCGAGATGAAATAGGGCAGCAGCGCCGGCCAGGCTCCCTGGGCCCAGTCCGCCGCAAAATGTCCCATGGCGAAAAGATAGACGTACGGATTAATTTTTTTCATTTCAGCCTCACAAAGCTTGTTTAAAAATCCTGCGGCCGCTCGACTTTTGTTGGGCGCTGCCACAAGGATATTAGGATATTGTATCACAAATATCCTTCGCCGGCAAAACTAAAACGAGCCGGAACAATGTCCGGCCCGTTTATGCTTTTCCCTTATTTTGCGGCTTCTAATCTTTTTGTACGAAGCTCGTTGTGTGGCCGCCGTTTGCGGCCGATTTTTCGCTCTGCCCGGTCCCTCCTTTACCTAACATTCGATGGACGGGGGCATATAAAAACGCCCCCACGACTTTACTCGTAGGGGCGTATGGTTACAAATACGCGGTACCACCCTAATTTTTTACTCTGACGCCGGTCCATCAACCGGCTCAGACTTAACGCGCCTGACACGCATCATGCTACTCACTTAAGCTTTCGCTGACGAGTTCATGGGTGATTTACTCAACAAGCGCTTGCTGCTGCCTTGCACCAACCGGCGGCTCTCTGTAAGCTTGCTTCCTGTCTTTCTTCCCAATCATCACATTTCTTCTTGTTAAAACTTATTATGGCATCTTAGGTTACACTTGTCAAGCAGAAAATGAAAAAATTGTAAGTTTTGCTCCCGGTGATAAATTCTTACCACTACCGCTTGACGTTACGCCGAAGCCAGACTTACAGCTGGTTCAGATAGTGGCCGACCAGGGCCGTGACCTTCTGTTCATAGACGTCTAGGTTTTTCCGTACCGCCTCAGGTATAGCCACCGCCTTATGGTCTTTCTCCGCACCCAGGATGGCAGCGTAGGCTGCCGCATACTGCTGCGCCAGTTTAGCGCCCGGTTCCAGATTCGCAGCCGTGGGAACCGGTAAGCCGGCCTGAGCTGCTGCCTGGGCCAATACATCCGGCGCTTTTGCCGCCAGGGTAGCCAGCACCGCCAGCCACAAAACATTGTTCAATTTAAAATGTACCTTGCCGCCGGTTACCTTGGCAACCTTGCTCAGTTCCGGTACATACAGGTCCGCGTTGTTGATGCTGAGCCGGTAGCCGAAAGTAGCGGCAATGGCGGCGTGCTTACTCAGGTCCGTCGTAACCGCAGCCGGGTCCAGCTTGGCATCGATACAGATACTGGTAGGTTTGACGCCGTTTCTTTCCAGCTCGTTGATAATCAGATAATGCGCCGCCGGCGTCAAGGGCAACCCGGCCCGGGACAAATCCACTTCCAGGTCCAGAGGCCAGGGCGTGTTCCGGAAATAAGTATCATAAGCGGTCTGGGTGTGCATGATCGTACCGGCATAAACCAGTACTATCCGTTCCAGCTCTTCCTTGCCGGCAAATTTAATCAGGGTGTTGCCGACTTTAAACTCCGCATTCAAATAAGAAGCTTCCAGTGCTTTGCGGAATTCCTCCGGCAAAGCCTGATATTTTTTCTCTACTTCCGCTACCGGCAGTTTGGCAATTTCCGGTGCGGCCCAATGGGCGCCGTCAAAACCCAGGCAGCTGTACATATACAGTAACGCTGTCAAAAATTCCATCTCGTCATAGATACCGTTGATCGTAGCGCCATAACCGTTCTTGAGTCCGGCTTTCACCGCGCTCCAGGTAGCGGCATCAATGCTGGTCAACAGGGTGGTCCCCGTCGCCTTGCTCACGGCGGTGGAAGTTTCCACCAGCACCGGTTTCAGATGGCGCTGGGCAAACAGTTGCGGCAATACCGGCGTCACCAGTCCCAGGTAATCCGTGAAACCTACGCTCAGGCCCTTAACGCCACAAGCCGTCGGCGTCGCCATTTTCATATATCTTCTCACCAGGGCGGCATTATTGGAATTCAGGGGCAGCTCTACCAGCTCTTCCCCTTCCCGGTCTTCCACCACGGCATCCTTCCCGTTCTTGCTAAAAACGCCGCCTTTAGCGGTCAAGGCCAGGAAACGCCACTCCCCATTAATCTCCGCCAGCCCGCCAAAACCGCCTTC
This sequence comes from Acidaminococcaceae bacterium, assembly GCA_022484685.1. Classification (GTDB taxonomy): domain Bacteria; phylum Bacillota; class Negativicutes; order Acidaminococcales; family Acidaminococcaceae; genus JAKVKY01. Next base: position 4,423 of record JAKVKY010000023.1, on the reverse strand, counting down.
CACCGCGCTGACAGATGCCTGTACCACCTTGCCTTTCGTGGTCAGGACTTTTATCGTTTCTTCCCTATCGATCATCTTTGCTGCCTCCATAAATTTTTTTTCGCACCTGCTGTCTTCTATATTATCTCTAAACTAGCAGGGAAATGCAAGCTGTTCCGGCTAAAAATAACCAACAAACGTTCACTATTTTCAAAAGACAAGTTTTTCTTTTTGTCCGCCCTGCGTGTAGTACAAAATATGGTTGACCCTTGAGAGCATTTATCAACAAAATGCACAGGGTTATCCACAGAAAAACTCCTTTGGAACCCTCTAAAAGGTCCAAAAAATCGTTTTTAGGCTTTTTTGTCCCTCGGTAGAGCTAAAAAAGCAGGGTTTATCCACAGCCTGTGGATAAACCCTGTGCATAAACTATTTTTTATCCCCACCACAATCCGTTGAGTCAACCGGGGCGGAATAGGCAGGTTACTGCATAAAGGTTGTGTAAACCAGGTTTTGTCAAGCTTTAATTTTGTAAACACCGCCAATTAAAATTTTTGTAGACCCTTGACAATTTCATTTTTAAAATTCCATGCCGCTCTGGTGCGGCATTTCGCCCCTGGTAATTATCAGAAAATATTTTTGGGCCCCGCAAATTAAATTGTACGCCAGATTTTTTCTCTCGTACATTTGTCCACGCCGCCACCGTTTCTGAACAGATGTTTAACAACCCAAACCCGTGTCCGGACGGCGATTTTTTAACTGGCGTCCGTATCTGTCGGCTTCCAGGATGGCGCTGCTGAATTCTTCCTTGGTTACAGGACGGTAGACGGCTTTCCAGTCTGCCAGGCTGACCGCCTTATCCGCGATCACTTTCACGTCGCTGGTCTTAAGATCAATTTCTGCCAGCGTTACCGGCAAACCTAAACGCAGGTTAAACTTGGCCACCTGCTCCAGCAATTCCGTGTTGCCATCGCAAACCAGCAAACACAAGATGCCAAAGGCTACCACTTCGCCGTGCAGATGATGCTCGCCGCAGGCCGGCACCAGGGTAGCGCCGCAGTAAACGCAGTGCGCCAGGTTGCTGTTGTAATAATATTTATCCCCGCCGCTGGTAAAGTTGCTGACCAGACCGGTACTGATAATAATATCCAGGGCTACCTGCTCCAGGGCAAAAGAAACTTTATGCGCCTTGCAATCTGCCAGGGCCTGCTCGCCGTAAGTTAAGAGCGGCTTGGCACAGGCATGCGCCAGGGTAGCACCTAAGAGCGGGGTATGGAACAAATCCTGATCCCGGGTGGCAAATTCTACCTCGTACTCTTTAGAAAGCGCGTCGCCGATACCGGCCCAGAATAAATTGGCCGGAGACTCAGCGATGATGCGGGTATTAATAAAAGTATGCAGCGCCGGACCCTTGCGGTAAAAATATTCCCGGAAGGTCGCGTCATCATTATACAGGACGCAGATAGCCGTACTGGAAGCGCAGTTGGAAGCCAGGGTCGGGAAAGTGAACAGCGGCTTGTCCATGAGGGCTGCCAGGGTCTTCACGGTATCACAGGCCCGGCCGCCGCCGACGGCAAATAACATATCCGCCGCCTGCACCCGGGCATCGGCCTTCAATTTATTAATATTGGTGTACGTAGCGTCGCCGCCAAACCAGATAAAATCTGTAATTTTAATCTGAGAACCTTTAACGCCGGCTAAGAGTGCCTCTTTGGCTTTGCTCATGGCCGTCTTGCCACCGATAACTACCGCCTTGCTGCCAAAGCTGTGGCAGAATTCGGGAATTGCCTGATAAGCTTCCTCGCCTACCGTATAACAGGGTAAACACATACTGTACGTTGACATAAGTCCATCTCCTTTAATCTTTTTAAACTTCCAAATCCAGGCTGGCCTCATGTTCCTGTACCAGCTTATTTTGTTCTGAATGTTTAACAGGCGCGGCGGCGGCAAACTTGGTCACCAGCACCCGGGTCAATCCCTGCTGCGTTAAAGCACCGGGTCCATCCACGCAGCCGTTGCAGCAGGCCATGCCTTCAAAATACTGCACCTCGTCCTGCCCGGCCACAATTTTTTCCAGCTCGTCTTTGCAGCGTTCCAGGCCGGCGGCGTACGCCGTCTGCACGGGCGGCATGTCCACGCCCTGATCCTGTAAAACCGCTAACATTGCCGTCTGCACACCTTTGGTTAACGGGAAACCGATGCCGCCGGTGGTAGCAGCTGTGACATACGGTGCCACGGTTAATTCAGCCGGCTTAATTCCCACGCCGTCAAACAGACATTGCAATTCTTCAAACGTCAAGACATAATCCACATCGTCCGCATACTCTCTGGCCTCCGCTTTTTTGGCGATGCAGGGTCCGATGAAACAAGTTTTGGCGTAACCCAGTCTTTTTTTCACCAACCGGGCACAAGAAATCATCGGCGAAGCGGTGCGGGAAATATTTTCTTCGTTGGCAAAAAAATGTTTCTTAACCAAATGTACGAAGGCCGGACAGCAGGAACTGGTCATAAATTTTATTTTCTGCGGCACTTTTTCTTTAAATTCCGCGGCTTCCCTGGTAGCGGTCAGGTCAGCGCCCACCGCAACTTCCATCACGTCAGCAAAACCCAGTTTCTTTAAAGCGGCGATAATCTGGCCCGGCTGTACCTGCATGCCGAACTGGCCCACAAAAGAAGGCGCCAGCATGGCCACAATTTCCTCGCCGTGCTTTAAGGCGGTCAGCAGCTGCACGATCATGCTGCGCTCATCCAGGGCGCCAAAAGGACAGGCGCCGCGGCAGTTGCCGCACTGTACGCATTTACTGTAATCAATCCGGCTGCGGCGATCCGGCCCGGGAGTAATTGCTTCCAGGGCGCAGGCCCGTACGCAGGGGCGGGTAATCTCAATAATGGCGCCGTACGGACAGGACTTACTGCAGCGTCCACATTCTATGCACAGTTCCCTGTTGATAAAAGCCCGGTCCTGTTGTACCGAGATAGCTTTCTTCGGACAATTATCCATACATTTATGGGAGATGCAATGCCGGCACACATCCGTCACATAATATTTTTCAATGGGGCAGGAGTCGCAGGCATCCGGTAGCACATCCATGATAGGTAAAGTATTATTGACCGGTTCCGTCAGTGCCCGCTCCACCGCCTCATGCAGGGGGCGTCCCAGTTCCTGGCCTAACGCCATCTGGATCCGGTTGCGCAGGACCGCACGTTCCTTATGCACGCAGCAGCGGATACGGGGCGTATCATCCCGTACCAGCGTATATAAGATATCTTTAACATGTTCCGGCAGGTCGCCCTGCCAGGTGTGTTTAGCCAAATGGGTAAGTACCGCGCGGCGTAAACGTACAACTTCTGTAACTTCCATGGTTGGCCTCCCTCTGATAAAGTTGCGGAATCAGGAGCAAATTTAGCTTTCCTCAATTAACAAGCCGGGCTGAAGCTCGGCCTGTATTTTTCATCGCTGCTCTTATTATACAGTAACGGCGCGGCTTTGAAAAGTTAAGTTTAGGAAAAATTAAAAGACCTGACCTCGCAGGAAGTCAGGTCTTAAAATCAGCAGGTAATTACAGAGCTACAACCACGGAACCTTTTTCCATCGGGGAAACAGCGCCCGGTGCAAAGATAGCGAAAATATTGGTGGTGTCGTCCATGTAGAAATCAACTGCCCGGGCATCCACAGACTTGAAACCAGGTTTCAAAGTCAGCTTGCCGGCAGCAGCCGCAGCCTTTACCTTGGCGTTCAGATAATCAGCTCCGAACATATCCGGTTTGTTGGAAATCTTGTTGATGGCGGAAATATCCTTCGGCATAACTCTTACGCCCTGGTTGTTAAAGGTCATACCATTCTTAATGTTCAGCTTTTCCGTCTTGCCGTTGGTATCCTTAATGTTAAAGTTACCATTAAACAAAACGCTCAGCAGGGTGGAATGATTCAAGGTAACCTTGTAATCAACCTTGCCGGTGGCACCCGGATTATTTTTGTGCAAAAAGTCCGCGGTCTGCACTAACATCTTGGCCATCTCGGCGTTAACGGTATGCATAACCTTGGCATCCTTGTACTCGACAACCTGGGGGAAAGACATCTTGATGCCTTCCATGGTTTGCGTGGTCTTCTGCAGCTTGAACGTAGGAACTACCTTATGTTCTGCCGCGGAAACCATGCTGGGGATCATCATGACTACAGCCAGTAAAACTAACAAATACTTTTTCATTATTCTTCACCTCAGCCCTAATTATAGCACAACTATACAAAATTACACTATTTTTTAAAAATTTATTTCTAAAAATTCTTTTTGCCCATAAAAAATAACCTGCATCATCAGATGCAGGTTATTTAACCGGCAACGCTCTATCCTCCCAGGCCGCTTCCAGCCAAGTACTTTCGACGTATAAGGGCTTAACTACTGTGTTCGGAATGGGAACAGGTGGAACCCCTTAGCTATCGCCA
>JAKVKY010000022.1 GCA_022484685.1 Acidaminococcaceae bacterium | reverse complement strand
TCAGATTGTCGTGGATGCTGGTAGCCGCAATACAGCTGAGAATGCCCAATACACCAAGAAGCTGTGCCTCCAGCACGGCTGGAAACAGCCTATCCTGGTGACCAGCGCTGTGCATCTGCCCCGGGCGGCAGCTTTTTTTAAGCGGGCCGGACTTACGGTGACGCCTTATCCCTGCGACTATCAGGCCGGAGCAGCGCGCTCTTTTAGTTTACTGAGCATGGCCCCGCGCGGCGATTGTCTGGCAGATGCGAGCGCCGCGTTAAAAGAATATCTGGGACTAGCGGCGCTAAAGCTGGGCTTGCAATAAATAGCCGGGAAGTAAAAAATACCCTGTATCGAGTAATTTGTGATATAATAAAATATACAGTTAAATTTTAAGAAATCAGGTGCAACCATGCGTAACTCCATAGCCTTGTTCCTAACCCTGGCCGTCCTTGGTAGTCTTACTTCTGTCACCGCTTTTGCCGCCGCGTCTGAAACTGACACGGCTAAGGCTGCCGTGCTTAAGGAAGCTCCTGCACAGCAGGTGTCTTTTCAGCGTGATGAGTATCCTAACACTAAGCTGCCTATGTCTACCAACGTACCAGTGGGTAGCATTTACTATGACTATCTGGATAAGTTGGATGGCATGGGATATCTCAAGTCGATGCTTTATGGCACCAGGCCTTATGCCCGGGTGGATTTTGCCCGCTGGATTATCGAGGCCAGGGAAAAAGCGGCTACGAAGCCTACACCTGCTTATATCGAAACCATGTTGACGGAACTGGAACGGGAATTTAAACCGGAGCTGGATGCCTGGTTCGCGTATGCTGAAGGACGTAAGGATCAGGGCATGCGAGGTGTTAAGGTGCACAGCGTGGCGGCGGAGCTGGCGTATGGTAAGTTCAGCCAGAACAGCTATCCTTACAGCGGGCCTGTTTACTCAGGCTGGCAGCCGTTTAGCACTAATAATAACGGCCGGCATTACGGTCAAAATACTAATTTTACCGTGAGCGGTTACGCTTCCGGCAATCTGGGCCGGGAAGTGGCCGTGTCCATATCGCCCCGTTACGGTTGGGACGAGGATAACCATTTAAGCGGCGCTTTAGACGAAGCCTATCTGGCTTCCCGAGTGGGTATCTTTAAGATTGAAGCAGGCAAGCAGGCGCTGGATTGGGGGCAGGGTTATACAGGAAAACTCAGCTTCAGTAACAATGGCCGTCCTTTAACCATGCTGAAAATTTCCAGCGAGGCGCGGAAACCGGATAACGGGTTCCTGCACTTTTTAGGTACCACCCGCTGGACGGCGTTCGTGGGTCAGCTGGACGGTGAACGTGCGGATAACGGTGTTCACGATTTTAACCACCCCTATCTGGTAGGCGTGCGCAGCGATTATATTTACGATAATCTAAGTATCGGCCTTGCACGCCTGTCCCTGCTGGGTGGTGACGGTAATGCTTTTACCTTTAGCGACACCTGGGACTGGGTGCGGGGCAAAAATGCGGACTACAACGACAAATGGAATGATCAGGCCGGCCTGGATATTAAATACCGTTTTCCGGGATTGCAAGTGTACGGCGAGCTGTACGGTGAGGACCAGGCAGGCTATCTGCCCAGTGATGTGGCGTACCGGGGCGGTTTGTATTTTCCGCAGTTAACCAAAGACGGCAGCTGGGATTTGCGTTTGGAAGGCGCCCATACCAATAACGATTGGTATGTGCACGGTACCTATCAAAGTGGCTGGACCTATCATCATGACATTATGGGTGACGCGATGGGGCGCGGTGCGACCAAAGCCTATGCCGGGATTAATCATTACTTAAGTGCCCGGGACACGCTAGGGATGAATGCGGAATATCTGAAATTAGGTGAGCTAGGTTCCCTGAATCCAAAAATGTGGCAGCTATGGCTGAACTACGGCCATAAATTGAATGCCAGCGATCGCCTGACGGCTATGTTAGGCTGGGCGTCTTTGCGGGATGCTGGTTATCAGGATGGCAATGATGTGAAAGATAAGTTTGTGAAGTTGTTATGGCAGCGCAGTTATTGATTTTATAAATTTTGAACCGACAGCAAAAGTGAATTTGCAAAAATATACATAATTTACCCGGTATTACGCAGTTATGATATCTGGATATTGAGAAATAAATAATACATATTCTTGGAACGGCACGGTTAAACATGCTTATATCAAGAGATATATAAATTTCTTAATTTGTGCTACATCATAATAATTATTGTCATTTTCCATCAAATATGTTACAATTACTAAAAGTATGGAATTTAATGCGTTTTTTTAATTTTTGTTATGCATATGACCATAAAAATAAGTGAACAGGGGGATGCAAGAATGCTTAAGATTAAATTAATCGGTATCGGGGCTGCCGGCAATAAGGCTGCCATCGCCGCTTTCGAAAAAGGCGTGGTGGCTGAGGATGAACTTTTACTTATCAATAGTAACCTGGGTGATATTCCCCAGGAGTATAAAAAGTACGGCACCGTCCTGTCCGATAAGGTAGCAGGTACCGGTAAGGAACGCAGCATTGCCCGGGAAATTGCTATTGAGTATCTGGACAGCGCTGATAATGTGGTGGATGATTTTGTCAGCGACGCCGATCTGGTTTGTCTGGTAAATTCTTCTGAGGGCGGCACCGGCAGCGGCGCTAGTTCCGTGCTGTATAAATATCTGCTCAACGTAAGTTCCAAGAGCGTGCTGGGCTTTGTCTTCACCGGTTTTGAGGAAGACAGCCGCGGCCTGAAGAACACCCTGGAATTCTTTAAGGATATTGATCCGGAGATTGCGGTGCAGGTTATCAGCAATAAGAAGTTCTTACCGCTCTTGGGCAAGAATAAGTTAAAGGCAGAACGCCTGGCCAACGAGGAATTTGTACAGCGCCTGCGCATCATCAGTGGTCACGAGATGCATGAAAGTGCGCAGAATATTGATAAGACTGATTTGCTGAAACTGGTGACCACGCCTGGTTTCATGCAGGTGGAACATATGGTTCTGAAACCGGAACCGGCGACCACGGAACAGATGAATCAGTTGATGGAGGATATGCTGAACAACAGCAAGTCCTTAAAGACTACTCCTACCTGCAAACGTTTGGGTGCTGTGGTTAGTGTAGCAGATAATTTTAAAGAGATGGTAGATTACAGCTTTGAAGAGCTGATTAAGAAGTATGGTACGCCGTACGAGCTGTTTACTCATGTGCAGGATGCTACTAAGTTTGGTAACGAGCTGTATGTGATTGCAGCCGGTATTGAGATGCCTCTGGATGCCATTAAGGATGTGTATGACAAGTTTGAGGCCAAGGTGCAACAGGTAGCCACGGGTGATAATGGTTTTGCTGATGCCGTCAAGGGTATGGTGGACGACAAGGGTGATGATATGTTCAACTTGCGTCGTAAAGAACAGGCTACTCAGGAGGAACTGCTGGAGCGGAAGAAGAAGTTCTCTGAGATGTTTTCTAAGTAATCCTAAACAGTCAGGGACAAAATCCTGACTGTTTTTACTATTTGAGGAGTGATGCGCTCATGGGGAAGATGTGGAAGCTACTGACAATGCTGTTGTGCCTGTTGGCTTTGGCCGGTTGCGGTTCTGAGACTGCGCAGGTGGCTTTACCAGAACAGGGAGCGGCACCTGTGTCAAAAAAGGGCGAAGTGGCTGTATATATGGACAGCACTCTCTCCATGTTGGGCTATGCTAATTTCCCCACAGACAGCGAATATGCCGTGGCCTTAAAATCCATTGAGCAGGCGTTGAATGTGGCCTGGAAAGAAAGTAATGTCCAGTTTTACCGTTTCGGGAACATGACGCAACCGTTATCTCGGGAAGAGTTCTTGCAGGCAGCTACGCCAGGCTTTTATCGGGATACGGATAACAAGTTGCAAAGCGTGGTAGCTGGTTTGAAACCGGATCAGGTGAATATCGTGGTCACTGATTTGTTCCAGACGGACCAGGACATGCAGTCCATCATCACAGCCATGAACTCCAAGTTTTTGGGTGATGGCAACATGGTGGCGCTTTTGGGCATGAGCAGCCGCTTTAACGGGACTGTCTACGATATTGGTAACGCGGGTTTGCAGTTCCAATATCAAAGCAGTGCTGACCCCAAAAGCTACAAACCGTTTTACTTTTTAATCCTGGGTCCGGAGCAGGATGTATTGCATCTGGTTCAGGCTTTTGAGAAAATTTTACCGAATACTGTGCCCAGAAAATTACTGGTGTATGGAGATAAGCTGGGAACAGAAGGCAGGCTTACCGCTGCTAAGGCAGATTTGCCGGCGGGACAGCGTACCTATGCCGCTACCAGTTCTTTACTGGGTGAGCAGTCCGGTTATCTGCAATATATTTTGAAAGACAATCCTGGCCTATTGCTCTTAGACTTTAACGTAACCTTGCCTTACGCCATGAAGGTCGAAAAACCGGAATTTGTATTAGATAAGTTGGAAGCCTGGCAGAACGGTAAGTTTGTGAATACGGCGGCTAAGGGATTTAAAAAGACGGAAGTTTTGACTACTGCCAGCAAGGAAAAGAACCTGGAATGCCGGGTTGCCTTGCAGCTGGATCCAACCAAGTTGCCCCAACGTGGTATTTACCGGGTGCATGTGGCTTTGCGTCCCAGTCTGGCTAACTACCGCCAGATTCAGCAGGTCTTTAAGAGCTGGAACATGGATGTGAGTGGCATGGACAGTTGGAATGAGAGTAATTTCCCGGGTAATACTACGTTTAACCTGGATAAATTTACTAATAGTTTGGCTGAGGTAGCGTATGTTTCCCTGGAACCGTCCTTTGCGGGCAGTTGGATTTATTTTAAATATTAACCACGGGGGGTAATGGGTGTGTTTGGAGAATATTATGTGAAAACGGCAGGCAGACGGCTGCTGTTTATCGTGCTCCTGGCTCTGCTGACCTTCGCGTTGGGTTTCATTATCTTGGGGGGCAGGGTGGTACCGGCAGACGGTGTGACCATCGAGAAGTGGTTGCAGAGGTTTTATCTGTGCGGTGGCTTAAGCTTGCTCCTGGGTTTGGTTTGTGCCGCCGTCTGGTTTGGCAAGGGCCTGTTTTATGATGCTAACAGCGGCCGACAGATGCGGCCTTTGTATTATGGACTGGGAGCCGTGACCATTGTGGGCGCTGTGCTTCTGGGATTTTTGGTGTTGCCCCGCACTTATGAATGGGGGCTGCCGGCGCAGATTTGGTTGGTGCTGATTGCGCCCTTGTATTATTATCTGGACAGCGTTTTTGCCGGAGCCTATCCGGTGCAGTTTGTACCGCCTCTGGCCAGGGTTTTATACGAGAGAACCTGTGGTCTGGTGGCCCCTACCATCCTGACCAAGGATGTACGTTTCCAGAAGAATTTTTTTACAGAACAATTATGTCTGGTACCGGTGACCAAGGACGGACCGGCGCTGGTTAATGCAGAAGCTAGTCAGACGCTGACCTGGAAGGGAAAACAGTATAGTTATTTTTATCCGGTAAGCGAGCAGTTGCTGGCTTATATTGTCCCGAAGGAGCTGACTACCAGGGTACAGCTTTTGGCGCAAGGTGAAGGTGACAAAGAAAACATCCTGGTGCGTCTGGTGCTTCCCGGCAGCGATGAGCGGTTGGCGCCTCTCTATATCGATAAAGTCTATAAGGAAGAACAGGTGGTAGTGGCTAAATCCACACCGGTTTTAGCCGTGTGGCCGTTTTTTGCTCTGACAGGTTTAAAACGCTGGAGCCGTTATTATACTTATTATGATGATAACGGAGCAGCCGATATCTATGTACGGCCCCAGAGCAACTGGGACTTGCCGCAAACGTTGCGCCGGGTGGAAACGGCGGGTCAGGGACGCAAGGAAATTCATTGCGGCAGCAGCTATCCCCAGGTCTTTGTAGCGGGGAGTTGCGACGATAGCAAAGCTTACGGACTTCTGGTGCCGGTAGCACCGGAGTTAATTAATGTGACAAATAAGAGAAATTGTGCGGTGAGCGTGGATTTTGGTACCACGAATACCACGATTTGTTATGCCATGGAAGCTACGGCTCCCGGGCCGATGGTGTTGCACAATAAGATGCGGCAGTTCTTTGCTTTTCACGGTAACAGGGGGTGTCTGCGGGAATTTTTCCTGCCGGATGATGCAGAAGTAGGTTGTGCCTGGATCATGAGCGCTTTCCACAGTTACAATGATATGCCGGGTACGGTGGAACGGATGTTCCAGAAGGGCAACATTTATTTTGTGGATAGGTTTGATGCACTATCCAACCTGACCAATGTTACCACTGATTTAAAGTGGGATTTGGATCATCGGGAACTGACGGAAGGTTTCCTGGAGCAGATTTGTACACAGTGTCTGGCAGAACTGGCATCTAATGGTGCTACGGATATTGACTGGCGTTTTTCTTACCCCAAATCTTTCACGGTCAATGAAAAACTAAGCTACGACCGAATCAGGCAGCAGGTAATGACCAACCTGGAATTAAATACGGGCAGCGAAGCGAAACCGGAGCTGTGCGTGCATTGTCATATGGATGAGACTTTCATCGTACCGGAAAGCGTGGCCGTGGCTGCGTACTATGACCGGGATTACGGTGCTGACCGTTCTAACGGTATCGTTTGTATGGATATAGGCGGTGGCAGTACGGATTTGGCATTCTGGTACGGGGACCGGCCGGATATCACCTGGCAGGCCAGCTTAAGACTGGCCGGGCGGCAGATTTTTAGGGATGTGCTCTTTACCAAGGCTAATATTAAGTTATTTAAGCGCCTGGGGCTGGGCAACGATTTTAACAAAGAAGTAGACGAGCTGGTAGAATTGGCGGAAAACAAGCAGAACACTGGCAACTACGACGCTCGTAATGCTTTCGGCATTAAGCTGGATGCCCTCTTAAAAGAACGGGAGAAGGAAATCTGCGCTGCCTGGGCGAATGGTTGCAAGAACGCTCTGGGCTTAAAGCGTATCCGGGAAGCTATCCTTTTTGCCATGAGCGGTCTTTTGTATTACGCGGGCATGGTCTTTGGTCAACAATATAAGGAAGGTACATTTAACCATCTGACCCGGTTCCACGCCGTGTATATCGGCGGTAATGGTTCTAAGCTGTTGGATCTGGCTACGGATGGCGTGTATAAAGAAAGCTGTTCCGAGTACAAGATCCTGGCTCGGGTTTTCCGGGACGGTATTCGTTGCAATTTAGGTGACAAGGAATTTGCTACCCTGATGAACGACCTGGACTTTAAGGTTATTACCATTAATAAGTCACGTCAGCCCAAAGAGGAAGTAGCGTACGGACTTTTGTACGACGAGACGGCGAACATTGAGAAGCTATTGGAAGAACTGGGTCACACAGGCGTCAGCCAGAGCGCGGTAGCCGGCGAAGCTTTTTTAGACGACGATATGCGGAATACGGACGGCATCCTGACCCGCAAGAATTTGAAACACCGTTTGACAGTAGATACCAAGATGCCGGTCTTTAAGAATTTTATTAAGGACCTGAACACTCAGACAGAGCATTTCCTGGATTATAAGATGAGTATTTACTCTGACGAGTTCCTGTTCCTGATCAGGGAAGCGGTAAATAAAGCCCTGGCGGACAAGCGCCTGCAGGCGGATAACGATATGGCGGTAGAGCCGCTGTTTGCCCTGTCTTTGAGCCGGGCTATGGGCGTGTTAGCGGAACGTATTCAAGATGAGGCAAAACCGGATCACGATTGGTTACAGTAACATGTGATACAGTTTCTCAAAATAATCGGTGAAGTTTTCGTAAAGTGTTACGTTTAGATTGACAAAAAGTGACAATATAGTTATACTAAAACAGTGAAAACTAGAGCACAGAGGTGCTCGGAAGTTGGCAATGAAGCCGCAGGCTGACCTTCGTCTCCTCTGCGGTTTTGCTTTTTGCTTATGAGGGGGCATGAGGCAATGGAAAGAGGAGCCTGGGTAGAAGTTAATCTGGATGCTATTAAGAATAATGTGTTAGTAGCGAAACGCAGTTTAAAACCGACGACTAAGTTGTGTGCCGTGGTAAAGGCTAATGCCTATGGTCATGGTGCGGTACAGGTGGCCCAAGAGGCGGATGCCGCCGGCGTAGATTTTTTTGCCGTGGCTTTACCCCAGGAAGGCATCGAACTTAGGGAAGCCGGTATTACGAAACCCATCCTGGTTTTGGGAATTCTGCTTCCCAAAGTAGCAGACCTTGTGGTAAAATATAACTTAAGCTATGCTGTGTTTGATGAAGAACGGCTGATGGCTTTGAATGAAGCTGCTTTAGCTCAACACAAGAAAGCTAAGATTCATATCGCGGTAGATACGGGTATGCATCGCATTGGACTCCACGTGAGTGCAGCCGGTGCCTTTGCCGCCAAAGCGGCCAAGTTGCCCGGAATAGAGATTGAAGGTATGTTCTCCCATTTCGCTACGGCGGACGGTGAGAACAAGGAGTACGCTGCGTACCAGTACCAGCGTTTTCTGACTGCGAATAAAGAGATTGAAGCGCAGGGTGTCCATATTCCCATCAAACATATTGCTAACAGCGCCGCCATCGCAGAGTTGCCGCAGTATCAGCTGGATATGGCACGGCAGGGTATCACCCTGTACGGCATGCGCCCCGCAGGCATTACGGTTCCGTATCAGGAATATCGTCCGGCTATGGTGGTCAAGGCTCTGGTAGGTTTTGTAAAAACTTTGCCGGCCGGCGCCGACATCGGTTATGGGCGGACTTTTACGACAGCTAAGCCCAGCGTGATTGCTACCGTTCCCATTGGTTATGCGGACGGACTCAACCGGGCTTTATCCAATAGAGGCTATATGATTATCCGGGGCCATAAGGCTCCCATCGTAGGCCGCATTTGTATGGATCAGGTGATGCTGGATGTTACGGATATCCCTGATGTCAAAGTAGGCGATGAGATTATTGTGTTCGGCGGACCCGAGTTACCGTTTGAGACGGTGGCTAAGTGGCAGCAGACCATTTGTTACGAGGTAACTTGTGATCTCAGTTTGCGCCTGCCCCGCGTGTACGTGCGGGATTAACAACGCTTTCCCTTATTTTGTGGCTGTGGACAGTTTTTACTGGAAACAGCCCTTTTTTTATGGTAGAGGCATAGTTTTATGTTACAATAGAAAATATAATATGGTACGTAGAAGTTGTGGGTGACTTAAACCGGCAGCTTAGTAGAAAAATTTTAGTAGTAGAGACCGGCAGTAATTGTGCCGGCAGGAGGCTTACATGGATGCTAAAGAATGGAATGAATACGTAGAAAAGGTGGCTACCGGTGCCTGGCCAGTACCCATCAACATGATCAAGGATCAGGGGAACTGGATGTGCCGCTCTATCGTGGGCCGGGCCCTGGTATTTAAAGAGGACCTGGAGGGTGCCATGACGGTGTTGAGTACCGTACTGGACGTGGAACCTAATCTGGATGAGGCACCGGAAGTGGGACTTTCTGAAGCGGAGCACAAGACTTTGTGCCTGCGGGAATTGGGTGAGATTGTGTATAAGCTGGCCCATAAACCGGAAGCAGCCTTGCAGTATATTGATGCAGCTTTTAAGCTGGCGCGGGAGTATCAGCATCCTTTTAGGACCGGCGCCCGGGGTGAACTGTGGTACCGGCATCTGCAGCTTTTGACCGAATGCGGCAAGCAGGAACAGGCCTGCGAAGAAGCCCGTAAGATGTTTAGGGAGGAGCAGGAAACCAGCCATGCTCCCAAGCAGGATGATCCCAAGTCTAAGATTAATCCTTATAAATATTTTAGTTTAAAATATCTGGCAGAACAGGAACATGTGGCGGGTCATATAGCCGAAGCCAGTTCACTGTTGCACCAGGCCTTTGAATTTTATCCGGTGTCCCTGGCAGGGGAAAAAGATCTGGCGGCGGCTAACGCCATTAATGATCCGGAGGAGCGCTATAAGGCCTATCAACACTGTGCTACTATCCAGTATCTGCCTTGGGAAAAACTACCGCCGGCAGTGATTCGTCGTAACGTGTAACAACTCTGACGTAGCTTGACGAACTAGTTTGTGGAGCTGAACTCAATTTTTTAGGAAAGCGGGAGCAGACATGGACGCGGAGATTGTAAGCTTACTGGCGGAACTGGTAGCGTTGAAAAGCGTTTCCGGTACGGCAGGTGAAAAACAAATTGAAGATTTTCTACTGGCACATTTGCGGGCGCTGCCGTATTTCACGGCGCGTCCGGAATTGTGCGGCGCTGTAACTTTGCCCGGGGACGCTTTAGGTCGCCGGGTTATTTTTGCCCTGGTGCAGGGTAAAAGGCCAGCCACGGTTTTGTTCATGAATCACCACGATGTGGTGGACACATCAGTATATGGAGCGGCGGAACCCTGGGCTTGTGATTTAAAACGTGCGGCCCGCCATGTAGCAGAGCTGAAAATCTCAGACGAAGCTAGGCAGGATTTGGAGTCCGGCGCCTGGTTGTTTGGCCGTGGCGCCTGCGATATGAAGGGTGGTTTGGCCGTACAGCTGACGGTACTCAAGGCATATGCACAGGACCCGGAGCAGGGCTCGTTGCTTTTTGTGTCCGTACCGGACGAGGAAGCTTTTTCTGCCGGGATGCGGGGAGCATTGCCTTTTCTGCAGCAGTTGCGGGCTAAGTATCACTTGGACTACAAAATCCTAATCAACTGCGAGCCTAACCGCCGGGAAGGTGATCAGCAGGTGGTCAGTTGTGGCAGCGTAGGCAAACTGCTGCCGGTGGTGCTGGTCCAGGGTAAGGTGGTACAGATTGGCAGCTATGCCCAGGGCTTGAACCCGGTGTCGGTGCTGGCGGAACTGGTAACCAGGACGGAAGGGGACAAGGAATTTGTAGAACACAGCGGTGCTGAGCAAACTGTACCGCCGGTATGGTATTTTATGCGGGACCTGAAACGCGGCTACGATTATTCATTGCCAGCCCAGGCCGCCGGGTATTGTAATATTTTATGTTTTAAACGCAGCGCCAGTCAGGTGCTGGCATATTTTGTGCGCCAGACGGAAGCCGCGGTGCAGTCGGCACTGGCGAAACAACTCCGCCTGGTTCAAACCGGGGATGATAAGGATGTGGCACGGGCTGCAAGCGATGTGGGCAGGCATGAGACTGGGGAAAGTAACCTTCAGCCTGCAATTACGAATCTGGTTCATTCTCTGCCGGTGCTGACTTTTGCGGCGCTGCAAAAACAGGCACAACAAAAAACTGGCTATGACCATTTTGCCGCACAGCTTCAAAAAGATTTGGCAGCGAAACTGGCGGGACAGGAATTGGACTATCCCCAGGCAACTATCGCCGCCATGCAGGCCACGCTGACTTTTTGCAGCCTGACGGCACCGGTAGCGGTGGTTGGTTTTGCGCCGCCTTATTATCCGGCGTTGAACAGTCACGAACTGGCTGGCCGGGAATACGCCGCGCTGCAGGAGCTAATTGGTTCCCTGCTGCCGGTCAGGTTCGAAGATTATTTCCTGGGTGTTTCAGACTGTAGTTACTGCGGCTTGACAACTCAGGAAGACAGTGCTGCTTATGCAGAGAATACGCCGCTTTGGGGACCATTGTATAGCTTTAATTTGCAGGCTTTGGGAGAGTTGCAAATTCCCTTTTTCCTGCTGGGACCCTGGGGTAAGGATCTGCATCAGGTAACCGAGCGGGTAAATATCCATAGCCTGACAGTAATCCTGCCTGCTCTCTTGCAAAAAGTTTTGCAAAGAGCATGGGCTTAAAAGTCTGAGCAAATTTTGCAACAAAGTTTACAAAAATAGCAAGCTTAACTATGCATAAAGCGGATAAGTATTCATTTTAACCCTTTACTATTGAAAAATAATTATTTTTAGGTATAATGTAAAACATATTCGGTTGCGAATAGGTTTTACATTATTTTTTTAGGGGGTATGGGGAAGATGGATGACAAAGAAAAGTCCACGGTCAAGGTTCCGCCTGCAGGGTATGTGGTATTGTTCCTGGCTATTGTGGTGTTTTCAGGGCTTCTGGCCAAGCATGCCGGCTGGAATATGTTTGATTTTGATACGCTGAACGGCAAGTTCGGTGTCATCAAGAGCGCTACCAATAACTTTATGGGCGTGGGCGGCGTTGGCGCCCGGGCCGGGTTTATGTTTGCCCTCAGTCTGGTACCAGGCGTTATGCTGGCTCTTGGTTTGATGGAAATTGTAGAATATTATGGCGGCCTGAAAGCAGCACAGAAGCTGCTGACGCCTGTACTGCGTCCGTTGATGGGCATTCCCGGTATCTGCTGCGTGGCACTGGTTTCCAGCCTGCAGAGTACGGATGCCGGTGCAGGCATGACCAAGAATTTACGTGCTGCCGGTGATATCACTAACAAAGAATTATTAATTTTCTCCGCCTTTCAGTTTACGGCCGGCGGCGTCATCGGTAATTACCTGGCTTCCGGTTCTGCTTTGTTTAGCGTCATGACGGTACCTATTGTCACACCGTTAGTGGTGATGCTGGTAATGAAACTGTTCGGCGCCAACATGATGCGTCTGTTCTGTCATTATTTTGTGAAGGAGGAAGACTGAGATGAGCGAGGTACAACAAGCAGCGACTGCGGCAGTTGCGGTTCCTGAAAAGAAACTTTCTATCATGGACGTCTTCGTAAAAGGCGCTCTGAAAGGCTGGGATATCGGCCTGAAAAATATTATTCCTAACGTGATCATGGCGTTCGTATGCATCCAGATTTTGACGGTGACCGGTGCCCTGGAAGCCTGCGGTCGTATTTTTGCTCCGGTTATGGCGATTTGGGGCTTACCCGGCCAGGCCATCATGGTGCTGATGGGAGCTTTGATGTCCATGGGCGGCGCCGTCGGCGTGGCTATGGCTCTGGTCAGCAACGGCGTCTTAAACGGCCAGCATGTGGCTATCCTGATGCCGGCCATCTATCTGATGGGTTCTAAGATTCAATATTTGGGCCGTCTTTTAGGTACTGCCGGTGTCCCCACTAAATACTGGGGCGTGTTGTTGGCTTTATCTATCATTAATGCGGGCATCGCTATGTTTATCATGAAGCTGATCGCCCCGGCTGCGTAAAATTTTAACCAGAGGGTACGGCATTCGTCGTACCCTCTTTACCTATCTAAGGAGAGATGACCATGGCAAAGATTGAAATCTTGCAAGTGTACGATTATCTGCATTCTATCCCGGAACTGGGGTTTCAGGAAGTTAAAACTTCGACCTTTCTGGCGGAGCAGTTGCAAAAATTTGGTTATAAGGTAACCACCGGCGTAGGCAAAACCGGCGTTATCGGTGAAATTAAGGGACAGGAACCAGGGCCGGTGCTGATGCTACGGGCCGATATGGATGCCCTGCCTTTTACGGTAGACGGTAAGCCGGAGGTACGCCATGCCTGCGGTCATGACAGTCATTGCAGTATGATGCTGGCAGCGGCAGCCGTTTTGGCGGACAAAGTAAGAAAAGGTACCTTGAAAATTTTGTTCCAGCCGGCGGAAGAGATTGGCACCGGCGCCCTGGCTGTGATTAAGGATGGCGCCCTGGAGGGTGTTGATTATATCCTGGGTTTACATAACCGCCCTGTGCAGGATATTCCGGATGGTACCCTGACCCCGGCGGTAAATCATTCTGCGCTGGCACAGGTGGTGATTGATATTGAAGGCAAAAGCAGTCACGGCGCCCGTCCCCATTTAGGTGTCAATGCGGCAGAGACGGCGGCAGTACTTACCACGGCGATCATGTCCATCAAGTTGAACCCTGTGAAGACCTGGTCCTGCAAGGTAACGGCCATTCAGTGCGGCAGCGTCTTTAACATCATCCCTGAGAAAGCGCATATGCTGGTTGATTGCCGGGCGGAAGATAATACGACCATTGACGAGATGCTTACGAAACTGCAGCAGGCGGTGGATGGTATCGCGGTTGCCATGGGCGCCAAGATTATATTGACCACGCCAACGGGTATTATTCCGGCGCCACAGTACGATCCGGAGATGGTCAAACTTTTGGCGGACAGCATCGTGGCGGTGGCAGGCAAGGCAAATTACCGGGCGCCTATCACGAATCCCGGCGGTGAAGATTTTCATTTCTTTACCCGCAAATATCCCAAGCTCAAGGCCGGGTATCTTGGCGTTGGAGCCGGAGCTACCCCGGGTTTGCATGCGGTGAATATGCATCTGAATAAAAACTCTTTACAAAAAGGCGCGGATGTGCTGGTACATGCGGCTTTAAAAATTATCGGATAAGCGAGGTTCCTATGATACAGGCTTTGGAAAAACAAGTTTTAGAAAAGGTGGCTGCCGCGCAACCCGAGATGTGGCAGTTTATCGAAAAGATTGTGAACACAGATTCCGGTTATGACTGCCCGGAAGGGGTGGCGCAGGTTGCGCACACTATTGGCAGCGTGTTGGAACCGTTGGGTTTTAAGGTGGAATATCACGAGAGTAAGGGACCGGTGCAGTTAGTGGCTACCCGTCCCCGCCCGGGCAAACCGGCGGTGCTCATCATGGGCCACATGGATACGGTGTTTGCAAAGGGCGCGGCGGCAGAGCGTCCCTTTAAGATCGTGGACGGTTTAGCCTATGGTCCGGGCGTCATTGATATGAAGAGCGGCATCGGCATCAGCGTGTACACGGTCAAGTCTTTGTTGGCATGTGGTTGTGACGATGTGGATATTACGTTCCTCTTTGCCGGAGACGAAGAGGTTAATCATCCGGATTCTGACGCGGTAGCCATGTTTAAAAAATATGGTCGGGGCAAGACGGCTGTCTTTAACATGGAACCGGGACGGGAACAGGGTCAGGTGGTGTACGGACGCAAAGGTTTGTGGCGCCCGGTGGTGGAAGTAACGGGTATTGCCGCTCATTCCGGCAATAATCATGCCAAAGGTGCCAGCGCTGTTTTGGAACTGGCCCATAAGACTATCGATTTGTTTAACATCACGGATTATCCCAGCGGAACTACCTGTAATGTGGGTGTCTTTCAGGGCGGCACCCTGCCTAATATCATGGCGGACCATGCCATTGGTAAACTAGATGTGCGCTTTAAAACTTTAGCCCAGGCGGAACAGGCACAGGCTAAGGTTCGTGCCATCTGCGCCCACAATTATGACGCCCGTACCAGTACGAAGATCATTGATCGCGGTGCGGCAGATTATATGCCGCCCTTTGAGGTGACGGATGGAGGCATGAAGCTGTTCCACTATTTACAGAAACTGTCCCGGGAGCTGGGACATGCTCCTCTGGAGGGACAGTATGTGGGTGGTTCGTCGGATGCCTGCTATACTACCATGGTGGGAGCACCCACCGTGTGCGGGATGGGACCCCAATCGGAGGGACCACATACGCCCACGGAACACAGCTGGGTAGCCAGCTATCTGCCACGTTGTGAGTTGTTAGCTTTGGCCTTGCTGCGGTTGCACGAGTTATAAGTACGGCTAAAAAATGTGACGAGGCCGATTCGGACACTTAGAAACACTGCCGGAAAATAACGGCCGGGATTGTAAGCTGGGCCGGGTAGGTGTTATAATATAGGGTATTATCGATGAGGTAATACCCTATAAGTTTCTACAGGAGGTGCGGATATGGGCAGCATTTATTATTTTTCCGGTACCGGTAACAGCTATATGCTGGCCAAACAGTTGGCCGCTGCTCTGGGGGCAGACGTGAGAAGTATGACGCAGTATCTGCGCCAGCCGGAAGAAATTGAGGCAGAACTGGTGGGCTTTGTGGCGCCGGTACACTGCATGAACCTGCCGCCGGTGGTGGAAAGATTCCTGACCACGGTACGTATTAAAAATAATCCGTATCTGTTTTATGTGGCAGACCCTGGTGCCACGGCAGGCGGTAGTTTGAGTAGGGCCAAGAAAATCCTGGCCGGGCGGGGCTTGCAGCTAGCTGCAGCTTTTACGGTGCCGTTGCCGGATAACAGTATCGTTTTTCCCAGTCCTGCCAACCTGAAAAAAGAAATGCTGGACCGGCTGCCGGAAAGACTCAGCACCATCGTGTATGATGTTAAGAACCGCCGGGAAAATACCGGCAGTCTGGGCAGCGGTGACTTGATGGAACTGGTGAATAAGGCCGGCTGGGTGGTTATGGATAACGCCCTGACGGTAAAGCACCGCAAGCTGGATGCAGCCAAGTGTATTGGCTGCGGTACCTGTGCGGCAGTTTGTCCTGCAGGGTGTATTACCATGCAGGACGGGAAACCGGTTTTCGGACCGGGTTGCTACAGCTGTTTTGCTTGTGCCCATTGGTGTCCGGCAACGGCGATTACGCTTGGCTTTTTAAAACCGGGGCACAGCAGCAAGTATACATATCCCGGTTTAACAGCAGCCGAACTGGCAGCGGCCAACAAAAAATAAGTGCTGGTACAAAAGAGTAAACTCCCGGTACCGTCAGGTGCCAGGTAATAGCGCGTCAGGCGCGACTACATGGACAAAGTTGTCACAAGGTTGAGGGGGAATGACAGTGTATAACAAAGTAGATGCCCAGTTTCTTGCCGGGCTGGGAAAAATTGTGGGTAAGGAGCAGGTCTTTACGGACGCGCCCACCCTGGACAAGTACAAGACAGATGAGGAAACTAACCCGCACAAGTTTCATGTGCCCGAAGCAGTAGTAGCTCCTGGCACCACGGAGGAAGTGGCGGCAGTGGTGAAACTGGCTAATCAGGCTAATGTGCCCGTGACCGTACGCAGCGCCGGGACCAGTTTGTCCGACGGTGCCATCGCTGTGAAAGGTGGTATCGTGCTCCTCATGGAACGGATGCACAAGATTTTAGAGATTAACGAAGCCGGCATGTATATGGTAGTGGAAGCAGGCGCTTTGACCAAGGAGATTCAGGAAGCGGCAAAAGCCAAGAAGCTGCTCTACGCCGGTGATCCCTGCAGTGCTGACAGCTGTATGATTGGCGGTAATATCGCTACTAACGCCGGCGGCAACCGGGCTGTACGTTACGGCACCACCCGGGATCAGGTCTACCAGATTGAGGTGGTTACACCTACCGGCGAGATTGTGAACCTGGGCGCACGACTGAAGAAAAAATCTACGGGCTATTGTCTGGAGCAATTAGTGATGGGCAGCGAGGGTACACTGGGAATCATCACTAAAGCTACCCTGAAGTTATTGCCTCTGCCGCCGTATCGCTTTGACCTGGTGGCCGTATTTACGGATGTGGCTAAGGCCGCCGACATGGTGACCAAGGTCTTAAAGGCGGGTATCGCTCCCACCAGCGTGGAATTTATGGATAATCATTTTCTGCAAAGCAGTTGTCAGTTCTGTGAGCTGACCCTGCCCCATATGCAGGATGGCAACTATATCATCATCACCGTGGAAACTTTTAGTGAAGACGAGCTGGACATGAAGATGGAACAGCTGGATACCTTGTGCGAAGAAAACGGTGCCGTGGACGTGCTGGAAGCGGACGACCGGGTGTGGAAGGTACGCCGTAATTGTCAGGAGTCCCTGCGGGTTATCAGCCCTGTCAGCATCACGGACGATGTGGTAGTACCTGTGGATAAGGTAGCTGACTGTATTAAATTTGTAGAAGAGCACGGTAAGAAATATCCGTTCAAAGTTTTAACCCTGGCGCATGCCGGCGACGGTAACCTGCATTTCTGCTTGTGTAAATGTGATTTGGACGATGCTACCTGGGATACGGAAGTAGCTAAGTTCCATGCAGAAGTTTATCAGTATGCTTATGCCCTGGGCGGCAGGTTATCTGGCGAGCATGGCATCGGCGCTAAGAAATTGCCGGAAATGGCCACCTATACTCCGGCGGGCGAACTTAATCTGATGAAAGAGATTAAGAAAGCTCTGGATCCTAAGGATATTCTGAACCCGGGTAAGATTTTCGAACTGGAATAATGTCCCTGGACGTTTACCAGCAGGAAAGTATTAAGCACTGCCTGACCGTGGTGCGATAAAAAATGTATTGTGAGAGAAAGAGGTAGGAATTATGGCCCAATATAATCCCGTGACGGAAGCAGTCCTGGCCGCCCTAAAGGCAGCAGTAGGCGCCGAATTTGTGAAGAACGATCCGGAAACCCTGACCAAGTACCAGACCGACGAGGAAACCGATCCCCGCTTGTTCCATAAACCGGAGGTAGTGGTGCTTCCCGGCAATACCGGGGAAGTGGCCAAGGTCATGAAGATAGCCAACCAGTTTAACGTGCCGGTAACGCCACGCAGCGCAGGTACCAGTGTTTCCGACGGCGCGATTCCTGTATACGGCGGCATCGTGCTTTTAATGGAACGGATGCACAAAATTTTAGAGATTAACGAAGCCGGCATGTATATGGTAGTAGAAGCCGGTGCTTTAACCAAGGAGATTCAGGAAGCGGCCAAGGCCAAAAATTTACTGTACGCCGGTGATCCCTGCAGCGCTGACAGCTGCATGATCGGCGGCAACATCGCCACCAATGCCGGCGGCAACCGGGCCGTCCGTTACGGCACCACCAGGGACCAGATTTACGCCGTGGAAGTGGTAACACCTACCGGCGACATTGTCAACCTGGGAGCCCGCCTGAAGAAAAAGTCCACGGGCTACTGCCTGGAACAGCTCATCATGGGCAGCGAAGGCACCCTGGGCATTATCACTAAAGCCACTTTGAAATTACTGCCTCTGCCTCCGTATCGTCTGGACCTGCTGGCTATCTTTACGGACTTGCACAAGGCTGTGACCCTGGTGCCCAACCTGATTAAGGCAGGCCTGAATCCCACCAGCGTGGAATTTATGGATAACAAGTTCGTACGCAGCAGCAGCGATTACTGCGAGACCAAGCTGCCTCATTATGAGGATGGCTGTTACCTGATCGTGACTATTGAAACTTTTAACGAGGACGAGCTGGACACGAAGATGGAGCAGTTAGATGAGATTTGCGAAAGCAGCGGCGCCGTGGATGTGCTGGAAGCGGATGACCGGGTCTGGAACCTGCGCCGGAATTGCCTGGAATCCACCCGTTCTATCAGCCTTATCGGCAGCAGCGACGACCTGGTAGTACCTGTAGACCAGATTGCCAACTGCATCACCCATCTGATGGATGTGTCCAAGGACTTTAAGTTTACCCTGTTCTGCCTGGCTCATGCCGGGGACGGCAATCTACACTTCCAACTTTTGAAAGGCGATATGACGGACCAGGAGTGGGAGGACCAGGTGAACGGCTTCCACGCTATCGCTTATCCGTACGTGTATAGTCTGGGCGGTCGCCTCTCCGGCGAGCATGCTATCGGTGCCAAGAAATTGGTTGCCATGGAGAAGGTAACGGACCCGGTGGAACTGAACATGATGCGCGCCATTAAGCGGGCGCTGGATCCCAAGAATATTTTGAACCCGGGCAAGATTTTTAATGTTTGAGGCGGGAACGTTCCACATAAATAAAAGTTCCGGACATATTTGTCCGGAACTTTTTTCATTACTATCATATTGACGCCGGCGGAGTATTTTAGCGACTTTGCCACCAGGCAACCAGCGCTACCACGGCCATCACTGCGACGCAGATTACATAGCCCCAGGCTGCTTTCAGTTCGGGCATATTTTCAAACCGCATTCCGTACAGGGCGGCGATAAAGATAATCGGCAGGAAAACGGCGCAGAGCGTGGTCAAATTGTGAATCGCGGCCGTGTTCCTTTCCAGCAGTTCCTGCTCTCTGGCTTTTTGCAAGGCGCTAAGCGTAAAGAGGCAACTGTTCAGCACTAGCTGCATGTTGGCGCATTCGGCCTGCAGCAGCCCGTAGCTCCGGCTATTAACGCCGGTGGCGCTCAGCCCCAGCGTTGCCGGGAAACTATTCAGCAATTGCTGATGTCCGGATACGATACTGGCGGCTTCGCCCAGGGCGGCATGCATATGGGAAAGTTCCCGGCTTTCCGGCAGAGAACCGTCTTTTTCCAAATCCTGTTGCCAGGAAGATAAGGTTTCGTCAAAACTGAGCAGCACGGTGACAGTGCTGTGATAAATTTTTTGCAGGATGGTCTGAAAGATGTCGCTGGGAGTAATTTCCTGCGCCGGCAGCGGCGCCAGGGTTTGGCTGAGACTGGCAAAGAGCAGGTCGTTGCCATGTCGCAGGGTCACGATTTTTTCCGGTGTCAGGATCAGACCCAGGTTCTCGCCCCTGGTGGCAATACCGTTGTCACTGTACAGATAGCGGCAGATGCAGACGTCTTTGGTAGGGCTGTGAAGAAATACCGAAGCCTGGTGCCGGTTTTCCAGGCACTTCTGCGTATCCAGGCGCAGGTTCAGCTTGTGGTACAGGTCCAGGATAATATCTTTCCCGGCAGTATAATTATAGTCAGACCAACACCTGGCGGGAGTTACCAGGGTGGTGGAGCTTTGCGGATCCTTAAACATGTTCTTCCTCCTTTGCTGACAGGTCGATGGACATAATGATGATGCAGCTCTTGCTTGCCACAATGTCCCAAACCTATTATAATAAAATTATAAGGCATCTTGTAAATGTAAACAAGTTTATTTTGCAACGGGAGATTTTAGTGCGGCACCAAAAGGGGAGGAAAAGTGTATGTTTGACAAAGTGATGCTGGCCATGGATATGTCGGAACGGACGGACGACTTGCTGGGAGCGTTTTATAGCCTGTGTCCGGATACAGAAACCGAGGTTTATCTGTTGCATGTGGCGGAGCGGGAAGAAGACCAGGATATTAACAGCGGCTATTATAAAAAAACTTACAGCCAGCTGCAGGGTTATGAAAATGACCTGCACAAGGCCGGGTATGACAATGTATCTATTGTCTGGGAATACAACCCAGTGCCCTTGAACGGCATTCTCAGCGCCTCAGTGGGCCGGGATGTGAATCTGCTCTGCCTGGTTTCCCACGGAAAGGGCCTTTTCGAGAGCGCTTTTCGCGGCAGCATGACTTTTGATGTGGCCCGGTCGTCCTTAGTGCCGGTGCTGATCGTGAAAGAAGAACATGCCCGGGAAAATTATCTGGAACGCATCCTGGTACCTACAGATTTTTCCCGTAAATCCCTGGTAGGGTTAAGCGTTTTGCGTAACATGCACGACCATGTGGGCGAGATTGTGTTTGTCCATGTGCTGGAACGCTTCCGCAGCGAAGATGAGTTGCGGGTGAAACGGGAAACGGCACAGAATATGCTTCAGGAAATGGTGGAAGAGATGAAGACTTTCGGCATCCCCGCCCGCTATATTATTGAGCAGGGTATCGCCTCTAAGGAAGTGTGCCGCCTGGCCGAAACCGAAAAATGTACTCTTATTTGTACGGGTAAGACAGGCGCCGGCCTAGTAAAAGGGCTTTTGATGGGCAGCACCGCGCAAAATATCACCCTGAATACTCCTTGTTCCCTGCTGATTATGCCGGGACGGGGTGAGGATGAAGACTAGAATTTAAAGAGAATGCCTTGACAGAATCCTGAAATCTAGGTATACTTTTATTTGCGGCTGATTAACTTTAGCCGCAAATAATTTTATATTATTGTTTCACGTTTCAACCCGGAGAGATGACCGAGTGGTTGAAGGTGCACGCCTGGAAAGCGTGTATACGAGAAATCGTATCGAGGGTTCGAATCCCTCTCTCTCCGCCATTAAAATTTGGGCCGCCCCGGCGGCTTTTTTTATCCGGGGGTTTTTCTGTAGGGCCGCAGCAGCAGGTCCTGCGCAATGTATGACTGTGAACCGTGTCAGGTCCGGAAGGAAGCAGCACTAAGCAGATACAGCATGTGCCGCGGGGGTGCCGGTTGCTGTGGTCCTACAGGGAAATCACCGTGAGCCGTCAGCAGGTACCGTATAAGCGGTTTCCGGCTGGCGGTTTTTGTTTGCTTTTGTTTGAGGTGTTTTTTTGGTATAATAGACAGGTAATGGAGAAGAGTATCGGGAGAGAAAGCGGACCGGGGCTGTCAGGTAGCAGGTACCGGTGCGGCGCTACTCCGGTTAGGGGAGAATCGCTATGGCTTATGTAACTTTATATTTGCGCTGGCGTCCTCAGGATTTTGAGAGCCTGGTAGGGCAGCAGCCAATCAAACAGGCTTTAAGCAATGCCCTGACCACGGGCAGGATTGCCCATGCCTATCTGTTTACGGGCCCCCGGGGTACGGGTAAGACCACCACGGCGCGCATCTTTGCCAAGGCCCTGAACTGTGAGCACGGACCGACGGCTACGCCCTGCGGCAAGTGCGGTAACTGTGTCCAGATTACGGAAGGTACATCCATGGATGTGCAGGAACTGGATGCGGCATCTAACCGTGGCGTGGAAGATATTAAGAATCTGAATAAAAATGCTGATTTTGCCCCGGTCAACTGCCGTTACAAAGTCTATATCATCGACGAGGCACATATGCTGACCACGGAAGCCTGCAACGCGCTGCTTAAGACGCTGGAGGAACCACCGGCTCATGTGGTCTTTATCCTGGCTACGACGGAGCCGCAAAAGATACTGCCTACGATTCATTCCCGCTGTCAGCGTTTTGATTTTCACCCGCTGACGCAGGCGGAGATTGTGGATCATCTGCGCAAGGTGGCTGCCGGCAGCGACATTAAGGTAGATGACGAGGCTTTGCAGCTGATTGCTGCGGCTTCAGAAGGCGGTATGCGTGATGCCTTAAGCCTATTGGAGCAGTGCGGCGTCATGGCGGAGCAGGTAACCGGCGAGACGGTGCGCAGCGTACGCGGCATCGTGGGACGGGAAATTTTGCGGCAGCTGATGACAGCCGTAGGACAAAGCCAACCGGCCGCGGCCCTGGAAATTTTTGCGAAACTGTTGGAACAGGGCAAAGATATTGCCCAGATACTGTTAGAGATAGAGGAATATTTACGCTCACTGCTGCTTTTTCAGGCGGCGCCTGATTACCAGCAGATTTATGTGACAGATACGGCAGCAGCGTTTAAACAGCTGGTGCCGTTCTTCCCGCCGGAACGCATCCTGGCGGCCCAGGAAGTTTTGCACCAGGCGCTGGGAGAATTACGTTTTCTGTCCCGGGGGCGCATCGTAGCGGAAATGTGTTTGTGCGATCTGTGTAAGGTACAGGGCGACAGTCTGTTGGCTTTAAAGGCCCGGGTGGCACAACTGGAACGGGCGTTAGCCGGACGGGGACCGCTGCTGCAGATGGCGGCGCCAGAAGTAGTAGTACCGGATGTTATGGCGGAACCGAAAGTAATAACGCCACAAGTTCCGGCAAAACCCAAAGTTGTAGCACCCAAAATCGCGGCAGGACCTAAAGTTGTGGTACAGCCGGTTACGGAGAAAGCCAAAGCGGTACCGCCGCAAGCTGTTCCTGCACCGCAAGTCGTTACACCTAAAATTGCGGCAGAACCAAAATTTACACCGGCACCTAAAGTTACAGGATTAAAAGTTGCTGTGCCTCAAGCTGTAGCACCGCAGCCGGTGCAGGCATACAGCGGTGACTGGGCAATGGGGGACGAGTACTGGAAGCAGGCCCGGGAGCTCCTGAAAGGTGAGGGTAAGATGTCTATGTTCGCCTGTGCGCTGACGGCTTCGGTCCTGTCCCTGGAAGGCAACGTGTTGACACTGGGTTTCAAGAATAAGTTTACCTGCGACCGGATGCAACAGCCGGATTACCGGGCCAGCTTTGAAGATGCCCTGCTCCGGGTCAGCCGCAAGACCATTAAGCTGAGCTGCGTGCTGGAAACAGATAAGCCGGCGGCACCTAAAAAAAAAGTAACATCTAAGACCGAAGTGGTGCCGGAAGAGGCTATGGGTAAGACGGCACGCAGGGCCATGGCATTTTTTGGCGGAACCTTACAGTGGGCAGAGGGCAAAACACCGGAGTCAAAATAAACCGATGGCAGAAAAAATTTGACATTTGGTGCTTTTGTAGTAATATGCTAAATATATTGTAGAAATAATTGTAAGCCAGAGAAAATTTTTCTGAGACAGCTACTTGAAGGAGGATTTTACATTATGGGTAAAGGCATGAAGTTTCCGGGTATGGGTGGTTTAGGCAACATGCAAGGCATGCTGCAGAAGGTACAAAAGATGCAGGGTGAGATGCAGAAGATGCAGGAAGAACTCCAGGCCCGTACTTTTGAAGCTACCGTTGGCGGCGGTGCCGTAACGGTAGTAATGAGCGGCAAGAAGGAACTGAAGAGTGTGAAGCTCGCTCCCACCGCAGTTGATCCCGAGGATGTAGATATGTTGCAGGACTTGATCGTAGCCGCCGTGAATGAAGCTATGCATCAGATTGACGAAGTTTCCGAGAAGGAAATGAACAAGATTACGGGTGGCATGAAGCTTCCTGGCATGTAAGATGGCAGGGATGATTAAACCCATCAGTAATGTGTATGACCAGCTGCGGCGTTTGCCGGGATTAGGTTCCAAGACGGCCCTGCGTCTGGCGTATCATGTTATTGATATGGATACGGCCGATGTGGAACGGCTGGCAGCAACTTTGATCGCGGCTAAACAGCAGATTCATTTATGCTCCCGCTGTTTTAACTTTACAGACAAAGATTTATGCGAGGTGTGCGCTGACACTCAAAGGGATCAGGGTCTCATCTGCGTAGTAGAAGAACCACAGGATGTGCTGGCCATGGAACGTACCCGGGGTTATAAAGGCGTCTACCATGTTTTGCACGGTGTGCTCTCTCCCTTAGACGGGGTGGGCCCCCATGATTTAAAGATTAAGGAACTGTTGCAGCGTTTGCAGCAGGGCGGCATCCGGGAAGTAATCCTGGCTACGAACAGCGACGTGGAAGGTGAAGCTACGGCTACGTATCTGCTACAGCTTTTGGAGCCGCTGCATGTGATTGTCAGTCGCATTGCGCACGGCCTGCCCGTGGGCGGTGATCTGGAATATGCTGATGAAGTTACTCTGGCTAAGGCGTTAGAAAATAGACGCCGTCTGTCAGAATAGGAAGGATGAGGTAAAGATGGAAATATTAACTGGTGCAGTTGCTGGTTTAGGCGGTATCGCGCTTATCGTAGTAGCGGTTATTATCCTGGCGCTGCTGGTTTTACTCCTGGGCCTGCCCATTAAGATCCTTTATAACGGCATCGTTGGTGCCATTATCCTGTGGGTCTTTAATTTAATCGGCGGCCTGATTGGTTTTACGGTACCTATCAACGTGATCAGTGCCTTGATTGCCGGCTTCTTTGGTATTCCGGGAGCCGCGGTGGTTATCCTGTGGAACTTGTTCATGCACTAAGTTTAATGAAGAAAAGCTGCTGCGTCTGCGGCAGCTTTTTTTGTGTCTCTTTGCTCACTAAATTGTCACATTCTCTCACCGCATTTGTTGTATAATATGGGCATGGTTGGAGGTATTTATGGATACAAACTTTATTACACTGACCCGTAATCTGGGACGAACCCTGGCTGAACAGACGCCGCACCTGGCACGCATGCCTCATCAATGGGATGCCGCCGTGATGGTGCCTCTAGTTGAGACTAAGGCTGGTCCCGCTATCTTGTTTGAGGCACGTGCGCAGACTTTAGACTGGCAGCCTGGGGATATTTGTTTCCCCGGTGGCGGTTATGAATGTAAGGATAAGAATTTTGCTGTGACGGCAGCCAGGGAAGTTCAGGAAGAGTTGGGACTGCCGGCAACCTCAATCAAAATATTGGGCGGTTTAAATTATCTGGTGACCTACCTGGGTCCCATCGTGCATCCCTATGTGGGCACCCTGACGGGTTTAGATAAGATAGTTTTTAATAAGGCTGAGGTGGATCATGTATTCACGGTACCTCTGGCATTTTTAGAAGATTATCAGCCCCGGGAGGTACATATGGAAAGCGCCACCCGTGCTCCGGAGGACTTCCCCTATGAATTGGCGCCCCATGTGAAACCTGGTTGGTTTAAACGGGCCGGGTATAAGATTTATTTTTACCAGTACGAAGGACATGTGATCTGGGGACTTACCGGACGCATCCTGCATAGTTTTTTGCAGCATTACGGAAAGGATCTGTTTAAGTGAGAAAAATTTTTATGCTCATTATCCTGGCCCTGGCGGCCTTGAGCTGGGCAGTGTATGCTTTTATCGGTTCCGGTTCCCTGGACAAGTTGTCCCGCAGCGACCGGCTGGCCGGTAAAAAGAATATCGTTGTCATGGGCGTGGATTCCCGGCCTAAGGAAGACGATACAGGCCGCAGCGACACTTTGTTCGTGGTTATGCTGGACCCCAAAC
>JAKVKY010000021.1 GCA_022484685.1 Acidaminococcaceae bacterium | reverse complement strand
CAGCAAATAGCTGACCTAAATTTATAAGGAGTGATGGAAGTATGTCGATGGTTGATCCTTCTATTGATTATTTAGCAACAAAGGTTGACAGTAAGTACACGCTGGTGATCATGGCGGCCAAGCGGGCCCGGGAGTTGACGGTTCCGGGACAAAATCTGCCGGAAAAAGAAGTAAGTATCGCGCTGAAAGAAATTGCCACGGATAAACTGACTTATTCCCGCGCCAAATAAAAACAGTACAAAGCTGTTTTAGTTGGTACAGGTAAGTATCCGTCGTGCCAGACAGGGAGAATACTGGGCATGCTTAAAGATAAAAAGATCGTAGTGGGCGTGACCGGGGGCATCGCCATCTATAAGGTGGTGGACCTGGTAAGTAAATTGCGCAAACAAGGCGCCGAGGTCCGGGTCATGATGACCGAACATGCGACGAAGTTTGTGACGCCGTTATTGTTTCAGGAAATCAGCGGCCATAAAGTTGCCAGCACCATGTGGAGCGGCAATGACGAGTTTAACGTGGAACATATCGCGTTGGCAGAATGGGCAGATCTCTTTCTGGTAGCGCCGGCTACTGCCAATATTCTGGCGAAGATGGCCTGCGGTCTGGCTGATGATTTGGTTTCTACCGTCCTCCTGGCGGCAAAGAAACCGGTTATTGTCTGCCCGGCCATGAATACCGGCATGCTGGAAAATATTGCTACCCAATCTAATTTGCAAACCTTAAAAAAACGGGGCGTCACGGTGCTGGACCCGGAGGCAGGACCTTTAGCCTGCGGTGTTACCGGTGCCGGCCGTTTGCCGGAAGTGCCGACCATCCTTGCTTTCCTGGAAGGCTTTTTCGCCCAAAGGGAAGGCGATATGCGCGGCTTGAAAGTTATGGTTTCGGCTGCCGGTACCCGGGAGCCCATCGATCCGGTACGTTTTGTGGGCAACCGCAGCAGCGGTAAGATGGGTTATGCTATTGCCAGGTCGGCCTCTTTACGAGGCGCCCAGGTTACTTTAATTTCCGGTCCCAGTGCTTTGACACCGCCGCCTAATGTGACCACGATTCAGGTGGAGACCACTCAGCAGATGCTGGACGCCTGCGCCAAGTCTTATCCGGAGGTGGATGTGGTGGTCATGGCAGCTGCAGTCGCTGATTACCGTCCCCGCGATGTGGCCACGCAGAAGATTAAGAAACAGAATGAAGATGCCCTGACGGTGGTCATGGATAAGAATCCTGATATCTTAAAAACGCTGGGGGCAGAAAAAACACACCAGTTCCTGGTGGGTTTTGCTGCCGAAACGCAGAACCTCTTAGCTAACGCCCGGGAAAAAGTGCAAAAGAAACATCTGGATATGATCGTGGCCAACGATGTGACCATGGCGGGCGCAGGGTTTAACGCCGATACCAATGTGGTGAAGTTCTTGTACGCCGACGGACAGGTGGAAGAACTGGCCAAGATGAGTAAGGATGAAGTAGCCCGGGAACTGTTAGACCGGGTGCTGGCTCGTCGTAAACATTAACCTGTGTTTCTTTGTTCACAAAAAGTTCGCTAATATTTAGTTGTTATTGATAACTTTTACGGATTTAGCTCTTGTCATACTGTAATATTTGTTATATAATCTGTTTGTAATTAAATATGGCTCATCAAGAGCGGTGGAGGGACTGGCCCCGTGAAACCGCAGCAACCATTAGCGTCTGTGCAGATGCTAAAAGGTGCTAAGTCCTGCGAGTAATCGTGAGATGAGATTGCAAGAAATTGTAAGTGTTCTCTCACAAGGAGAACACTTTTTTATTCTCAAAGAGCCATGTGTCGCTAAGTAGCGAAAGGAGTCTATCATGAAAAGTTTTTTTACGTCTGAATCAGTAACAGAAGGTCATCCGGATAAGATTGCGGACCAGATTTCCGACGCCATCCTGGATGCTATCCTGGCCAAGGATCCTATGGGACGCGTGGCCTGTGAGACCGTGGTCGCGACGGGACAAATTCATATCGTCGGTGAGATCTCCACGGAATGCTATGTGGATATTAGTAAGATTGCCCGCCAAACCGTGATTGACATTGGTTACGACCGTGCCAAATATGGTTTTGATGGTAATACCTGCGGCGTGCTGGTATCCATTGACGAGCAGAGCAGCGATATCGCCATGGGCGTGGATAAAGCGCTGGAAGCTAAGGAAGGCAAGGCCGCTACGGAAGAAACAGGCGCCGGCGATCAGGGTATGATGTTCGGCTATGCTTGTGACGAGACGCAGGAATTAATGCCGTTGCCTATTTCACTGGCTCATAAACTGGCGCGTCGCCTGGCTCAGGTCCGGAAAGATGGTACTTTGCACTATCTGCGTCCGGATGGTAAGACCCAGGTCACCATTGAATATGAGGATGACAAACCGGTGCGGGTGGATACCATTGTCGTCAGCACCCAGCATGCACCTGAAGCCACCCAGGCCCAGATTGCCAAGGATATTCGCGAATATGTGATTAAACCGGTAGTACCGGCGTCCATGTTAGATGCTAATACCAAGTATTTCATTAACCCGACCGGCCGGTTTGTTATCGGCGGCCCTCAGGGCGACAGTGGTTTGACCGGCCGCAAGATTATCGTGGATACCTACGGCGGTATGGCCAGACACGGCGGCGGTGCTTTTAGCGGTAAGGATCCTACAAAAGTTGACCGCAGTGCTTCTTACGCCGCCCGTTATGTAGCCAAGAATATCGTGGCTGCCGGCCTGGCCAAACGCTGTGAGCTGCAGCTGGCTTATGCCATCGGTGTGGCTCAACCGGTCAGCATCCATGTGGAAACTTTTGGTACCGGTAAGATTGCCGATGATAAGATTGTCGAGCTGATCAAGAAGAACTTCTCCCTGACCCCCTCCGGTATCATCCGTACCTTAAACCTGCGTCGTCCTATTTATAAGCAGACCGCGGCTTACGGTCATATGGGACGTACAGATATCGACCTGCCCTGGGAACATACGGATAAAGCCGCTATCCTTAAAGAGCAAGCTGGTTTATAATTTATAATTGTGCTAAGAAATTTGCCAAACAGGGGAGACTGCCAGACAGTTCCCCTGTTTTACTTTATAAATTTTATAATAGTTGGCGGTATTTTTTTAGGAAAAGCAGGATTTTTCCAAGAAGTAGCGTATACTATATATATAATAAATTTTTATATTAGCTTACGTTGCTAATATCAGAGGGCGGGGTGTGCAAAATAGCTTTAAGTTTAAGGCAGAAAAAGATTGCCGAGATCGTGCGCCAGGATGGACCTATCACAGGTGAACATATTGCCAGACAACTGGATGTGACCAGGGCGGCATTAAGAAGCGACCTGGCAATTTTGGTTATGAGCGGTATCCTGGATGCGCGCCCGAAGGTTGGCTATTTCTATACCGGTAAAAATACCTTAGGCATGCTGCAGGAAGAAATTTCTGTGATTACGGTGGAACAGGTGATGAGCGTACCGGTGGTCATTGGTACGGATAAAAGTGCGTATGATGCCGTGGTCAGCATGTTCATGGATGATGCCGGTTCGGTGTTCGTGGTAGATGAGAAAGGCTATCTGAACGGCGTGGTCAGCCGCAAGGATTTGTTAAAGGCAGCTACGAATAATAATGGCGATTTAAAAGATTTACCTGTGGTGATGGTGATGACACAGCTGTCCAAGATTGTGATGGTACATCCGGAAGATTCTGTGGCCAGCGCTGCCCGGAAAGCTATTGATAATGAAATCGATAGTCTGCCGGTGGTGGAAGTCGTGAGTGCCAGAGCCAAGACCTACCAGGTGGTAGGCAGGATTACCAAGACAAATTTCACCAGGCTGCTGGTTGATTTAGCAGAAGGCAAGGGAGGTAATTATCATAGCCGCTAATCGTGGTACAAAAGTACCGGTAATTTATGCTGTGTCCGATTCCATCGGCGAAACGGCGGAAAGTGTGGTTAAGGCCACGACCAGCCAGTTTGTCGATCAGGAATTTGATGTTTTCCGGGTTCCTTATATTAAAAGTAAGGAACAGGTGGACAAGGTCCTTGCTGAAGCTGCCGCTGAAAAAGCCATGGTATGTTATACGATCGTGTTGCCGGAACTGCGTCAGTATCTGGCGGATAAGGCCATGGACCTGGATGTGAAAGTCGTAGATGTCCTGGGACCTATGTTGAGGGTTATTGAAGGTAACTGGGGTCTCTTGCCGAAAAATCAGGCCGGTCTGGTGCATGCCCTGGACCATGAATATTTCAAACGGGTGGAAGCCGTGGAGTTCGCGGTTAAATATGATGACGGTAAGAATCCTATGGGTTTGGCCAAGGCTGACGTGGTCCTGATTGGCGTTTCCCGTACTTCCAAGACACCTTTGTCCATGTATCTGGCTAATAAGCAGATTAAGGTGGCCAATGTGCCCCTGGTACCGGAGATTAATCCGCCGGCGGAATTGTTTAAGGTACCGCCTAAGAGAATCATCGGTCTGCTCATTGATCCTTTCAAACTTAATTCTATCCGTTCGGCCCGGTTAAAAACTATGGGTCTGTCGGAAAAAGCCGCGTATGCCGACATGGGCAGGATTAACGAAGAACTGGAATACGCGCAGGCAATCATGAGACGGCTGCATTGCAAGATTATCAATGTGTCCAACCGGGCCATTGAGGAAACAGCCGGTTTGATCTTGGATTATATTCAAGGTAATGAACATCATTTAAATGATACTAAATAAAAGAACCCCCGCCTTGAGCGGGGGTTTCTTCAACTAATTTTTCACATCTGGAAAGCTTGATTACTGGAACTGTCTGTTAATTACGTTATAGGTCACGGTACCCTCGCGGGCGGCACCGTTTACAGTGACGCCGCCGGTAAAGGTGGCCAGCTTACTATCCCAGTTAAAGCTGCCGGTATTTGCATTGATGCGGGTATCGCCTTCGGTGAAGCGGCAGTTGCTGCTGCAGTAGGCGGTGCTTTCATTGCCGATAACGTTGACCTGGTCACAGTAAAAGGAAATATCACTGTCGGAAAGGTGGACGTTGCCAGAGGCCTGGACGGTTAACTGGTACATATGGACGGTGGCATGGTCAGCCACGATAACCTGACCGGGTAACCTGACGGTCACATTGCCGTCCAACTGGTAGATGCCGGTTAACGGATCGAACTGTGTGTTGTCAGCTGAAACTTCCGGCCGGGCTGCCAGACAGAGAGCCGGCAGGAGCAACGCTAAAAGCAGGCTGACGAGTATGAGAATTTTTTTCATTGTTTAACACCTCTTTATCAAACCTATTGTAGGTTATGCGCGTTGATTTAGCAAGCAAAGTTCTTTTTGTTTGCAAAAAAATCACGAGCTATTTTTACTGTGTAGTAGTTATTTTTCAAAGGAGTTTGGCATGAACGTACGGGAACTGACAGAACAGCTGGAAAAACAAAATTTGAAGCCCTGGGCCACGCAAAGCGTGGGAGCGGCCAGGGAAACACCGGAACAGGACGACGATTTACGGACTACCTTTCAACGGGACCGGGACCGGATTATCCACTCCCTGGCCTTCCGGAAATTAAAACATAAGACCCAGGTTTATCTGGCGCCGGGAGATCAATACCGGACCCGGCTGACCCATAGCATGGAAGTAAGTCAGATTGCCCGTACGATTGGCAGGTCCCTGCGTCTGAACGAGGATTTAATTGAAGCGGCCGCCCTGGGCCACGATTTAGGACATACGCCTTTTGGGCATGCCGGGGAAAAAGCCCTTGCGGATTATTTCGGGCACTTTCATCATAATGAGCAGAGTTTGCGGGTTGTCCGCTACTACGGGCGTAAGGGGCGGGGACTTAATTTAACTCTGCCGGTCCTGGATGCTATCTTATGCCATACCGGGACGCAGCAGCCGGCCACGCCGGAAGGTGAGGTCGTACGTTTTTCTGACCGCATGGCTTATCTCTGCCACGATTATGACGATGGCCTGAAAGTTGGCATCATTAGTACGGACAAGCTACCGGGTATGGTCGCCATGCGCCTGGGTACGGAACCAACCCAGATGCTGGATTTACTGGTACACGATGTAGTAGCGCAATCCCAGGGACGGCAGCATATTGCCATGAGCAAGTATTTTCTGGAAGCCCAGGAAGAATTTCGCAATTTTATGTTTGATTATGTCTATTTGAGCCCGGTTCTGGAAAAGGAACATAGCAAGGCAGCGCATGTGGTACACTGTCTGCTGGATTTATTCCTGCAGCAAAGTCAGCTTTTGCCCGTTGAAGTGCAGTTGCTCTTTGACCGTTTTGGCAAACAGCAAGCGGTGCTGGATTACGTGGCAGGCCTGACTGATATTGGCGCGATTAATCTCTTTAACAAATACTTTGTCCCAAGGATTTAAGATAATTTATCTTAAAAAAAGGATTTTTTTCTTTAATATTGAATATATTTAAGAGATAGTAGTGATGATAGAGGAGCTAAAAATGGCAGGTATGAATGACGATTTTAAGGAAAAGGTGCGCCAGAGCTCCGATATTATTGATGTTATTTCCGGTTATGTGCCTTTAAAAAAGAAGGGGCGGGACTATTGGGCTTGTTGTCCTTTTCACGGGGAAAAGACACCTTCTTTTTCCGTCAGTAAGGAAAAGCAATTTTTTTATTGCTATGGCTGTCATGTGGGCGGCGACGTCTTTGAATTTGTCCGCAAGATAGAAAATTGTACTTTTCCGGAAGCTCTTAAAATTTTAGCCAACCGTGCCAATATTCCCATTCCTGAGTTTAAGAAGACGGCAGAAGACCGGGCCAGGGAAGCACAGCAGGCGGCCTTGATCAATGTGAATGAACTGGCGGCCCGTTATTTTGTAGCATGCCTGCAGAAAACTGCTTTCGGGAAAAAGGCCTATGCCTATCTACAGGGGCGTGGGATTACTGATAAGACTATTGCCGATTTTTCTTTAGGTGCGGCTTTACCCAGTTATCATTCGTTGCTTTTAAATTTGCAGAAACATGGCTGCTCCGTACAGGAATTGGCTCAGGCCGGGCTGATCCGGGAACGGGACGGCCGCTATCATGACTTATTTTTTAACCGGGTCATGATTCCTATCAAAGATGCCCGGGGTAAGGTAGTCGCCTTTGGCGGCCGGGTGCTGGATGATGGAATACCCAAATACTTGAACACCGGTGAGACGGTCCTGTTTCAAAAACGTGAAATCCTTTTTGGTTTGGATATAGCGATTAAGGCTATCAGAGCCAAAAGACTGGCTGTGGTGGTTGAAGGTTATATGGATGCTATCAGCCTGCATGCTGCCGGGATTGATTATGCGGTGGCTTCCCTGGGAACAGCTTTCAGCAGGGAACATGCTAAATTGCTGGCCCGGCTGGTGGATACCGTGGTCCTGTCCTATGACAGCGATGATGCCGGAAAACGCAATGCGGTTCGGGCGGTAAGTATCCTTAAAGATGCGGAAGTACCGGTCAAGGTTTTAACGGTTCCAGAGGTTAAAGATCCCGATGAATATGTCCGGAAGTATGGTAAGGAAGAATTTGCCAGATTGGTAACGGACGCCATGGATGGTACCGAATTCCAAATCCGCTATACTATCGGTAAAAATAATAATGAGGATTTAGCAGGAAAAGTTAAAACGGTGTCGAATTTAATACCATTCCTTCTTGAAAGCAAAAATGCCATTGCCAGAGCCGGTTATGTGCGTTTAATCGCACAACTGCTCACGATTGATGAGGAATTAATCATGGGTGAGTACCGGAAGGCCGCCGGAAAAAGTAAACGGGCGGATGTTGCCGCAGTTCCGGTGCATGTTTTGAAGGAAACCAAGAACCTGCAAGCCTGGGAACAGGCTGAAATGAAGTTGTTAGGCGTCTTAATCCACAATTCTGATTTACTACCTGATTACGCAACTGAAATTGCCGGGATTGGTTTTGCCAATCCTGTGAGACAGGCCATTTTTGTAGCGCTGCAGCCTCTGGTGGGAAAGTCCCAGCCGGAAATAACCAGCACGCTTTTTGCGGACGGGGAAGAAACGGTGAAGCAGGAAATAAAATTGATCCTCACTGATGATGTAGCTCATGACGCTACGCCTGACCACGCTAAGCTTATGGTGCGTGATTGTTTGAGGCAGATGCAGAAGGCCCAGTTAGAAAAACTGTTTGAGATACATAGCAAGCAAGCTGACGCTTATGAAAGAGCCGGCGATCCCAGGTTCATGGAAGAACTGCAGAAGAGCCAGGCTATTAAGGATAAGATAAAGAGGCTTTATGGTGACAACTAAACAGGCTAAAACAAAAAAAGTGCATATGGCGTCTAAAAAGACCAGGCAACCGGCCCGTACATCCAAGGAGGTAACTGTTACCAAACTGGTAAAAGATACTTCGGTGGTACGTATGCAGGAAGAGGTTGCCGCCCAGGAAGCTGTTGCCGCCAAGCTTGTTCAGGAAAAAGCAGAAACAGCTGCGAAAGCTGTTTCTATGTCTAAAAAAGAAGCCGGTGGGCATCACCCGCATGATCAAAAAGCTAAAACTAAGTCTAAGGTTAAAGATAAGGGAACAATGACTAAAACCAAGAAAACCACAGAAGAACAGTTGAATAACAAGAAACAGCAGGCGCATACCAAGACGGAGAAAGCTGCTGTCAAGACGGCTAAGGAAACGAAGGCCAAGACTATGGGTACGGCGGTTAAAAAGGCTACCTCAGCCAAAACTGCAGCTACACCCAAGAAGAGCACCGCAAAGAAACCGGTTTCGAAAAAGCCTCCCAAGGCTGAACCGGTTGTTATACCGGCAGATGAAAATGCGGAGAATAACGAGACTAACGTGCTGACGCCGGAAAGATTGGCAGAGCTGGATGCGAAGGCCAAAGCTAACGGTGGTACGCTTTCTTTCTCGGAAATTAATGATATCCTGCAGTCCGATGAAAATTCCGTAGAAGTGATTGAGGCTGTTTATGCCTACGCCGCCAAGAAGAATTATGCCATCCAGGACGACACGGAAGAAGATGTGCCGCCTGTAGATGAAGATAGCGAAGGCAAAGAGACCGAAAATATCACTGAAGCAGATTTAAATGCGGTGGCAGTACCGGACGGCATCAATATTGATGATCCGGTAAGGATGTATCTGAAAGAAATAGGCAGGGTACCTCTGTTACAAAGTGATGATGAAATCAAGCTGGCCAAACGTATGGATAAAGGCCGCCAGGCTGAAAGAATCCTGGCCGGTAAGCGCAGACAGTTTGAGAAACCTCTGGCTACGACCAAGGATAAATTGCCGTCAGTCCTGAAAAAATTAGAACACTATTTGACTTTGGAACAAGATGCTAATCAGACTCGCCAGATTTCCTATGTTTTCCAGTCAGTTTCCAAGCAGGCTAAGACGAAAGAACCTTATACTGCTGCGCAATACGGAGAGCTGATCAGAGATCTAACAAAAGCAGAAAAGATTCGCCTGCTGGCTTTGTTGGAAGAAGATAAGATTTGCGGTGAAGGTTTCAATAAGGCTGTCAGCGAACAAGGTCCGGAAAGTAGTGAGCGGGAAACTTCTTACTTATATGAGATTGCCGGCTTGTGCGATATTTTGAAAACCCGTCTGGAAAAATCTAAGTCTGAGAGTTTGAAAACAGAGTTTGCCAAAGTTGAAAAAACTTTTAAAACTGTTTTAACCACTTCCGTACGTTTGGGAGACGAGGCGAAAAAAGCGCTGTCCGAAGCCAATCTGCGTCTGGTGGTTAGTATCGCGAAACGTTATGTGGGCAGAGGCATGCTGTTCCTGGACTTAATTCAGGAAGGTAACCTGGGTCTGATTAAGGCCGTAGAGAAATTTGATTATATCAAGGGCTTTAAGTTCAGTACGTATGCCAC
Source organism: Acidaminococcaceae bacterium (assembly GCA_022484685.1). Taxonomy (GTDB): domain Bacteria; phylum Bacillota; class Negativicutes; order Acidaminococcales; family Acidaminococcaceae; genus JAKVKY01. The sequence continues at coordinate 17,085 of JAKVKY010000021.1, read as the reverse complement.
CTGGTGGATCAGGCAGGCTATTACCAGGGCCATTGCCGATCAGGCCAGGACCATCAGGATTCCTGTGCATATGGTCGAGACCATTAATAAGCTGATCCGGGTTTCCCGTCAGCTTTTACAAGAATTAGGCCGCGAGCCGACCCCGAAAGAAATTGCTAAGGCCATGGATACCAGTGAGGACAGGGTGCGGGAAATCATGAAGATTGCCCAGGAACCTGTTTCCCTGGAAACTCCTATCGGCGAGGAGGAAGACTCCCATCTGGGTGATTTCATCGAGGACCACGATGCGCCTGCTCCGGCAGATGCTGCCAGCTATGCGATGTTGAGAGAAAAACTTAACGAGGTCCTGGCTGGTTTGAGCATGCGGGAAAGAAAAGTCCTGGAGCTGAGATTCGGCTTAAAGGATGGCAGACAGCGTACCTTGGAAGAGGTTGGACAATTCTTTGGCGTTACCAGGGAACGTATCCGTCAGATTGAAGCGAAGGCATTACGCCGGTTGCGTAGTAAACGCTGCGCGCAGCTGAAGGATTTCGTGGAATAAACTTGCTTGACAGCAGGCAGCAATTAAGTTAAAATTACTTCTGTCATCAAGTTGTTTCTGCTATGGGCCCATAGCTCAGCGGTAGAGCTCTCGGCTCATAACCGATCGGTCCAAGGTTCGAACCCTTGTGGGCCCACCATAGTTAAGCTGCGGTTTCCGGTTTGACCGGAAACCGCTTTTTTTAACAATAACCGCTTGCAGGAAAGCGAGGCTGAACATGCATCTCGGTACAAGACTGGAAGCCATCGGCAGGATGGTACCACAATATAGTTCCCTGGCGGATATCGGTACAGATCATGCCTATCTGCCGGTCTGGTTAATCAAAAATGGTATTATCCATCATGCCATTGCTGCCGATATTGCCGCCGGTCCCTGTGCTGCAGCCAGGCATACCATCACCCAGTACGGCCTGCAGTTATTGGTGGATATCCGTCAGGGCGACGGTTTAACGGTTTTGGAACCGGGAGAAGTGGCCAATGTCATTTTAGCAGGTATGGGTGCAACTACCATGATAGAAATTCTGGAAGCCAGTCCCAGGGTGGTACAATGTTTAAACTCTTTGATCCTGCAGCCAATGACCGGGGTAGCACAACTGCGGGAATGGGCGCAGCGGAACCAGTACACGATTAGTGCCGAAAGCCTGTGCAAGGAAGCGGGGCATTTTTACGTGGTGCTGGTCATCAAACCTAATAAAAAGACCACGGAGCGGTTAAGTTCTTTGGAGCTGGAACTTGGTCCCTGTCTCCTGCAACACCAGCCCAAACTGTTACGGGATTATATAGCCGAGTTGTATCAGCATTATCAGTATCAGCTGGAGCAGATGCGCCAGGGAAAAAATTGGGAACACAATGCTAAATATCTGCAGTTACAGCATTTATGTCATGATTTGGAGGTCTTACAACATGGTTAAGAGAAATCAGGCAACCGTAGGTGATGTAGCTAAGGTCTTGGACGAATTAGCCAGACCTTCTTTAGCCATGTCCTGGGATAATGTAGGCTTTTTGGTGGGGCATGCCGACAAACCGGTGAAAGTCATCCTGACCGCCCTGGATTTTTCGGAGGCGGTCCTGGAACAAGCTATCCAGTTAAAAGCTGACCTGATCGTAACCCATCATCCGGTTATTTTTAAAAGCATCCATTCTTTGACCAGCATGGACTGGAAAAATGCTTTGCTGTTGAAGGCGGTGGAACACGGTATCGCTATTTACAGCGCCCATACCAATCTGGATATCGCCCTGGGAGGCGTGAACGATGTCCTGGCGGAATATCTGGATTTAAAAAATGTGGAAGGTCTGAGCGGTGAAGAAGGCGCCCTGGACGGTTTAGGACGTATCGGCATCCTGGATAAGGCCATGGACTTAAACCGCTTTGCCGCCAAGGTCAAAAAGGATTTGGGCCTGGACTATGTGGTCACGGCTTCGGCCGGGCGCAAGGTGAAACGGGTAGCTATTTGCGGTGGCAGCGGTATGGATTTTTTAGACCTGGTAGCAGCCGCCGGTGCCGATACTTATGTGACCGGAGATGTAAAATATCATCAAGCTCAGGATGCCGTCGGCAGAGGCATTAATATCGTAGATGCCGGACATCAGGGATCAGAGCTGCCTGTCATCAATAATTGGGCAGACCGGCTGGCGTTACGTTTGACCAGGCGGGAATTAGATATCAAAGTATTAGTGGCTAAAGAACAGTTCCTGTTGAAAGTGATGTGAGATTATGTTAAAAGAATTAAAAGCTGGTGAGAAAGTTTGCCAGGCCGTGATTATCCGTTTGCAAAAGGTGGGCAATTCTTCTAACGGCGGTGTTTTTGCCAAAGGGATGGCGGAAGACAATAGCGGCCGTATCCAGTTTATTGCTTTTGAGAAAGGTATCGTGAACACCCTGCGTAACCTGGAGGGACCGCAGCCGATGATGGTAGCCGGGGCCGTGGATATTGTAAAATATTCCCAGGACATGGCTTTGCAGATTATCATCCAAAAGCTGGACCCGGTGGTGCCGGCGGATGATATCTCTAATTTGTTGCCTATGGGTAATTTTGACAAAGATGCTTATCTGGATAAATTTAACAGCTTGATTGGCCAAGTAAAGACGCCCAGCCTGCACCAATTGTTGATGCGTATTTTCTCCGAACCTTTTTTGAGCGCTTTTTTGAAAAATCCGGCCGGCATGAAGATGCATCATGCGTACAGCGGCGGCCTTTTAAAACATACGGTGGATGTGGCGGAACTGGCGTTGGCCATGGCGCATACCGTAGGCAACGTGGATAAGGACCTGGTCTTAACCGGGGCTTTGCTTCATGATATCGGCAAGGTGAAAGAAATCAGCGCCGCCGTAGGTTTTCCGTATACTACGGAAGGACGGCTCCTGGGTCATATTTCGATTTCGGCCCTGCTGGTAAAAAAGGCTGCTGATGAGATCAAGCTGCCTTTAAATCAGCTGCAGTGGCTGGAACATATTATTCTCAGTCATCATGGCGAGCAGGATAAAGGTTCTCCGATAGCCTGCGCTACCAAGGAAAGTTTCCTGGTCCATTATGCCGACGAGGTTAATGCGGTCATGAATCAATTTGAAGATCAGGAGAAACATCATACCTGGGTCTTTAACAGGATGCTGCAACGGTATCTCTTTTTAGATTAGTAAGCATACCTACGGTCGCTTTTACTTGACAAGTTTTCCCTGGATACGTTATAATGCTGATGAGTGTGAAAGATAATCGCGGCTGCCTTGATAGGCAGACGAGGAAAGTCCGGGCTCCACAGGGCAGGATGCCGGATAACATCCGGCGAGGGTGACCTCAGGGATAGTGCCACAGAAATGTGAACCGCCGGCTTGGCCGGTAAGGGTGGAACGGTGAGGTAAGAGCTCACCAGCAATAAGGTAACTTATTGGCTTGGTAAACCCCATTCGGAGTAAGACCAAATAGGAAAGGGATGAAGCTGCCCGCTGAACCTTTCGGGTTGTGTCGCTTGAGCCTGAGAGTAATCTCAGGACTAGATAAATGATTATCACCGCTTGGCGGTACAGAACTCGGCTTATTGAACACTCACACGTAAACTAAAGGCTGATGCATTGCATCAGCCTTTTTTCAAATTTGTTAATTTGACCTATTTTTTCATACTTTTTTCACATTTATGTTAAGGCGTTTGTGTTATAATATTCCTCGAAGCAAACAGAGAGATAGGAGTTCAAGCATGAAAAAAGTTTCTTTCGTTGTACCGGTGTACAATGAAGAAAGCAACCTGAAGGAGTTCCATAAGCGTATGACAGCTGTCATGGCTGCTTTGACATACGATTATGAAATTATCTTTGTTGATGATGGTTCCAGTGACACCAGTCCCATCCTTTTACAGGAACTAGCCGATCAGGATAGTCATGTGGAAGCTTATCTATTGTCGCGTAACTACGGTCATCAGCTGGCGCTTACCTGCGGTCTCGATCACGCTGAAGGTGATGCGGTCATTACCATGGACGGTGATTTACAACACCCGCCGGAGATGGTACCTGAAATGCTGGCCAACTGGGAGAAGGGGTTCCAGATTGTGCAAACGATCCGTAAGGCTACGGAAGATGCTTCCTTTTTTAAGCGCTTCACTTCTTCTGTTTACTATCTGCTCATCAATAAGCTTTCCCGGGTGGAAATTACTCCCGGCGGCAGTGATTTTCGGCTGATGGATAAGCAAGCGGTGCAGGCTTTCCGGCTTTACAGGGAGCGGGCCCGTTTTATCCGCGGCATGGTTAACACTCTGGGATTCAAGGTGGCACGGATGGAGTTCGTTGCTCCGCCGCGTTTTGCCGGCAAGTCTAAATACAGTCTGCATAAGATGTTGCATTTTGCCTTGGACGGTATCACGGCCTTTTCCAATCTGCCTTTAAGATGGGCATTATATTGCGGCTTGTTGTGTGGACTGATCAGTTTATGTGTCATCCTGCATGTCTTATTTGAAAAATATGTGATGAATGACGCTGTACCAGGATGGGCGACCATGACGGTTTCTATTACTTTCCTGGGCGGCATTCAACTGATCGGTATCGGTATCCTGGGTGAATATATTGGACGTATCTTTGAGGAAGTTAAGCAAAGACCGCTATATATTGTGGGACGCCATATCACAAAGCATACGTAAAGTATTGCAGGTTTACAAGCTGGCAATTTTGTGGTAAAATCTATTCAATGATTGTACGTAGTTCGAAGGGAAGTGTATGTGGTGCCTAAACACGTAAAACGATTTTCTTCTACTTGTTTGTTGCTTCTGGTTTTAACTTTGATTAATGTTTCCCTTGTCTTTGCGTCTTTTGGCTTTGGTGATCAGGGCCAAGAGGTTACAGATATTCAAAACCGCCTGGTGCAGCTCCATTATGATGTGGGCGGCGTCGATGGTGTTTTTGGTCGTGGAACGGAAAGCGCCGTGAAATCATTCCAGCGTGATAACAGCCTGGATGCTGATGGCGTCGTAGGCGCTCAGACCTATAGGTCTCTGATGAACCGGGAAATGCCGGTTAACCGTTCTGGTAACAGTGCCGCTATCAGGACCGTGCTCCGCACCGCTTATAATATGCGCGGTGTACCGTATGTCTTTGGTGGTACTTCTCCTTATGGTTTTGATTGCTCTGGTTTTACCCAGTATGCATTTGCTGCTGCTGGCTATAATCTGCCGCGGATGGCGGACAGCCAGTATTATGCATTCCGTAAAGTTTCTTCCGGCAACTTACAGCCCGGCGATCTGGTATTTTTCTCAACTTACGCTGCCGGTGCTTCCCATGTAGGTATTTATGTGGGTAATGGCCAGTTCATTCATGCAGGTACCAGTACGGGTGTTACCGTATCAGGCCTGTGGGAAGGTTATTGGGGTGCCAGGTATATTGGTGCGGCCAGGGTCATTTAAAGTTTTGACGACAAGCAGATGGTCTTTTGACCATCTGCTTTTTTATTTGTAATTTTTCTGTGAACCGGCATCCTAAACCTGCCCAAAACTACTGGTTTATTGTATAATAAGACTGGTTAAAAAAATTCGCTGTGTCTTTGTTGGTAAGCGAGTTGTGAATATAGTTAGAAATGAGGTATAAGCCATGTATAAAATTTTGATTGCGGATGATGAACCCCAGATCAGGGAAATTTTGCGAATCTATTTCGAAAAAGAAGGTTTTAAGGTGGCAGAAGCCGCTGATGGCAAGGAAACGTTGCAGCAAATTACCAAGGAACGTCCGGATATCTTATTGCTGGACGTGATGATGCCGGTGATGGATGGCATCGAAGTTTGTACGAGGGTACGGAAGAAATATGAACTGCCTATCATCATGCTGACCGCTAAGGGCGAGGATGATGACCGTATTCTCGGGTTGGAAAAAGGTGCCGATGATTATATTACCAAACCCTTTAACACCAAGGAAGTCGTGATGCGGGTCAAGGCAGTATTGCGCCGTTCCTCCGGTACATTTTCCGGTATGATGGGGAAAACCAAGCTGGTTTTCACGGATTTAAGTATTGATTTGAAAAAGATGGAAGTCATCGCCAATAATAAGAAGGTTAATTTAACCACCAAGGAATTTGAACTGCTCTGGACTCTGGCTAATGAACCGGGCAAGGTTTTATCCCGGGACCAGCTCCTGGAGCGTATCTGGGGTTATACCTATTTTGGAGATACCAGGACGGTAGATACCCATATTAAACGTATCCGCCAGAAACTGGAGATTGGCAAACAGTCTGCACCGTGGGATATCGTTACGGTCTGGGGCGTAGGCTATAAATTTGAGGTGAAAGAGTGATCAATAATTTTTTCCGGTACCGGTTCTTTAAGGATACTTCTTTAACCAGCCGGTTATGGCGCAGCTACATGTTCATCATCGTAATCGTGGTCACTGCCATTACTGCCGGGGCATCTTACTTGATTGCCGATTATTTTTTTAAGACCAGGGCGGCGGAACTGGCGTACAAAGGTCAGGAAATTGCGGATACGGTAGAGTACTTCGTTGATAACGATCCCAGCCGGCGCACCCTGATGCGTTATTTGATTGCCGTGGACCGTTTGGTAGGTGCCAGGGTCTGGCTTTTTGATGCCAATTTTAATTTGATTGCGGCTTCCAACGTGGATAGTGATCTGGATATTTTGCGGGACAATACGGGACGGCATAGCTCTCAGCCTAACATTGTCAAGATTCCTCCTGCCAATCAGCCGGTGCGTTCGCCGAAGACCAATCTTTTGGACCAGGAACTGAAGCAGGGTCCGGTAGCGCCCCAGGTTCACGAGATCCTGAACAATATTTACGCCGGGAAAACCGTGAACTCCCAGATTTTCCATCCGTATTTTAAGGAACAGGTAATTTTATCCGGTCTGCCGTACGGACCGAGCACAGCTCCCAAGGGAGCCATCCTGCTGGCTGAGCCTTTAAGCGGGTTCAATACCTTCATGCAGAATGTTTATGTCTATTTCATCATCGTCGGTGCTATCGGTTTGCTAATCAGTCTGTTATTAGTCTGGCGGCAAACTAAATCCATCGTCCGGCCCCTGGTGGAAATGAAAGATACTACCAAAGCCATCGCTGGTGGCAATTATAGCGTCAAGGTACATGTGGAAGATGCGGAGGAAGAAGTTAAGGATCTTGGTAACAGTATTAATTCCCTCAGTAAAAGCTTGAGCACTTATATTGCCAAGATGAAACAGATGGATAAAATCAGAAATGATTTCGTCGCCAATGTCTCTCACGAACTGCGAACACCTATTACTATTATCCGCGGTTATAACGACATCATCAGCGATAATATCAATGGCGATAAAACCAATGAAAGATACTGTGCCCTGATTGGCAGCGAGACGGAGCGACTGGAGCGACTGGTTAACGGTTTGCTGAATATCAGCCGGCTGCAGGCGGCTGATGTGTTGACGAAATCGAATACGGAACCTTTGCCGATGGCGGACATCATCAGAATGGTAGCCGAAAAGTTGCGCTTAAAAGCGGAAAATAAACATATCACCCAGTTCCTGCATCTGGAAGAACAGACCCAGGTCATCGGAGACGGCGATCAGATGGTGCAGCTGGTCTTGTTATTTGGCGATAATGCCATCAAGTATTCTCCGGAAGGCAGCAACGTCAAATACGAAACCGGCACTCAGCCGGATGGTAGTTTTACCTTAACGGTCTCGGATAACGGTCCGGGTATTCCTGAGACGGACCTTCCGTTTATCTTTGAACGTTTTTATAAGGTGGACAAATCCCATTCTAAGAGTATCACCAAAGGTACCGGGCTGGGTCTGGCTATCGCTAAGGAGATTATCCGTATGCACGGTGCCACGGTACGGGTGCAGTCTAAGCTGGGACAAGGTACCAGTTTCATCATCACTTTCCCGGCAGATAAGGTTGTCCATCCGGAAGCGGGGCAGTAAAGAGGCGGGCTATGCTGCAAATACTTCAACCAGACTTTTTTTTGCAAAATGTCCTGCAGGTTTCCACTATCTGGTTGCAGGTGCGTAATTTTCACGGGCTGATTTTGGACGTGGATAATACTTTTGTCAGCAGGGATGCCCAGCTTCCCTCCGCTTTTTACGGTGCGTGGTTAGCAAAACTACAAGCCGGCGGGACCAGGGTCATCCTGCTCTCGAATAACGGCGGCTCTAGGGCTAAAGCTATTGCGGAGGCTACGGGGATACCGGTGCAAACCTGGGCTATCAAACCTTTTCCGGCAGCTTTTAAGCAGGCCGGGATGCTTTTGGGACTCCCCCGGAAACAGATACTGGTAGTGGGCGACCAATTATTTACCGACATCTTGGGCGCTCATCTGGCAGGGTTTAAAGCAGCTCTGGTGAAGCCGTTGCCAGGTACGGATTTTATTTTGACTCACGGGATGCGAACCCTGGAAAAGTTTGTTTTTAACTATTGGCGTAAGACTGGTGTACCTACCGGTTGGGAGGAGGATTCCCTGTGAAGATTGCCTTGATACAGATGCAGGTGCGGGAACATGCTACGCAAGCTAATACCGGCCATGGCCTGGAACTTTTGCGCGCGGCGGCTGCTCACAGTGATTTAGCGGTGCTGCCGGAAATCTGGAACACAGGTTATTCCCTAAGCCACCTGGAAGCAGAGGCCGTGGAGGAACAAAGCAACTTATGTTCCCAGTTAAAACAAATTGCCCGGGAACAGGGCTGTGCCATTATTGCCGGCAGTGTGCCTTTTCGAAGCCACGGCCGTATTTACAACGCCAGCCTGGCTATAGATAAATTCGGACGCTTAGTTAATATTTATGGCAAGGCCCATCTTTTTGGCATGTTTCATGAAGAAAACTTTTTTGCCCCGGGGGAACATTTTGACTGTTTTACCCTGGACGGTATTTCCTGTGGTTCTACGATCTGCTACGATTTACGTTTCCCGGAATTATACCGGCGCCAGGCTTTAGAGGGCGCCAAGATTATCTTTGTCCCTGCCGAATGGCCGGTGCAGCGTGGTAAGATCTGGGATTTACTCTTAAAAGCCCGGGCCGTGGAAAACCATTTGTTCATAGTGGGCGTTAATTGCGTAGGTACGTTTAAGCAGCAACATTTTTACGGCCATTCCCAGTTAATTGATCCGGAAGGCAATATCTTAGTCTGCGGTTCAGACCGGGAAGAAATTTTGTACGGCGAGCTGGACCTGGCAAAACTGGACCAGGTACGGCAGGTCTTAAATGTTTTGCCGGATGTGCGGCCGGAACTGGTAAAAGTGCCGGCAGGTTTCCTGAAAAAAGAAACAGGTTTGTAAACTTTAGCGGTAGCTAGTTGAACTGGAAATAGTTTTTGGAAGAGGTGTGACACATGCGGAAGATGTGTTTATGGTTCCTGGTTTTAGTGTTCAGCGTCATGAATTTGACGGTGGCGTTTGCCAAACCTATGCCCAGGGATATTGCTTATATCCTGGGTCTTTATTATGGCGAGGGTTCCCGCTTTTTGATCCGTGAGAACGAAGGCAACCTGGAATTATTGTACAGTTACGATAATGAGAATAGGGATTTTAGTCTGAGCAATACTTTTCCCTTGAAGAAGGAGCATTTTGATTCTTATACGATTAATGAGGTGGGTCCTGTCCTAAGTGCTGAAGAAGCAGTACGCTTTGAACGGGATGCCCAGGGACAGGGTATCACTTGTTCCATCGGCGGGAAAAGGTTCAGCCGTTATTTCTATCCCGGCCAGCATAATAATGCTTTTCGTTTCCCCGTTGCCGCGAACTATGACGCCTTAGTAAAAGCGGCGGCCACGGCGGTGGAACCGGCTAACCTGCAAACGGGTAAAGCGGCGCAGTTGGTAAACCTCGGCACCACCGTGCCCCAGGTCAAATTGGATTTACGTTATGCTTCGGCGAATAATTGCTTTGGTAAACCTTTGTATCCTGTAGCCAAAGCTTATGCCAGCACCGAGGTAGCAACGGCGTTGACCCAGGTAGCCCGGACGCTGGCCCAGGATGGTTACGGCCTACTAATCTGGGAAGCTTATCGTCCCTGGTCTGCTTCCAAACTGGCCTCGGACCTGCTGCCGGCAGCTAATAAAAACATGCTGGCCTCGCCGTCCCAGGGAGATATTCACAATACCGGCCTGGCTGTGGATGTGAGCCTGTATGATTTAAAGACCGGTGCGCCCCTCAACATGATCAGTGATTACGATGAAATCTCACCGCGGCAGTATAGTAAATATCCCGGCGGGACCACGGAACAGCGCAACCTGCGTGCTTATTTACAGAAAGTAATGCACCAGCACGGCTTTACTATCTCGGCCATGGAATGGTGGCATTTTACCCTGGGGGATGGCAAGGGGTACAGTCATCTGAATCTTCCCTTGGCCTCGCTTTCTTGAGCAGCTGCCGGCTATTTAACTTGTATGTTTATCTAAATATGTTATAATTTTTAAAGATGTTGTCAAAACTACGAAGGAGTGATTAATGATGAACGTTTATGATTGTGCTAACGAACTGGCGAAGGCTTTGCGTGAGAGTCGTGAGTTTACGGTGCTGAAAGAAGAAAAAGCCAAACTGGCCGGCGATAAGACCAGCAAGGATCTGGTTGATGATTTTTTAAAGTTAAGCCAGGAAATTGAGATTCTTAAATATCAGAAGCAGACTGTACCGGAAGATAAAACTGCTCAGCTGAATAAATTAACCGGCATCTTAAATCTGAATCCTGCGGCGGTCAGCTACTTAAATGCCTTCATGCGTTTCAACATGATGATGCAGGATGTAAGCAAGTCCATCACTGACGTCGTCAAAGAAGTAACCGATTAAGCGCTTATGGATAATTTATTTAGCACTGCCTTACAAGCAAAAAATCCCGGACAGATACTGCTCCAGGAGCCTATGTCCAGACATACCAGTTTTCATATTGGCGGACCGGCGGATATAATGGTTATCCCGGCTTCCGAGAAGGGACTGCTGGATGTGCTGGCACTGGCCCGGAAACATCATGTACCGGTTACCGTGATTGGTAATGGCACGAATCTGCTGGTGCGGGATAAAGGCATCCGGGGCCTGGTCATCAAACTGGGTAATGCCATTAAGAACTGGCAGGTCAACGGTACCAAGATTACTTTCAGTAGTAGTTTATCTCTGGCCCAGGCAGCGCATATTGCGCTGGAGGCAGGCTTAACAGGCATGGAATTTGCCGCCGGTATCCCTGGTAGTGTGGGCGGCGCCATCTATATGAATGCCGGTGCCTATGGCGGCGAGATGAAAAACATCGTGACGGCGGTAACGATTCTGGACCGTCAGGGTCAGACCAGGAACATACCTGCTGCGGAGATGCGTTTTGGCTATCGTACTTCGGCTGTCCAGGGCACGGAGAATTTAATCCTGGCAGCTACGGTACAGTTGCAAACGGGCGACCAGGAAAAGATTGCGGCACAGATGGCAGATTTAGCTGAACGGCGCCGTTCTAAACAACCTTTGGAATTACCCAGTGCGGGCAGTACTTTTAAACGTCCGGCCGGTAATTTTGCCGGCACGCTGATAGATAAAGCGGGGCTGAAAGGCTTTGCGGTAGGCGATGCTCAGGTTTCCGTCAAACATGCCGGTTTCGTTGTCAATACCGGTCATGCTTCTTGTGCCGATGTCCTGCAGTTGATTAGCGCCGTACAGGAAAGAGTTTTTGCCAGTGCTGGCATTCATCTGGAACCGGAAGTACTAATTATTGGAGAAGAATAAAGGGGCTATGGAAAACAACACGACGCATAATGCTTATGACATGGTGGACTTCTTTTATAAGTCTGACCCGGACTGGAATCTGGTCCTGGACCGTCAATATACGGAGGAGTTTTTAAGGCTGCAGGCTTTTAAGGGGCAGGGGGACGAGGATCTCTATTATATTTGGAGCCAAGTGCTTTCCCTGTGCTATTACCTTGCCAGCGGCACTACCCAAGTGGGAGATTTAAGCGCTGATGATTTCATCGACAGCGTGGCCTGGTGCGGCCGTAATTTACCGGATTTCCAGCTGACGGCGGGGAATGTGGCTTTTTATCTGCGTATCTGTGACCAGTTGTTAAAGTTCTTAAAAAGCAAGCGGGCTATTTCTGATGCTTCCGCCGCGGCCCTGGCCCGACAAAAACTTATTGTGGGGAGCCGCTTGCAGATTATCAATAGTGATGGTACCTTTAAAAAAGGCTTTGAAGACCGGGAACTGCATCATACTCCTGATTTACGGATTAAGATGTCCTTAAATGAGATGGGCGAGACGCAGCATCTGCAGGCGGAATTGTTGAAATTCTTCCAGAAAGAAAAATATGAGGCCGACATTTTTAGGGCTTCCACCTTATATTTTGGCGAGTCCCGAAAATTAAAAGACCTGCAATGTGAACCAGGGATGGAGCCGGGAGAAATCTCCGATTTCTGGGATTACTTTCTTTTTGATTATGACCTGTCGGCCAACTTATTGACGCCGATTCAGGCCTATTATTATTTTTATCGTCAGAACCATCCTAAGCCGGGGCTGGCGGAACAAAAAAAATTAGCCTTTATCAATAAATACCTGAATGTAAAACTAACGTTTTTCCAGGTACTAGGTATCCATCAAACCGGGAATGACGGTAGCAATGTCTATGCACAAGACGTTTTTGACTGTCAAAATATTTTTACCGATGAATGCTTCCAGTTATGCCTGCCGTTTGACCTGCCGGATAACCTGGAGGAAGCGCTCTTCATGGGGCATATTTTCCCTGATGGCAATATCATGTCGGATTATGTGCGTTCCGTGCATGTGGGGAAGCTGTCCCTGCAAAAACTGCGTGAACTGGCGGACCTGTTACTGCAGGCCTATCGTTTGCAAAAACCGGAAGCAAAGATGGAAGATTTTATCAGAGAGAATGCGGCTTTGGTTATCTCCCTGTTTGCGGTGAAAACCCGGTTTTATGTTTCGGATACGCTCCTGAAAGCGGCTAACCGTCCTGCAGTAACGCAGGCACCCCTCCTTGAGAGCGGCAATGTTCATGATGCCTTGTGTGAACTGGCGGATTTCTTAACTATCCCCGCCCGGGATCAGAATTTAATGTTGCAAATGTGGAGCGATTACTTCGCGGCCAAGGTAAAAAAGAAGCAGCAGATTGGTACGCTGAAAAGGGAAGTAGATATCTTGACCTGGGTCCTGGCACTGATTTATGCCTTTTTGACTATCAGTCATGGTGAGCCTTGTTCCATGGAACTATATACTACTTTTTTAAAAGTACCGCTGGAGGTTGTGCTCAGCAAAGGAAATGACGTGCTGAAAACTTTGCAGGTGGAACCTTATGACCCGCGTTATTTAAGCGAGGAAGGTTTTTTGACCCTGGCCCATCGCCGGGATTAGAATTATTTTATGAAGGATAGGTGCAGAGATGATTTGCAAATTTTGCCAGCGTGAATTTGAAGATGGCTTGAGTGAGTGTCCGTATTGTCATTGCGTGGTGGAAGTAGAACCCCAGACCTTAACCAGGGACGAACGGGATACTTTTGCCGGCGTGACCATTGAACAGGACGGAACGGAACGCGAGGGAGCCAGACCTGAACAAACAGAAGCAGATGCCGGCTATACGGAGGAGACGGAGCAGGAACAGCCCCAGGGTCTGCATGTCTTTCATATAGGTAGTAGTTTGCTCTGGCTGGGATTAATCCTGCTCTTCATCTTGGGTTTAATCCTCACCTTCCTGCCGGCTTTTATCGTGATTGCCGCCGTCATCTCCCTGGTCGTTTTTGTAGGACGGCTCTTTCTATCCTAAATATTTTTTACCAGAAGCACCTGAAGCCAATTTTTTGACGCTGCATCTTTCGTTCGGACCATAAGTTATACGCAAACTAAAAGTGCATCCCGTATGTCTTAAGTAACATGCAGGGTGCACTTTATTTTTATCTTTTCGTTGGGTTGTAATTATTTAGTACCGGGTACTTTCAGGATAGCGCCTTCGGCAGCACTGGAAACCAGGGCAGCGTAGCGGGCCAGGTAACCGGTTTTTACTTTTGGAGGCGGGCATTTCCAGGCAGCTTGGCGTTTCTTCATCTCTGCCGCAGAAACTTTCACGTTCAGTTTGCGATTGGGAATATCAATATCAATGATATCACCTTCTTGGATGAAGGCAATGGGTCCGCCTTCACGGGCTTCCGGAGAAATATGACCGATGCAGGCACCTCTGGTGGCACCGCTAAAACGGCCGTCCGTCAGCAGGGCTACATCTTTGTCCAGACCCATACCGGCTAAGACTGACGTGGGATTTAGCATTTCTCTCATGCCGGGACCGCCTTTAGGTCCTTCGTAACGGATGACCACTACATCACCTTTGTTAATCTTTTTGGCACAAATAGCGGTGATGGCTTCATCTTCAGAATTATAAACTCGGGCCGGACCGGCATGTTTTAACATTTCCGGAGCAACGGCGCTTTCTTTAACCACACTGCACAGGGGTGCCAGGTTACCCTTGAGGACGGCGATGCCGCCGGTTTTATGGTAAGGAGCCGCGCAGGTCTTAATCACATCGGGACGTAAAATCTGGGCATCTTTAATCAGGGAGCCGATAGTTTTACCGGTTACCGTCTTACAACTCTTGATGATCAGGTTCCGGGTGCTCAGTTCGTGCATCACGGCACTGATACCGCCAGCCTCATATAAATCAATGATATGATGGGTACCGCCCGGACTTAATTTTGTAAGATAGGGAGTATGTTTGCTGATCTTATCAAATAACTCCAACGGTAATTTTAAACCGGCTTCATGAGCAATGGCCGGTAAGTGCAGGGCGGTATTGGTGCTGCCGCCGATGGCCATATCCACGGTGATGGCGTTCTTAAAGGCATTCATGGTCATAATCTGACGCGGTAATAACTGTTTCTTGATTAAATCAAGAATCCTGGCGCCGGCATGTTTGGCCAGAGCGGTCCTGGCTCCCTGATAAGCTGCCGGGATGGTGCCGTTGCCGGGCAAGGCCATACCTAAAACTTCACTCAGGCAATTCATGGAGTTGGCCGTGAACAGTCCGGCACAGGAACCACAACCGGGGCAGGCACAATGTTCAATCTCAGAGAGCTGCGCCTTGGAAATCTTCCCGGCTTCAAACTGACCGGCGGCTTCAAATGCCTGGGAGATACTGATATCACGTCCATGCAGACGTCCCGGTAACATGGGACCGCCGCTGACGACGATGGCCGGAATGTTTAAGCGGGCAGCAGCCATCAGCATGCCCGGCACAATTTTATCACAGTTGGGAATCAGGACCATACCGTCAAAGGCATGGCCGTTCATCAAAGCTTCAATGCTGTCAGCAACTAGTTCCCGGCTGGCGAGGGGATATTTCATTCCTTCATGGCCCATAGCGATACCGTCACAGATACCGATGGCCGGAACCTCAAAAGGAACACCGCCGGCGGCAATGATACCGTACTTTACACCTTTGGCAATATCGTCCAGGTGCATATGGCCGGGAATGATATCACTTTGGGCATTAACAACAGCAACTAACGGTTTCTTTAGGTCCTCATCCGTGCAACCCAGCGCATAAAACAAGGCGCGGTGTGCTGCTCTTGTGGAACCTTTTTTTACGAGTGAACTACGCATGATTCTACCTCTTTCCCTTAATAATTATCTAATTTCTACCTGCTAAACAGGTATAAAGCCATTGTAAACTACACGCCCATAATTGTCAACAATGAGCTAAAATTATTAAAAAGTGTAAACTTCTTTGCAAAATACGGACGGTTTTTCTGTAAAACTTTTGTAAAAGGATAGGCAGGCAGGAGAAAGCAAGTTATAATAAGGAGAGAAATTAATTAGTTGATCTTAAGAGAATGTGTATACGATAGGAGGTAGCGAGATGCAGAACCGTCTCACAACATTATTAAAAATTACTTATCCTGTTATTCAGGGCGGTATGGCCTGGACGAGCGACGCCGTTTTGGCGGCTGCCGTTTCTAATGCTGGTGGCGCAGGCATTATCGGCAGCGGTGGACGCACCGTAGAATGGGTACGTGCAGAAATTGCCAAGGCGCAAAGTTTGACGCAGAAACCTTTTGGTGTGAACATCATGCTCATGGCTCCGAATGTCCAAGAAATTATTGTTGCTGTTTGTCAGGCGCAAGTGGCCTTTGTTACTACCGGCGCCGGTAACCCTGTTCCTTTTATTCCGCAGCTCCATGCGGCCGGGGTCAAAGTAATACCGGTAGTACCCAGTGTTAAACTGGCTAAAAGGGTGGTAGCTGCCGGAGTAGACGCCCTGGTCATTGAAGGTATGGAGGGCGGCGGACATATCGGTACCCAGACCACGATGGCTCTTTTGACCAATGTCTTGCGGGAGGCTTATCCTGTACCAGTACTGGCTGCCGGCGGTATTGCCGATGGCCGCGGACTGGCAGCCGCGCTTTTGATGGGAGCAGATGGCGTGCAGATGGGCACGCGTTTTCTGGTAACGCAAGAAAGCCCGGCCCATGCTAAGGCCAAAGCGGCTATCGTGGCAGCAACGGATACGGATAGCGCTGTCACTGGATTTAGCAGGACGGGCAGGGGCGTACGTTGTCTAAAGAATCCCTTTACGGAAGCTTACCATGCCAAAGAAATTGCCGGGGTACCCGATGCGGAACTGGATAAGTTCGCTACCGGTACCAACAGGTTGGGCATCCTGGAAGGAGACCTGGTACAGGGCACGGTGATGTGTGGTGAAAGTTTAAATGCCATTACCGATATTCCTACCTGTCAGGAAGTTATGGAAAAGTTAGTGGCTGAGGCGCGTGTCACTTTAAAGAAAGCAGCTGCTCTCAATATTTAATTTGACCATAGTCATAAAAAAACTTACCGTCGTAAAATAATTTATTTATGACGGTAAGTTTTATTTTTTGAGGTCAGGAGGTTTTAGGCCTGCACAAGTTGCTTCTTAGGAACAGTTTTGGCAACCGTCTTTTTTGCGGCCGCCCGATTTTCCAGGTTGAGGAGTTCTGCTTTAAGTTCCTGATAGCGCAGGGACAAGTAAGGTACTAACTGGGATTCCCGGTGATCATAACCGTAGGCCCTGCGGCTGAGGCAGATGACCGGCGGCGCCTGAATCCGTTTGGCTACTGCAAAACCGGCAAAAAGTTTAAACCAGCGTTCCAGG
>JAKVKY010000020.1 GCA_022484685.1 Acidaminococcaceae bacterium | reverse complement strand
AGTTTTATTATTTTTTGGTATTTTACTTATAAGTCTCGCGGGTGTATCCTTGGGTCAGAAAGAAAGAGATGAACCCACGAAGGGTTCCCACCTTTCCAGATAAAAAATAAGGATAAAAGATAATCTTAAAAATTTAAGGAGGAATTAATCATGAAAACAACATTTAGCCCGTTTGGTAAAAATTCTTTAAAGTGGAACGTAGGTTTTGATACTGAGAACCTGGCCCAATTAACCTTAGCCCATGGCACACCGGTCACCCTGGATTACGAATCTGTGTGGGGCGTACGCCGCAACAGGATCGTCGGCGCCTTCCGCGCTTTCGTGAACGACATCGCTTTAGGAGCGGTACGCGGCCTCTAAAAATAACGTACCCCAACTTGCAGGACAAGCCAGGGTAGGAAAACTCCTTCCACAAAAGCTTTAGAAAAAAGTTTGCCGGTCAGTTTTTAAAACTGGCCGGCATTTTTTTAGTGAAGTGTCCACTTTTCGTTTACCACTGTTTTTATTTTTACTGCAATGCAGAATTATCAAAGTGGGAGTAAGTTTTTTAGGGGTAAAATAACCAAAATATCTTTTACAATAAGTTGATTTCGGATTGAAATATGATACAATATAATAAAACGAGGTTAGAAATAACCGAAATATCTTTTAGAGGTGTTTACATGGAAAAAGTAATAAAAAGAGATTTTTATTTGGAGCAAATAAAAAGACGCCGGCATAATGGCCTTATTAAAGTTATAACTGGAATCAGAAGATGTGGAAAGTCTTTTTTACTTCGTCATCTTTTCAAGCAATATTTAATAAAAGATGGAGTTCCAGCAAATCACATTATTGAGATGTCCTTTGATTTGTTTGATAATATAGATTACAGAGATCCCAAAGTCTTTTATCCATGGGTAAAAAGTCAAATCAAGGACGATAAAATGTATTATATTCTGCTGGATGAAATTCAAATGATGGGTGAATTTGTCAGCGTTCTTAACGGACTAGCAAGCAAGGATAACTGCGATGTGTATGTGACCGGTAGTAATGCCAGGTTTTTGTCTAAAGATATTGCCACAGAATTCGGTGGCAGGGGCGATGAAATCCATATGTATCCTTTGAGTTTCTCTGAATTTATGAGCTTTTATGAAGGAAATCGTTATGACGGTTGGAATGAGTATATTTCTTT
Source organism: Acidaminococcaceae bacterium (assembly GCA_022484685.1). Taxonomy (GTDB): domain Bacteria; phylum Bacillota; class Negativicutes; order Acidaminococcales; family Acidaminococcaceae; genus JAKVKY01. The sequence goes on along the minus strand of JAKVKY010000020.1, from coordinate 25,731 downwards.
TGGTGGAATACCACTTGTTGTTTTAGCTGATACCGATGAGCAAAAAATAACTTTATTGAAGAACTTATTGCAAGAAACATATCTCCAGGATAAAATAAGAAATGCAGGGGAAATGTCAGCTTTGCTTGATATTCTTGCATCTACAATTGGTTCTTTAACCAATCCTAATAAACTTAAGAATACCTTCAAAAGTATAAATAATTCTAAAATTACTGCCTCTACTTTAACAAAATACATTGAGTATCTGGAAGATTCGTTCTTAATAGAAGAAGTCAAGCGGTTTGATATTAAAGGAAAATCTTATATTGGAACACCTATGAAATATTATTTCATGGATATGGGTCTGAGAAATGCAAGAATTAACTTTAGGCAAATGGAAATCAGTCATTCCATGGAGAACGTGATATACAATGAGCTTAGAGTGCGAGGTTATAGCGTGGATGTAGGAAATATAACGATTATTGAAAATGGGCGAAATACCAAGGCTATAAAGAAACACCTGGAAGTTGATTTTATTTGTAGTAAGGGATCTAAAAAATATTATATTCAATCGGCTTATTTACTAGATACAAAAGAAAAAACTGCTCAGGAAATTAGGCCTTTCTTAAAAATTAATGACTCATTCAAAAAAATCTTAATTACATCTAATACTCCAAAACCGTTTTACAATGATGAAGGAATTTTGATAATGAATGTATATGATTTTTTGCTAAATAAAAACTCTCTGGAACTGTAAATCAAATATTAGAAAAAAGTTTGCCGGTCAGTTTTTAAAACTGGCCGGCATTTTTTTAGTGAAGTGTCCACTTTTCGTTTACCACTGCACCCACCACCCTCCGTGATCCTCTTTTTCTAAAAATGCCCTCCCTGGCCCCCTTTTTTTGGTAAAATGACCCCCTGGATTCCCTTTTTTGGCAAAAAAGAGGCGCCGGGGAGATGTTTTTAGGGGTAAAAATACCCTTTTTGGGGGTAAAAAAGGGATGTTTTTCTACGAAAATCGGGTCCATTTTGTAAAAGTGTATACTAATAGTGCCAATTTGTGCTATTGTGCAGCCTATATAGTGAAAACCCGAGGCTGCAAACCCGCTCTGGGACTGGTTTGCAGCGATATACCCCGCAATCGCGTTTAAACGCGTTTTGGCGGGGCTGCTTTTTTAAGGTACCACGTATCAAAAAAACCGTTATTTTTGCATGGTGAGCGTCCTATGCCTTTTTCAGACTATTTTATCACGATATAAGGTTATTTTAAGGTATTTTTACTCACTTTTAGCCAAAATTTCCGGCTTAAAATTTATTTTCGCTTGTGCAATTCCTAAAACGCGTTCAAAATTCTGTTTTCGTGTTCGCGAACAGAAAATGATTTTAGGATTTTCGTTTTCGGATTCGCACACGGAAAATCATTTTCGGAATTTCGTTTTCGGATTCTCGCGCGAAAAATCATTTTGGGATTTTTGTTTTTGCATTCGTGCTAGAAAATCTTTGTGGCATTTTTATTTTGGCCGCCGCGATCCGTAACTTGCCCGACCGGAATACTTTTGTGCAGCCGTATGCTATATGTAAATAGTGGATGCGTCGCAACAACAATTGACAGTGGCCAGACGCATCCACCACCACATATGACCGCGAAAACAAAAGCACTCCGGTCGGGCACCACTTACCCACTACGGCGAAAACAAAAGCATCCCGGTCGTGTAATTGCCGTTTATCTTTTTTTGACATATAATAGGTATAGACAAAATTTTGTCAGTTTTGCGTCAACTGTTACCGTACAAGATAGGAACGTGACCATCCATGTCCATATACAAACCTGGCGCACATAATTACAAATTCTGGCTGCGCTGCCTTGTGGCAGTGTGCTTCTGCTTCAGCCTTTTAGGCGGGCATCCGGCTGCGGCCGCGCCCACCCCGGTTAAGGTTGGTTATTTTTACGATGCCGATTACATGAGCAAAAAGGACGGCGTCTATAAAGGCTACAACCTAGATTATCTGTATTCGGTGGCCAACTACGCCAACTGGGAGTATCAATTTATCGATTACCAAGGTTTTAGCGAAGCGTACGCCGCCCTGCAAAAAGGCGAGATTGACGTGCTGCCTTCCCTGTTTTATTCGCCGGAGCGGGCCGGACAGATTTTATTTGCCGACGACAACATGTGCCGGGTATATGTGACCCTGGTGGTGGGCGAAAATGATGTCACCCACGGCTTTAACGATTTTGATTCCTTTATAGGCATGCGGGTAGGTATCCTGGCAGGTTCCCTGGACGCCCAGGCCTTTTTAAAATGGAGCGCCCGCCACGATTTACAGTCTCGTGTCACCACCTTTGCCACGGAAGACGAGATGTTCGCCGCCCTGGATAAAGGACAGGTGGACGCCCTGGGTATCACCTATCTGGGCAGCAGCAGCAAGTACCGCATCGTGGCGGAATTTAATCCCATGCCTTTGTATTTTGGCATCAACAAGAGCCATCCCGATTTGAAAAAGTCTTTGGACCAGGCGCTGGAATCCTTGTATTTTGACAACCCGGGTTTCCAGACCAGCATGCACGATAAATATTTTTCTATGAACGTGGCGCAGCTGCCGGTCTTTTCTAAGGCTGAGCAGGAATTTTTGCGCAAGAAGACCCCGGTGCGGGTAGCGTTGCAAATTGACAATGCGCCTTTCTGTTTTGTCGACGACAAGGGCAAACCTGTCGGCGTGATCCCGGACCTGTACGCCAAGCTGGCGCAGATTTCCGGTTTGAACTTTACGTATCTGACGGCGCCCACCATGATGGACGCCATCGCATTGGTAGAAAACGGTAAAGCAGATGTGGTGGCCAAGTTTAACATGGATGCCAGCACGGCTATGAAACATCATCTGCGCATGAGCAGGCCGTACATGGACGTGGGCCTGACCCAGGTGACTTTGAAACATACCAGCCTCATCCGGACGGTGGGCGTACCCATTCCCCTGCAACCTTTTGTGGGCCAGACCGTCACGGGCGCTCATGGCAAACCGGCCGTGGTCGTGCCTATGCCCAACAGCAATCAGGCTTTTGCCGCCTTAAAGGCCGGCAAGGTGGACGCGGCTTATCTTAATTCGGCCAGCACCAACTATCTGCTGAACTCCCAGCGGACGGAGGAGTATAATTTTACGGCGCTGCCCGCCCATAACTACAGCCTGGTGGCCGGCACCAGCCTGAACGGCGACCCGGTGCTCTTCGGTCTGCTGAATAAATGTCTGCGCTATATCAACCGCACCGCCATGGATGAACAGGCGGTAAAATATTCCCTGTCCAATGAATCAACGTTCACCCACTTTGTGAACACGCTGCCGCCTACGGTCCTGTTCGCTATTTCGCTGTTCCTGCTCTGCGCCGTGATCGGCCTAGTCGTGCTGGTGGGGAGAGTAGCCCGTCAGGGCAAGATTGAGCGGGAGCTGGCGGCAGAAAAGATCCGGCTGGAAGCCGTGGAAAAAAATGCCACGGAAAAGAATCAGTTCTTCGCCAACATCAGTCACGACCTGCGCACGCCCTTAAACGCCATCATCGGCTTTTCGGGCCTGGCTCAGCACAGCGACGACTGGCCTTTGGTGCGCACCTATCTGCACAAGATTAACAGTTCCGGCAAGTTGATGCTGGACCTGGTGAATGATACGCTGACCATGTCCAAGCTGCGCAGCGGCAAGCAGGAACTGCATCTGGAACCGGTCACGGTGGACCCGCAGGTCTTTTTTGCCTCGGTGTTTGACGTGGCGCGGGCCCTGGCGGCGGCGAAGAAGATTAATTTTAGCGTGACCAGCGCGGCCAACCTGCACCGCATCGTGATGCTGGATAAGTTAAATTTACGAAAAATTTTGTTGAACCTGCTCACCAACGCCATCAAATATACGCCGGAGGGCGGCCATATTAAGGTGCATTTTTGGAATGAGACAGACGCGGATGACGAGCTGGAAAGTTTCGTCTCCATCCAGGATGACGGCATCGGCATCGCGCCGGAGTTTCAGGACAAGGTTTTTGAACCCTTCTGGCAGGAACGGCGGCCCGGTTACGAAGCTACCGGTACCGGTCTGGGCCTGGCTATCGTCAAGCAATTGGTAACCCTGATGGGCGGCACCATTACCCTGACCAGCATGCCGAATCAGGGCAGTACTTTTACGCTGCGTTTTCTGTTTCCGCCGGCTCCGGCGGGAACGCTGGCAGAGACGACCGCGGAGAATGCGGCAGCGGCAGCAACAGAGAACGCGGTTGCGGCAGCCAAACCTGCCGGCGCTGACTTACAAAAACTGGCCGGCCATAAAGTTTTATTGTGCGAAGATAATCAGCTGAACCGGGAAATTGCCGTGGCCTTGCTTAAATCCCGGGGACTGGCAACGGTAACGGCTAACGACGGCCAGGAAGGCGTGGCCACTTTTGCCGCCAGCGCGCCGGGAACCTTTGCCGCCGTGCTGATGGATCTGCGCATGCCGGTGCTGGATGGCTACGGCGCCGCCAGGGAGATTCGTACTTTGCCCCGGGCCGATGCCCAAACGATACCTATCATCGCCATCACGGCGGAAACTTTTGCGGAAGATATTCAAAAATGCCGGGATGTGGGCATGAACGACCATGTGGCCAAACCGCTGGTGCCGGACGTGTTATTTGCGACGCTGGCGAAATATATTGCGCCCAACCAGTAGGATTAGAAAACTGTCTTGCCAAAGAAATTTGGTAAGGCAGTTTTTATTTTGACCGGGATGCTTTTGTGTAGCCTTATGCTGTATGTAAATAGTGGCTGCATCCCCATCGCTTTCCCGAGTGCATTTGTTTATTCTTGAATTTAGGCATATAATAGATATAATTTGAAATTATTCTTAATTCATATGAAGTGAATTTACTTTAAGAAGGCGAAACATATGCGGCCGCTACAAAACTACTTGCGCAACCTCCTCTTCGCAGGTCTCATCCTGCTGATAGGAGTGCTTGCGCCTTTTTTGTCCCCCGCTTTCGCCGCAGAACGTACCGTTTTACGTGTCGGCTATGTGGAAGAGCCTTCTTATGCTTTTAAAAACTCCCAGGGCGAATACGACGGCTACACCGTGGAGCTGCTGTACAATATTGCCAGCCACGGCAATTTTACCCTGCAGTTTGTGGAATTTCCCGGCTACGACCAGGAAGACCAGGCCCTGAAGGACGGCAAGATTGATCTGGAAGGCACGGTGCCTTATTCCATGGAGCGGGAAAAACAGTTCTTGCTTTCCGAAGCAGCTACCTTGAACATTCCCCTGACCCTGCTGGTCCGGGACAACGATGACCGTTTTACCTTTGGCGATAACCAGGCCGTGAATAAGATGCGGGTGGGCGTGATCAAGAATGATGCCACCGCGGAAGCTTTTAGCGAATGGTGTCAGCGGAACAACCTGCATCCACAGCTGGTTTATTATGATGACTATAAACAGGAAATGACGGCGCTGCAGGATGGCAGCGTGGACGGCATCACCAACGGTGACGAACTGGTTACCGGCGGTCAGCGGCTTTTATATTATGCCCATGTGTCCTGCTATGCCATCTTTAACAAACAGCGTTATGACTTAAAACAGCTCTTTGATACGGCGTTCCGGCTGGCAATGTCCGAAAGCCCCCTGCTGGAAGAGCAGCTGCATAATGAATATCTGGTCAACGAGAGCATCAACCTGGATCTGATCACCAAATCCGAAAAAGCTTTTTTGGCAGCGCAGCATAACATAGTCGTGGCCCTGCAGGCGCCTAATCCTCCCTATACTTTTACCGGGGAAGGCGGCAAACTTACCGGCATCCTGCCGAATTATTACGCGCTGCTGAGCAAGGCCACCGGTTTGCAGTTTACTTTTAAAACTTATCCCACCGAAGGCGCAGCCCTGGCCGCCGTCCGGACAGGTCAGGCCCAGGTGCTGGGACTTTTTAGCGGCACCCAGGCCGGTGCATACAAGAATGATCTGCGCTTAATAAATATGTCCGGCAACCGGAACCTGGTCCGGATTGATAAACTTGGCCATGCCGGCAAGAAGGCCGCGGTCACCACCAGGAATTTACCCTACCTGGAACAGCGTCTGGCAGGTCAGGATTATGACTTTTTAGCCTTCCAGGATAACGAAGCCTGCTACCGGGCGCTAAAGGAGGGCCAGGTGGACAGCATCCTCTGCACCGATATCGCTGCCTCCTGGATTTTTAACAATCATCGTACCGAAGGGTACAGCATGGTGCCCCTCACCCATACGAAAAAGCTGTACATCGCCATCCCCGCCAGCGCGGACAATGCTTTGTATACCATCTTAAGCAGAGGCACCCGCAAAGTGGCGCCGCAGTATAACGGGCTCGTCATCGCCAACGTCTCCCCCAAGGTCAGCCTGAGTAGCTTTTTAGCCCGCCTGCCTTACTGGGGGCTGGCAATTTTTGCCGGCATCATGGCCATCATGGTAATTTTGCTGGTCGGCTTAATCTTCCTTCTGGTACGGCGCTACCACGAAAAATCGGCGCTGGACGCCCGGAAAGCGGAAAACGACAAAGAAAAATTCCGGCTGGAAGCTTTGGAAAAGAACGCTGAGGAAAAGAACCAGTTCTTTGCCAACATCAGCCACGATCTGCGCACGCCTTTAAACGCCATCCTGGGTTTCTCCCGTCTGGCCCGGCAAACGGATAATACCGCTGAGCAAAAAACTTATCTGGAAAAAATTAATAGTGCCGGCAAGCTGATGCTGGACCTGGTAAACGATACGCTGACCATGTCCAAGTTGAAGAGCGGCAAGCTGGAGCTGCATCTGGAACCTTTGCCCCCCGCCGATATTTTGTTTGTGCCGGTGCTGGATGTGGTCCGGGAAGCTGCCACGGCTAAAAATATCTCCCTGCAGGTAAATGCGTCCCAGGCGTTAAATCGTCCTACACTGGGCGACAAACTGAATCTGCAGAAGATTTTGCTGAACCTTTTAACCAACGCTATCAAATATACGCCGGCCGGCGGCCATATCAAAGTCACTATCTGGAACGAGACGGCGGCGGATGGCGGCATCGACAGTCTGTTCTCCGTGCAGGACGACGGTATCAGCGTCGCGCCGGAGTTTCAGGAACGGATCTTCGAACCTTTTACCCAGGAAAAACGCCCGGGCTACGAAAACTTTGGCACCGGTCTGGGACTAGCCATCGTCAAGCAGCTGGTCAAACTGATGGGCGGTACTATCACCCTGGACAGCGTGCCTAATCAAGGCAGCACTTTCACCGTGCGGCTGCGTTTTGCCTTAGTGCCGGAAGCAGACCGGGCGGCGGTACAAACCGGAGCTGCCGCCACGACGGCGGAAAAAGCAGCCCGTTTACAAAAACTGCGGGGCCGCAAGATTTTAATGTGTGAAGACAATCTGATGAACCGGGAAATTACCGTTGCCCTGCTGAAGTCTCAAGGCATGCAGGTAGTGACGGCCAACAACGGCCGCCAGGGCGTGGACGCTTTTAAAGCCAGCGCGCCGGGAGCTCTAGCCGCTATCCTGATGGATCTGCGCATGCCGGAACTGGACGGATACGCCGCCACCGCAGAGATACGCGCTTTGTCCCGGGCTGATGCCAAGACGGTTCCCATTATCGCCCTGACTGCGGAGACTTTTACCGAGGATATTCAGAAGTGTCTGGATTGCGGCATGAATGATCATGTGGCGAAGCCGCTGGTGCCGGATGTATTGTTTGCCACGCTGGCAAAGTATATAGAATAAATAAAAATAAAAACTGCCTTACCGTGTATTAAACGGCAAGGCAGTTTTTGTTTTGCTTCATCAATTATTTCTTGTTGCCTCCAAATTTCTCTGGTTGCTCATGTACCATGAAATTATTGGCGGTCTTCTGTTCAAAACCCGATTCTAAATCTGTGATGACAAGCGTTTTACCCAAAGGCGCCAGCAATTTTAAAACGGTATCAAGTTGAGGATTAGTCAATCCTTTTTCCATACGGGCGATAATCGGTTGCTTAACGCCGCTCAGTTCTTCCAATCGCTTTTGGGAAATTCCGCGTTCATGCCTGGCCCTGATAATTTCTCCGATAATGGCTACACGTAAATCGCTGGCAGCAATTTCTTCAGGTGTAAAAAGTTGTTTTCGTGCATCCTGCCAGTTTGTCCCAATAGCACTTTTATTCATGGCTGTCACCTCTTTCTCTTACTATGAGTATACTTTTAAGTTATTATAGTGTCAAGTACTTTTAAGTTATTGCTCAGTTATATAGATGATCAAAAACTGCCTTACCAGAAAATTTGATAAAGCAGTTTTTATTTTTATTTCAGTATGTATGATTGGAGTACTTTTGTGTAACCGTAGCCCCTAGCATGCCCGACCGGGATGCTTTTGTGCAACCGTATGCAAGATGTAAACAGTGGCTGCGTCGCAGCAACAACAATTGGCAGTGGCGGCAAGCGAGACGCGCATCGGAAGAATGCGTTGTTTTAGCAGGTTGGCGCAGCGTCGTGGAGCACCCAGTTTTGCGCAGCAAAACCTGTGCGGAACAGCTGAGCCAACCACTAAAACAGCATTCTGGAGTATTGCGCGTGGAGCTTGCCGCCACTGCCATCCCATAATTGTTGCCAGACGCAGCCACTAGCATCTGTGACGGTGAAAACAAAAGCATCCCGGTCGGGCACTACTTACCAACTACGGCAGAAACAAAAGCACTCCCACCACAAACTAAATTAACAACAAAAAACTGCCCCGCCGATACTTTACCGGCAAGGCAGTTCCTGTAACTACTTCTTCTCCAAACTCCGCGCCCTGGCAAAATCCGCCTGGGCCAAATCCTGCTTCCCCATCGCCTGATATAACTCGCCCCGATGCTGATAAATCTCCGCATCCTTGTCCTGCAACTTGAGCGCGTGATTGTAATCGGCCAGAGCCAGTTCATAGCGCTTGGTCTTGAAGTACAAATAGCCGCGGCTGTCGTAAATCGTGCCCGACTCTTTTTTCAGCGCCATCGCTTTAGTTAAATCGGCCTCGGCCAAAGCGTATTTGCCCATAAAAGTATACATGTAGCCGCGATTATTGTAGGCCATGGCATCCTGCGGCCGCAATTTTAAAGCCTGGGTGTAATCCGCCACCGCCAGCTCATATTTTTTCAGATGGCTGTAGGCCAGACCCCGCTCCCGGTAGGCAAAATCGTTCTTGGGATTCAGGGCGATCATCTTCCCGTAATCCTCCGCCGCCTTGGCGTAATCTTTCAGGTACACCTGATAATACAGCGCCCGCACGGTGTAAAGCACCACTGACTGGGGCCTCAACGCCACGGCCTTATCCAGATCGGCCAGAGCCGCGGTATAATTTTTCTGCGCCACGTACACTTTGGCCCGGTTCAGGTACCCCGCAGTATCCTGCGGCTTCAGCGTCACCACTTGGGTGGCATCGGCCAGAGCCAGATCATTTTTACCCTGCCGCAGATAAACATTGGCGCGCTACTCGTAGGCCATGTCCAGCTTGGGGTCGAGGGCCAGGGCCTGGGTAAAATCGGCCGCCGCCAGATCGTACTTGCCCTGCAGGCGGTAGACGCTACCCCGCTCGATGTACAGCTGAGCCAGCTGCGGATTGATGGCGATGGCGCTGCTGAAATCGGCCGCGGCCTGCTCATATTTTTGCTGGTCCTTGTACGCAAAAGCGCGCAAGGTGTAGGTCGACGCCTGGGCCGCCTGGTTGGGCTGCTGCGCCAGGACCTGGTCAAAATCCGCCACGGCCGCCTCATATTTCTTTTGCACATAATAACACGAGCCGCGGATGGCGTAGGCCCGGGTATCTTTGTTGTTGCGCTCCAGCACGCTGTTACAATCGGCAATCGCCAGGTCGTACTGGTGCTGATGAAAATAATTCTGCGCCCGCTTGATATAATCGAACTGACCGTTATCCTGGGCCAGGATCTGTTTGAGCGAGGCCGCCGCCGTAACTTGTGCCGGCAGGGCCACGCCCGCCGTCAATAAACTTACCACCAGCAGCGCGCCCGCCAGTGCTTTTGTACTTCGCATGCCAATGCCCCCTTTTACTACTGCTATTGTAGCACAAAAAAGCCCTGCCGCGAAAACGACAGGGCTGCCGGCACTGCCTTATTTTGAGAAAAAGCGCATCAATAAGCTCAGGACCACGCTGACCACGATGCAGCTGGCCAGGGGAAAATAGAAAGTCGTGTGGCCGCTCTCGCTGGTCCATTTAAAATCGCCGGGCAGATGTCCCAGGTCCAGGAGGCCCCGGCCAAAATGCATGATCAGGCCCAGGACCACCAGCACGATTCCTATCAGGATTAAAGTTTTCCCCATATCCTCAAACATGCTGCCACCTCCCCGTTCCTCTTTTTTTTATTTTAGCATATTTGGAACAGAGATGCTACTTGGCAAAAGTGCAACGACTTTTTATTATTTGCAATATCCTATTTTCCTTGATATAATGATTACAAGGAAATGGAGGTATGGTTTATGCGTTTTGAAAACACTATGGAAAGAAAAACTATTTCTGTAACGGGAAAAAGGCAAATTACCATTCCTTTAAAGTTTTTTGAGAAACTTAAAATTGGTAACGAAGTTGAATGCATCTTGCACGGTGATGAATTAATCATCAAACCTCTGGAAAGAGAAACCACCGGCGAATTTGATGAATATATTTTGAGCGACTTGATCAAAGAGGGTTACGTAGGTGAAGCTTTAGTTGACGAATTTAAGGTACGCCGGAAAAAGATCCGTCCCGCTGTAGAAAAAATGATTGATGAAGCAGACAAGGCTGCCCAGGGAAAAGGCAAAACTTATACTTTAGACGAAGTATTCGGTGACGCCGATGATAAATAAAATCTTATTCATGCCTGCCGCCCGCCGTTTCGTAAAAAAAATTAGAGATGTCCGGCTCAAAACTAAAATTCAAGACGCGCTTAAGCTAATCATGAACGACTACCGGATTGGTGAACTTAAGAAAGGTGATTTAGCCGGTATTTATTGTTATGATGTTTTTCATGACGGCACCAACTATGAGATAGCGTATCGTTTTGAAGAACAACAGTTGGTAATTCTTGTAATCATGATTGGCACCCGCGAAAATTTTTATGACGAACTAAAAAGATATCTCTCATAAACAAAAAGTTTAAAACACAAACTGCCTTCCCGGTGAAAAATCGGAAAGGCAGTTTTACTTTGCAAACATTTCGAGATGTTTTTTACTTCGCCTTCGTAGCCGGCAGCTGCGTGCCGATCACCGTAGTCATCTCCTTATCAATCTTCCCCAAAACTTTCAGGGCCACGGACTTGTTACCAATCAGGCCGATGATGGTGCTGTCGGAACCTTTTTCCGTGAACTTGCCGTTATATAAATATTTGTTGTTAGCCAGGTCGATAATCTTAAACGGTACTACCGCCGTGATATCTTTGCCGATGGTGAAAAAAGTCACCTTGTCCCGGGCCACGAACGGCTGCACTTCCACGTATAAACAGTAATCCACATCGTCGCCCTTAAAGGCATCCACAATATCGCTGCGCTCTGCCGTGGACAGATCCGTCATACCCATCTTTTGCAGCTTGGCCAGATAGGGGGCCCCGTCCACCCGGGTGTACTTGGCGGCCGGCAACGCCAGCGCCAGATCGCCCAGCACTTTCTGGTCCACCTCGTTGTCATAGGTGGTCTTGGCATTGTTGATGTACAGAACTGCCACCTTGGGCAGCTCGGCCGCGGACGCGGTCAGACTAAACAGGGCCAGGCATACCAGCGTTAACGCGGTTAACAAGACAGAACTCTTTTTCATAGTCAGCACTCCCCTTTGCAAAACTAATTGTTTTACCCCTACAGTTCAGGAATTTATTTCTCCAAACTTTTACCGTCAACAGCTTACCAAAGTTTTACCCGGTCTTCCGGCGCCACATACATCTTGTCGCCCGGTTTTACCGGATAGACTTCATAGAATCCATCCGTGGAACCCAGCACGCCCACGACTCTCACATAAGGCAGAGCGTGTACGTCAGCCAGCATCTCCTGCAAGTACCGGTCCGAAACCTTGTTCCTCCAGAGGATGGCAAAATTCTTATAGGCCCGGCGCAAACCTTCCGGATTGTGGCCGATGATCTGGGTAATGGTGTTGAGCCCGCCCAGGTCTGCCGTGTTTTCCGTCAAAGACTGCTCGCCGTTCAGACGGGTTCCGTCCGGCAGCAGGAAGCGGCTATAATAAGCGCTGATCTTTTCCTGACGTTTACTGAAAGCTGCGTAATCCGCAGGCTGCCACCAGTTACGCATACGCCCCAGGTAATCAAACTTGGAACCGGTATTATCAAAGCAGTGGGTAATCTCGTGGCCGATAACCGTGCCCACGCCGCCCAGGTTCGTCTCCCGGTCCGCCTTGGGACTAAAGAAAGGCTCCTGCAGAATAGCTGCCGGGAAGTTGATGCTGTTATCCGTCGGACTATAGAAAGCGTTAATCGTCTGCGGCAGGATCTCATCCCAGTAATCCTTGCGCACCGGCGTACCGATCCGCTGCCGGTTCCAGGTATTAATCCTGGCTACCATGTCCAGCGCGTTATTAATCAAAACGCCGCCTTCCTTAGGCGACTTAACTTGTAATTGGTCCAGATAATCCGGCCAGGCTTCCGGATAACCCACATTGATATCCATGTTATCCAGTTTCTTAATGGCCATGACTTTGGTGGCCGGGGTCAGCCAGTCTATCTGTTGCAGTTCGTTACGGTAATGCTGCAGCACCTGCTGCACATAACCGGTAACCTCTTTCTTGCTGGCGTCGCTAAAATAAGTGTTTCCATACAAACGGCCGTAAATGGGGGATAATAAACCTTCGGTCAGCTCCAGATCCATTTTCTTCTGGGTGGGAGCTTTCTCCGAGCCTTCGCTTACCTTGTCAAACTCAATGGCCAGTTTCTGATACTCACGACCTAAGAGAGCGCTATGGGAATCCAGCAGCTCATAGATGGAATATTCCTTTAATGTGGGCAGCAGCTCAGGGGTATTCAGTTCGTTAAAGCGGGCCATCTGCGCGGGATCCTGAATCAGCCAGCTGTGAATGCCGTCCTTGGGACCGATGCCGCCGGCGTTAAGCATGGCTTCTACGTTCAGATGGCTGTATAATTTTTGCAGCCCGGCCAGATTCAGGGTTTGGAACCGCTTGGTGGGATCTGCTTTCTCGCCTACGGTGAGGGAATGCAGGCCTAAATCTTTTTGCAGGTTAAAAATATCGTTGGCCGTTTTAGCGGCAGCCTTTTCATCCCGGCCGTACAAATGCAGCACGTCCCGGATATGCTCCCGGTACTTGGCAAAATATTCGTCGTTACTTTTATTTTCCACTTGTTCCCGGGGCAGCGCCGCCGGTCCATCCAGGGTGGCCACATACTTATCGTTGTTCTCCAGGTCGTTAAAGGCACCGAAAGGACCTACCATGCCGGGGATTCCACCATGTTGTTTATACAGGCTGGCCACAGTTTCGGCGTAGTCCTGGATACTCTGGATACCTTCAATACGTTGCAAGATGGGCTTTAAATTACCCAGCCCCGCCTGCTCACGGCCCTTTTGATCCTTGACGCAGGCGTACAGATTGGCAATATTCTTTTCGTCCCGGGTAGCCGTACCTGCAGCCGTATGCTTAACCGCCTGTTGGGTCAGCTCCTCCAGCTGCTTGTCTTTTCTGTCACCGGCTGTCTTAAAGCTGGAAACATTACCGCTGTCAGCGGGAATCTTGGTATTCTTCTGCCAGCCCGCGTTCACATACAGGTAAAAGTCCTGCTGAGGCGCAGTGGGTTTCCCGTCGCCCTTGTAAGGAACCTGCACCGTAAAATCCGGCGCCTTGGCAAAACTAGTAGACACGGATAACAGCAGCGTCAAAGTTAAAGCCGCTGCCAGTTTCTGAGAACTCCGGAACATAATATCGCCGCCTTTCGAAAGTTCTGCCTTTATTATACCATAATAATCCGTACAAAAAAGCAGTATCTCTCATCCGCTATACTGCTTGTGGGTTAAGATCACTTTCTCGTCTTCTCATGAGTTGAACTTTTGGACACTCTTAAATTTCATAGTTACTTGCTTTTTGCCAGCGCCTGTTTATACTTATAGGTAAAGGGAGGTTCCCACCATGTATGAACACAAGCTGGAAAAAGATATCCGCTGCCCGCTGGAATACGGGCTGGAAGTTTTTGGCGGCAAATGGAAATCCCGCATCATCTGCGTGCTGGGTCAACAGCAGGTGCTGCGCTACAGCGCTCTCAAAAAAGAGATGGTCAATATCACGGACGCGGTGCTGGCCGCCGCTTTAAAAGAATTAATCGCCGACGGCATCGTGACCCGCAAACAATATCCGGAGATTCCGCCCAAGGTGGAGTATGCCCTGTCCGCCAAAGGTCAATCCGTGCTGCCCATCCTGATCGGCATCTGCCACTGGGCCGGCCTGACTGAGAAAGAAAACTGCCCCCGGGATATTAAACTGTGCGAGAAGTGTGATTATAATATTTGACCGGCATCCAAAATTTACGTAAAGTAATTTGGGAGCGCGCCAAAATTTCCTGCGGCGCTTAAAATCTATACTATGAAAATTCATAGTGACTTTTAAATTTCTTAATATCTTGTTTCGCAAAATTAATGGACCTATAATAAAGTTAGTTAAGAAAGCGAGGAGATTCCTATGAAAAAAGATCTGGAAAAATTTGTCGTAGCCAAGACTCAGGATTTATTAAAAGCACCTTCCGCGTGCCCCGAAGTTAAAGCAGCAGCCACTGCCTGGCTGAAAGCTGTCGGCACCAAGGACGAAGCTGCCGAGACTAAGAAATACCTTAAGGAAATCGAAGAAGACATCCTGCCTATCGACGACATGATCGCTTTTGTCGCTTCTCCGGAAGGAACCAAGCTTTTTGGCGCTGAAGCTGCCAAGAAAACTCTGGCCGCTGCCAAGGAGCACAAAGCCAAGGGCGGCAAATATTGCATCTGCCCGGCCTGCACTGCCTGCGCCGCTATCCTGAGCAAAAAAGCCGAGCTGCTGAAATAATTTAGCGCCGTAATGCTGTCAGCCTATACACCTACAGCAACTTTGTCGTGAAATAAAAAGCGATACCTGAACCCAGGTTCAAAAAATCTGGCGTCCAGGTATCTTTTTTTACCTAAACTTTACCTGTCCGTGCTTTGGTTTTTAAGAAAGTACGGTACAGTGAAACCAGTAGTAATTTTTGTTATTCCTAGTAGGAAATTTTGTTATTCCTGGCACGAAATATGTGGGGCTGGCTAACTCTAAAGACAAATTGTTTGGTGAAGAATTCCCTAAGTTCTAAACTAAGACACTCCTTTTTACTGCTGCTCTTTAAGTTAGTCCCGCCCCACACATTTTCACATATTCTGGAGCATCTTGTGCCAAACAAGCTGCTCCAGACTTTTTATCTGATTATCTGGTGAGAGGGTGGTTAAAGATGCGGCTGGCAATCAGCGATCTGGCTTTTGCGGGTTTTCGCTACAGGGACCTGCTCCATGTGCCCCGCAACCTGGGCCTGGAATTTTTTTACGAGTTCGGGAAAAATAAATACTGGGACTCGGTGCTGCCGCAAATCCGGCACGGCCACGCCAAGGCGCTCAGCATCCATGGTCCCTGCCTCAGCATCAACCTGGCCAACCCTGCCCAGGATAACTGTTACGAAAAAATCTTTTCCAAAACTTTTGCCTATGCCAGTAAGGTCAAAGCCGATTTCGTGGTCGTCCACACCAATGAAGAATTGTACGGCGACCCGGAACAGCTGCGTCTGGACGTGTGGAACAAACTGGTGAACCTGGATCAGCTGGCTCACGATTACGACATCACCCTGGCCGTGGAAAATGTGGGACTGCGCCCGCTGGACACTTTACTGTTCGACCTGCCCGAGTTCGAACATCTGCTGGAAGACCTGCCCCGGGTGGCGGTACTTTTGGATACGGGACACGCCCATGTCAACAGCTGGGACCTGCCCAAGGTGATTGAGCACTTCGGCTCCCGTCTGGCCGCCGGTGTTCGCCGCCTTAAAAAAATGGGCGCCCCAGACCCGCCTGATCCTGGAATATGCGGACACCAACAGCAAAAAGCTGGCCACCCATGTGCCGGAACTTATCAAAAAGTACGGTTAAAATTGAGTGGTCTTACCACGGTATCCAAGTAGTTTTGTAAAAATTTTCTTTTTCCCTTTGGTTGACCAACACCCTAAAACGTGTTATGTTAATCTTTAATAAAGTTAACAAACAAAGGGGCTGAAACTATTATGAAAACTGCGCATCAAAAAAGATTGGACTTTCGTGCCCGTCTAAAATCTAAAAAAATTATGATTGTCCCGGGCATTTACGACGCCTTGTCGGCCAAGATTGCCCAGGAAGCCGGCATTCCCTGTATCGCCATGGGCGGCTATTCCATCGAAGCGTCCCGCCTGGCGCAGCCCGATGTGGGCCTTTTGTCCCTGTCGGAAATGACCACGGCCCTGAAACAAATTTGCGACGCCATCGATATCCCCGTCATCGGCGATGGCGATACCGGTTACGGCAACGCTCTTAACGCCATCCGCACCGAGCAGGAGTTTGAAGCTGCCGGCGCCGCCTGTGTCTTTTTGGAAGACCAGGTCTGGCCCAAACGCTGCGGCCACATGGACGGTAAACAAGTTATCACTGCGGAAGAGCATGCGCAAAAACTGCGCGCCGCCGTGGATGCCCGCGTGGATAAAAGCATGATGATCATGGCGCGTACCGATACCCGGGCCATCAACGGTCTGGACGACGCCATCGAACGCGGCAAACGCTACGCTGACGCCGGCGCGGAAATTATCTTTATCGAAGCACTGCGGGACCGGGCTGAGATTGAAAAGGCCGCCCGTGCTTTTGAAGGTACCGGCATCTACCTGACCAGCAATATGATCGAGGGCGGCAAGACGCCGCTCATCCCTGCCAAGGAACTGGAGCAGATGGGGTACAGCGTGGTCTTCTGGGCTTGCAGCGCCCTGTATCTGGTCAGCAAGACCCTGCACGACGCCTTCACCGTTCTCAACACCACCGGCACCACCGCCTCCCTTGCGGATAAAATGATCGACTTCCCCCGCTTCAACCACTTCATCGGTCTGGACACCTACAAAAAACTGGAACGGGAATATAAAGTCGACCGGGACGATTGAAAACGCAACAAAACTTATTTTTTCTTATGCGCGGATGTCTTTCTAGTTTTTACTTCGTACAAGGCCTGCGCTTCTTTGACAGCATGATAGCCTTCACTAGTAAAATACTTATCCGTACTTTCATTAACGCCCAGATAATTTTTTAAAGCTTCCTGCAGGACATGAGAATAATTTACGTTTTCCTTTTCCGCCAGCGTATTCAGCCAACGCGGAATGGTGACCGTCTTATTCATGGCCTTGTTCAACATCTTTTCTCTAAAAGGCGGCATCCAGGCATCAATCATGGTCAAGACCTGGTGCTTAGCTAATTTTATACTAGTGGGATCAGCAGGCTCAGGAATTTTCTCCCCGTCCTCTTCCATGCCAAACAAATGGAGCTGCAAAGCTTCCCTGGCATTTTTAAAAGCCTCCTCCATATTATTGGCGTAAGGCAGACAGCCTGGCAAATCCGGAAAAAAGATAGAAATACCGTCTTCAGCTGTTTCAAAAATTGCCGGGAACGTATAATTATCTTTCATGGTCATCACCCCTATATCAAACTCTAACACATATTTTTACACGTGTAAAGCTGAACTAAAAAATACGCTGTCGTAAATATTCTACGGCAGCGTATTTTTTTTACTGATTTGTGCATGCGGACGTCTTTTCAGGCGCTATTGTAGCTTGCCCAGACCGGGATGCTTTTGTGAACCGTATGCTGAGCCACGGCAAAGCCGTCATGCCGTGCCTGCACGGTGACGGCGGCTAAAAGTTTCATCCAGCCCAACAGGGCGAAGCGACGGTGGAAACAAAAGCATCCCGGTTGGGCATCACTTACTAGCAGCGCCTAAAAAGACGCCGCCTCCGTCAACCCAAATACTTATGCAGCACCCCATACAGCAGCTTCACATCCACCGGCTTCTGCACATAATCATCCATCCCCGCATCGTAGCACGCCTGTACATCTTCCTCGTACGCGTTGGCCGTCATGGCCACGATAGGAATCTTGGCCGCATCCGTCCGGGGCAGCGTCCTAATCTTTTGCGTCGCCGCCAGTCCATCCAGCACCGGCATACGCACGTCCATCAAAATCAAATCGTAATAGCCGGGATTAGCGGCTGCAACTTTGTCCACGCCCAGCTGACCGTTCTCCACACTTTCCACCGTCAGCCCCTGACGTTCCAGCAGCCTGGTGGTAATTTCCACGTTCAGCGGCTGGTCTTCGCACAGCAAGATGCGTTTGCCGGCCAGCGTCTTGCCGGTCACGGCCTGTACCGTCCGGCTCTGCTTTAAAGCGGCTACCGCCGCTGCAGCTGCTAACGGCAGCGGCAATTGCACCGTAAAGGTGGAACCTTTCCCCTGGATACTGGTGGCGGCGATCGTGCCGTGCATCATGCCCACCAGATTCTTGGTAATGGCCATGCCCAGCCCCGTGCCCTGATATTCCGACCTGGCGGTCCCGGCTTCCTGAGTAAAAGTCTGGAACAAACCGTGCTGCAAAAAGTCTTCGCTCATACCCATGCCCGTATCCCGGACCACAGCTTCCAACTTAACAATCTTAGCGTCCCGCTCCGTGACCCGGGTCAGGAACTCAATCCGTCCGCTCACCGGCGTAAACTTGATGGCGTTGCTGAGCAGGTTGGTAAAAATCTGCTGCAGGCGTACCTTGTCCACCTGCACATAGGCCGCTGCCAGCTCCTTATCCAGCTGATATTTAAACTGCAGCCGTCTTTCCTTTAACTGCACCTGCAGCATATCCACCAGGTTCTGCAGGAAAGTGCCGTACAAAACCGGCTCCGGATGCAGCTCAATCTTGCCCGCCTCGATCTTGCTCATGTCCAGGGTATCGTTAATCAGGCTCAGCAAATACTGCCCCGCCACGTCAATCTTCGTAAAAGTAGCCCGCACCTCCGGGCTCATCTCCTGATCCTTGGACAGTTCCGCCAGACCCAGGATGCCGTTCATAGGCGTGCGCATGTCGTGGCTCATCCGGGACAGGAACATGCTCTTAGCCGCGCTGGCCTCGTCCGCCTGCTTGATGGCCGCTTCCAGTTTTCTATTCTGGACGGCGATGATGGCCGCCTGCCGTTTAATTTCTTCCGTCTGTTTTAATTTCTGCTCCGTGGCCAGCTTTTCTTTCACGTTGGCGGCAATATTTTCCTGCACGCCGCTGACCGTATTGTAGAGTTCTTCCAGCTCGTCCCCGGTGGTCACCGGCTGGCGTTCCTGCCATTCCCGGCTTTCCAGCCAGTGCTCCGGCTGCACCTTGTTAAACGCTTCGGTCTGGGCCACGATGGCGTTGATAGGCCGGATAAAGATCCGGTCCGCATACCAGATGGCCAGGGCGCACATGAGCATGGTAATACCAAAGGCCATGGCCAGCATCTTGATGATAAAGATGCGCATGTCCTGCACGAACTGTTTCATGTCAATATCGGCGCCGGCATAAGCCACGGTCTTACCGGCAGCATCTTTCACCGGCATATACACCGTCAACAGGCGGCCGTATTTGTCGTTGGTAATGATGGGGTCAACTTCCGCACCGGCCAGCAGCGCTTCCTTATATTTGCCAAAACCTTCGTTAAAAGGTTCCACCTCGCCCGGTTTGGCGCCCGGCGTATCTTTAGTGTCAATATCAAAAAGCACTTGGCAGCCGTCCGGCTGAATCTGGTACACATAAGCATAGGTCAAGCCTTCCGTACTGGCCAGGATCCTGGCGATATGGTTCTTAACGGCTGTGTACCCCGGCGCTGCCTCGCCTTCCCGCAGATAGCGGTCCACCTCCGCCGGATCCACATGGAACGCAATCTGCCGGGCCGCGCTGCGACAGCTGATTGCGTATTCCGCCAGCAGCTTATCGCTGTAATAGCTGGAACTGATAATGATCGCCGCGCCGCTGATGATGACCGAGGTAATGACCAGCAACGACACTACCTTGGCGCTGATGCTGTGCCACAAAATCCGGCAGGCCCCAGGCGGCAAAAATTGTCGCTAGCGGCGCCGAAATACCTTCGCCGATGCCGCCGCCGTACAGATACCAGGTCATGCAGGAACCGATGCCGCCGCCGATGAGGGCAAAGCAGATGGTCATCAGGGCGCAGCCCCGCAAAGTTTTAAAATAACCCCGGGCCGAAAACTGCGCCGCCAGAAAAGCGATGACAGCCGTCAGGATCCCGTAGTACATGGACAGCGGATCATTGTTCAAAGAGTTGATTAAGTTGGACAGGAAACCCACGAACATACCGGGCAAAGCTCCGCCCAAAGCGGCCACCAGGATGCTGCCCACATTATCCACGTACAGCGGCAGCTTGAGCTTGATGACCAGGTTGGAAAGCAGCAAATTTAACAGCAGCCCTGCCACGCAGAGTAAACCCATCCGGCTGGAGAAAATTTGTTGCCGTTCCGTGCGCACAGTTTTAGTATTCATCGCCTGTCACTTCCCCCGGTTAAGAGATACTGCTTCCTATGGTTAATGTTTCCATCGGTTACTATATGTAATTCTTCCGTTCTGATTACTTTGTTTAATTATACCATGAAATTACAAATATTTTGCAAAATAGTTGTGCCCATGCACAAAAAATCCCCGCCGGAACTTTTCCGCGGGGATTTTGGGAGTACGTGCTGCAAATTTTATTTTCTGTTTTCTGTTGCGCTTTGCATCTTGCGTTTTTGCTCGTACATGTGGGCATCCGCCTGGGCCACAAACTCTTCCGGCGTTTTGAAGGCCGGGTCGTACACCGCGTAACCGATGCTCATTTTCAAATCATAAGGTACGCCGCTGTGAACATTGCTGGCTGCTAACGCCGACCGGATATCCGCGCACAAATCCAGGATCTGCTGTTCCTCATCCGCCTCGCACAGCAGCAGGAATTCATCGCCGCCAAAACGCGCGATGAAACACCCGTAGGCATCGCCCACTTCCCTTAAAACTTGCGCCATGCGTTTTAAAGCCTGGTCTCCTTCAATATGTCCATACTCGTCGTTAATCTTTTTAAACTTGTTGATGTCCAGCACCAGCAGGTACAAAGGTTTGTCCGGATTTAAAAAATTCATTTTGCCTTCCAGGACGCACTGGAATTCGCTGCGGTTGTTCAACCGCGTTAAACCATCCAAAGACACCCGCTGCTCCTGCAAGTTCAGATAAACCAGCAGCGCCGACAAGGTCAGGCCCACTTCGGTCAAGGTGTAACCCGCAAAAACCTGGGACAGGATGACGCCGATGCTGGCCGGTACGGCAAAAGAAGTGAGCGACCGCAACTTGCGGCGTGTCACATACAATTTGGCGGCCAGGGCCTCTCTCCAGGTCTGAAAAGTGATGAGCAGGATATACGCGCAGTTGACGATTACCTGGATAAAATAATAAGGACCACGCTGCCAGCGGTTGGCCGCATCCACGCTAAAAATCCAGCCGGTATGCCAGCTAACCAGGTCGATAACGATCACCAGGACCAGCGGCACGATCAGTAAACGCTTATTCCCGGACGGACGCCGGGTCTCGGAACACAATTCATGTTCCGCAAAAATATACCAGCAGAAGGTGCAGATGCTGCACAGCGCATAGTACAAGCTGTTTATCAGCCAGTTTAATTCCCGGGCGCCGGTAAAAGTGGCGCCGTCGATGGTAATCCACACCACGTCCGACAGGCAGAGCAAAACACCCGCTGCCAGGAAACGCCGGAACAGCAGCAGGTCATACCGCAACACCTGGGCGTCCCGGTACTTGGTCAGCAGGTACCCCAGGACCAGGATACAGATGATATTAATTTCTAGATACAGATATGGGGCATTCATCGTAATCCCCTTTTTCTATCATCACTGATACTTACGCATATTTTCCTTGTATAACAATTCTAACATAAGGCCATTCTTTAAACAACCTACTGTATCACTAAACTTAGTAATGGAAGCAAACGCCGCCAAAATTTTTTCCGCGGCGCCACTCTGGCAGTCCCAAATTTATGTCGCCGTACAGGCGACCATTTTGTCTAAGCTTTGTGGTAAAATTTAAGTGTATTAGATGAAGGAAAATTTTTTACGCAGCACTTTTACACACATTTTTAGAGGGGGTTATGATTCTGAAATACGATGATTTTGTACACGCAGTTTTAGCTTATACCCGGCAAGTTTATACCGGTCCCGATCATCCCTGCCTGCCCGTGACCCTGCACCTGGCAGCCAGGGAAGCGGAACTCGGCCCCAGTTTTACCTGCAGGGTCCGCCGCTACATGGAGGCCAGGCGTCTGAGCCCGCCGGCGGTTTACAATACCGTGGACATGGACCGGCGGCTGTTCAGCAAGATCATGCACGACGAGCACTACCAGCCCACCAAGGTCACGGCCCTGAAGATTGCCCTGGGGCTGCGGCTGAACCTGGACGACACCCTGACGCTCTTAAACAGCGCCGGTTACACCCTGTCCCACAGCATCCTCTTCGACGTCATCATGGAATACTGCATCGTCCACCAGCAATACGACGTCTACAACATCGGCGCCCTGCTCCACGACTTTAAAGTGGACGACGTCTGCTGGACGTAGTAGTAGTCATAGTATTATCTCTTTTCCGCAAAGTTCCCTGTCACTAGTCGAGGTGGCAGGGAATTTTGTATTTTTGCCGATACATAAAAAGCGCCGCACCCGTTTGGATGCAGCGCTAAAATTTATCTTTTCATATCTTAAATTCCTTTTTCAACAGGGCATAAGATTCTGCTGCTGTCAGTACCCGCCCCTCTTTATAATCCTGGTAACCTTTTTCCAGTTCAGCATCCAATTGCTCCGGTGTTAAATTCTCCAGAATTAAAATCGCCGACGTTTCCACTTTTTTATCTCCTTTAGATTTAAATAGCCACTTATCGCAAATCAAAAATTACTTAATCGATATCTTATCGTGTAAATAATTACTTGTCTTTTAAAAATATCTACACGATAAATAATATTAAAATTTTTTACAAAGAGTTGGCGATATCCTTGATTGGCAAATCTACCCGTTTTCCTTTCAGCTCCGCGTTCAGGAAAAACACTTAAACTTGCAATACCCTTTTCAAATTCATCATACAATGTAGCAGCTGCTTGGGCCGCATCTAAATGCCATTCAATATAATTACAGATATCTTCTAAATCCTTATAGGCCCTAGGCAGTAATAAAACTTTGAACTCAAGCGCCATGTCGCCTCCGTAATTTTTTTAAGGCACTCTTTGCATCTATTAGCGGCGCACCTGCCTTATATTCTTCTGCGGCTTCGGCAATAGCATAATCAGTTGCCCGTTCCTCCAACAAATCTTCATAGGTTTCAATACTCATAACTACTAAATCGCCATATCCATTTTTAGTTATGAAAACGGGTTCCTTTTTGGTATGACAAAGTTCCGAAATCGTATTTGTATCACGCAAGTCGGTAATCGGTCTAATTTCCGGCATAATATCACGCTCCTCTTTTATATATTATAATATCATAATTATGTACAAAATACAATGCAGACATGCCGATGCAGAATATCTTTATATAAACTGCAATACAAAAATAGATGCTGACATTTTCCCTTAGAAACATAGGTTCAAAGGATGGAGTGTAGCCTAAGTACAAATGCGTAAGAACAGGGTCACGATTCTATCGCAGCAACAACAATTGACAGTAGCTGCAAGCGAGACGCGCATCGGAAGAATGCGTAGTTTTAGTAGGTTGGCGCAGCGTTGCGAAACACCCAGTTTTGCGTAGCAAAACCTGTGCGAAGTAGCTGAGTCGACCACTAAAACAGCATCCTGGAGTATTGCGCGTGGAGCTTGCAGCTACCGCCATCCTGTGATTGTTGCCGGACAGGATTGTGGCCCTTGTGCATTACACAGCTCCGGCCCTGCCCCTGTCTTTACCTGTTGCCAAACAACTACTGTCTTTGACAAACAAAAAGCGCCGCACCCGTTTGGATGCAGCGCCTTAAAATTAAACTTGATTAAAAACTTCGGTCAGCTATTCCTCAATCGTAACCTTCGTTCCGTTCTTAAGAACCGCCTTGAGCTTTTCCAGATCCGCATTCACCATGCTCACACCGCCCTCGCTGGCCTTAGTGCCCGCCAGCTTCGGATCATGCAAACCGTGAATACCGATCCCGTCCCATTTACCCTGGCTTAACGCTTTGGTATCCAGGCCGATGTACCAGGGACCGTACGCGTTCTTGACGATACCTTTGCCGTCATGGAAATCCCGGGTCCAGGTACTGGAATTAGTAATCTCGTTCACCGTAAAGGTACCCGTGGGCGTCTTCATGTCGCCGGTCTTTTCCTTCTGGCCGGGATTCTTGCCTACGGCTACCGGCCAAACGGCCACCGGTGTACCGTGATCTAACAGGTACAACTTAAACTCGCCTTTTTTGACCAGCACGGAATAATCATGAGGTTCCGGCGTCTGCCGGATGTCGCCTGTGGGCGCGGGCGCAGCTTCTTTGGCTGCATCCTGGGCGCCTTTAGGCGCTGCCGCGGTACCCGTAATCTTTCCGGACGGCGGCAAACTATCCACTTCCATCTTGGTAGAAATGTACAGGTAGCCGAACACGCCTACGACACAGAGCACAAGGATGCCCAGCACCGCCAGCACTTTTTTGCGCAAGGCTGCCGTTTTCTGGCGCCGCTCCTCCCGCTCTTTTTTAAATTGTTCGTATTTCCCCTCATCCATCATGCCGTATCCCCCTCAACTTATCTGAGGCTCACGTTGGCCTTCAATTTTAAACCGCCCAGTTCCGGCGTCAGGTTAACCAGATGCAGCACGTCCAGCAAAGATTTGCCCAGCATCTTCTTCTGGCTCAGCTTGCTGGCGGCGAGCATCTCGTGGCAGTCGATGCTGACCACCCGGTCCGCATACGTAGCCTTCACACCGTTGTCCTTCATCTCCATCTTGTCAAAAGCCAGGTCCAGGATGGAATAAATCAGTTTATCGCCCACGGTCTCAATGACCAGGGAAGCAAAATCGTTGTCGCTGATGTCAAAGTCTTCCACTTTCAGGTTAGCCTTGGCCGCGTCGCTACCCACATAAAAGTCCAGCACCGACAAGATCAGTTTCAGGGTGCCGTACTTGCTGTGCTGCAACAGCAGCGCCAACTTATCCGGCGTCTCAAAGCCGATATCCAGCAGGGTAAACTCGCTGCCCTGCAGCGCCTTGATCACCTGGGGTTTAATCTCGCTGTAGGGAATGACCAGTTCGCCCTTGCTGAGTTTTTCCAGGTTCTGAGCGCCTACCCATTGGGTACCGTGTTCTTTCAGCGGCCCCAGGATGTTCAGGTTCAGATCCTCCAGGGTCTTCGCCAGTAAACCTTCGGCGGTATCCGCCTGCACCTTCACCTTGTTGAAAAGCTCGTTAGCCTTGGCGTCCATGTCCTTGCGGTCCATGTTCTTTAAATCTTTCAGGCTGGCCTTCATATCTTTTAAATTAAATTTCTTGGATTCGTCGCCCAAAGGTTTATCCTTATCCGGATTATTCTTGAGCTCGTCAATCTTGCTCATGCCTTCCTTGCGGGCTTTTTCAAAAATTTCCCTAAAGGCGGCCACGTTCTCCGGATGGCCGGCCTTAAGCCAGGCGGTGGCAGCTTTGCCCACGCCGTAGGTAATAGAAACGGCCAGCGGCACCTGGATAGGTGCAAAAGGAATAATGGTCATCACGGTCTGGCCCACAAAGGTAGCGCC